>DASSRW010000046.1:0-2378 GCA_035701545.1 Pseudolabrys sp.
CGTTCCATGAAAACGATGAAGGCGATGACCGCGACCGCCATGACCAGCACGGCGAGGATCAGGCCGGTCGACAGTGCGCCCTGGCGGCCAAGTTCGAGCGTGCCGGCGATCGCCGACGGCAGACGCGCAACAATGCCTGCAAGGATGATCAGCGAAATACCGTTGCCGATGCCGCGCGAGGTGATCTGCTCGCCGAGCCACATCAGGAAAATGGTTCCGCCGGTCAGCGTGATGACGGTCGAGATGCGGAAGAACCAGCCGGGGTCGCTCACCACGCTGCCGCTGCCTTCAAGCCCGATTGCGATGCCGTAAGCCTGGAACGCCGCCAGCACGACGGTCAAATACCGCGTGTACTGGTTCATGATCTTACGGCCCTGCTCACCCTCTTTCTTGAGCGCCTCGAGGGTCGGCGAAACCGTCGTCATCAGCTGGATGATGATCGATGCCGAGATGTACGGCATGATGTTCAGTGCGAAGATCGCCATCCGCTGGATGCCGCCTCCGGAGAACATGTTGAACATGCCGAGGATGCCGCCGGCCTGCGTGTTGAAGATCTGTTCCCAGGCGGCGGGATCGATGCCGGGCAACGGAATGTAGGTGCCGAGCCGGTAGACGAGCAGCGCGCCGAGCGTGAACCAGATGCGTTTCTTCAGTTCGTCGGCCTTCATCAGGGCCGAGAAGTTGAGATTTTGCGCCAGTTGCTCTGCTGCCGAGACCATCGATTGCTCCGATTACCGAGAGCGCGCCCGCGGGGCTGATATAGGGATCAGCCCGCGTCCTTGCCTTCCGCAGCCTTGTTTTTCTTGTTGCCGCCCTCGGCTTTCTTGGCCTCGCCCTTGCCGCCTTTGGCGGCCTGAAGCGCGCGGCGCTTGTTCTTGCCGCGCGGCTCGGCCGGCTCCTCTTTGGCCGGCGCCAGAATTTTCACCGACCCGCCAACCTTCTCTACGGCGGCAATGGCGGATTTCGAGGCGCGCCAGACGGCAAATTCGGCCTTGGCCTTGAGCTCGCCGCCGCCCAGCAGCTTCACCCCGCCTTTGGCCCGGCGCATCAGGCCGGCTTTGACCATCGCGTCGACGTCAATCGCGCTGCCGGCATTGAGCCGGCCCGTATCGATGGCCTGCTGCACGGCGCCGAGGTTGATCTCGTTGAGCTTGACGGCGAATGGCGTGTTGCGGAAGCCGCGCTTGGGCAAGCGCCGATGCAGCGGCATCTGGCCGCCTTCGAAGCCCTTGATGGCGACGCCCGCGCGCGCGGTCTGGCCCTTGCCGCCGCGCCCGCCGGTTTTGCCCATGCCGGAGCCGATGCCGCGGCCGATGCGCTGGCGCTTCTTGCGCGCGCCCGGATTGTCGGCGATCTCGTGCAGTTTCATTTGTCCTCGTCCTTCGATCTCGATTGTCATGGCCGGGCTCGTCCCGGCCATCTCGCTTAGTGACGCATAGCGTCCTCCTAAGCGGGGTCACCGGATCAGGCCCGGTGACGACAAATCTATTTCCCTTCTCCGACCACCCGCACCAGATGCCGCACCTTGCGGATCATGCCGCGCGTTGCCGGCGTGTCGGGCAGATCGCGCGTGCGGCCGATCTTGTTCAGGCCGAGGCCGATCAGCGTCTCGCGCTGATTGTGATGACGCCGCTGCGGGCTCGCCACCTGCTCGACCTTGATGTTCTTCGCCATGACGATTGGTCCTTAATCGGCGGCGGCTTCCGCCTCGCCGCCTTCGCGCCGGCGCGCCTGCAGCGTGGAAACCTTGATGTTGCGGCGCGCGGAAACCGAACGTGGCGAATCCTGGTGCTTCAGCGCGTCGAAGGTCGCGCGCACGACGTTATAGGGATTCGACGAGCCGAGCGATTTCGCCACCACGTCCTGCATGCCCAGCGTCTCGAACACCGCGCGCATGGGGCCGCCCGCGATGATACCCGTTCCGGGAGGCGCGGCGCGCAGATAAACCTTGCCGGCGCCGTGACGGCCGAGCACGTCGTGATGGAGCGTGCGCCCTTCACGCAGCGGCACGCGGGTGAGCCCGCGCTTCGCAGCATCGGTCGCCTTGCGGATCGCTTCCGGCACCTCGCGCGCCTTGCCGTGACCGAAGCCGGCCCGCCCTTTCTGATCGCCGACCACGACCAGCGCAGCAAAGGCAAAGCGACGGCCGCCCTTCACCACCTTGGCGACGCGGTTGATGTGGACGAGCTTGTCGATAAACTCGCTCGCCTCGCGGTCTTCGCGTCGGTCGCCGCGGTCGCGTCTCGGTCTCGGTTCACGTGCCATTTGTCTTTTCCCTGCGCATCATCTTGTCCAAAAACCGGTTCCCACTTTTTGGGATGCTGCGCTCCGTTAGAAGTTCAAACCGCCCTCGCGGGCGGCCTCGGCCAGCGCCTTGA
>DASSRW010000047.1:0-21577 GCA_035701545.1 Pseudolabrys sp.
GGAGGTTTCGCCTATCTTCATCGCAAGGTCGCGCTCTACGCCTTCGACCATCGCCAGGCGCCGCGCATCATCGACTCGGCCGCAAGCTTCAACGCAGTCGTCCTGAAACGCGGATCAATCCCCGATTTCAGCCAGCATTTCCAGTTGCAGCGATGTTTTGGTTCGAGCGATTCCGGCGGCCTGTGCGTGATGACGCGGCCCGGCCCATGTGTCCGCGAAATGGAGATGAATGCGTTCCTTCCGCCAAACACGCCTTTGACGGAAACCCCAAAACCGGACGCGGGCTGGACGAACGATCCGCCGGGACGGGTTTGGCACGTGGATACCGGCGCAGGGCAAAGCGTCTGGACGCGCCGCGGCAACACGAACGTGTTCGATGCGACCTGCGCCGATCGGCACTGCATTCAGGGGACGGTTTCGATCCTCAGGTCGGGCAGCCGTGTCATGGCGCAATTTGACGGGCCGCGTGTCGCGAGGACCATCTATCTCGGCACGCTCTCCGGCGCGCGCGTCTCCGGCTGGTATCCCGAAGGGCCGTGGCAAGCCACGCTGGGACAATAACCGATGCAGAGCAGACCGCGCGGCGCCGGAACGGCGACGCGGCGTGAGGCTAGCAGCTGGCCTTGCCGCAACGGGCGGTGCTGATCTTTTCCTTCAAGGCCGCAAGCCCAACCGCTCCGACCACAACGTCCTTGCCGATCACATAGCTCGGCGTTCCGTTCAGGCCCAAGGCGTCGGCAAGCTTGAAATCTTCCTCGAGCGTCTTTTTCACCTCGGGGCTCTTCATGTCTTTCTCGAGTTGGGCCATGTCGAGGCCCACGTCCTTGGCGACAGCAAGCGCGCGCGCCTTGTCGGCCGCGCCACGTCCGCCGAGCAGCTTCTTGTGAAACTCAAGATATTTGTCGGGCGCCTGCATGCGCACGGCAACCGCGACCTGCGCGGCTTCGACCGAGCCCGGGCCGAGCACCGGAAATTCCTTCAGCACGACCTTGAGATTGGGGTCGGTCTGCAGCAGGTCGAGCATGTCGGCCATCGCGTGCTTGCAGTAGCCGCAGTTGTAGTCAAAGAACTCGACGAAGGTGACGTTACCCTTCGGATTTCCGAGCACGACCTGCCGCGGCGAGGAAAACAGCGCTTTTGCGTGCTCCTTGACGGCGGCCTGATGCTTGGCGGCTGCGGCGGCGGTCTGCCGCTTCTCCAGTTCGACCATCGCTTCCTGCAACACCTCCGGATGACTGATCAGGTATTCGCGGACGATGGATTCGATCGCGCTGCGCTGCGTTTTCGAGAATTCCTCCGCCACGGCGGCCGGAGCGGCCGGCAGCGCCAGAATTGCCGCAAAGGCCAAAGCTGACAGGCGGGCTATCGTGTTCATTGTCGTCATCCTTGTCATGACAGAAATAGCATTCAGTTTGACTTCTTGTCGGGTCGTTTGACCGTTGCGATGTCGTCAGCGCGAACCCACGCCGGAGAGCCGACCGGCAGGCGCGTCTTGGCGCGCTCGGCGAGCTGGCGCGCGGTCTTGAAGTCGCCGCGCGCGAAAGCGGCCTGCGCGGCGGAAAGGTCGGCGTGCGCGAGATCGCCGCGGCGGCCGTACGCCATGGCGAGCTGATTGTAGGCTTCCGGCATCTCCGGCTCCTGGTTGAGCGCGGTGCGGATCATCTTGATCGCCTCGTCGGCATTCTTCTTGTCGCCGGTTGCGACCAGCGCCTGACCGAGCAGGATCTGAATGAGCGCCGGCGTGGGCGCGAGCGCCACGGCGCGCCGCAGCGGTGCGACGGCTTCCGTCGGATGCCCGCCTTCCAGCAAGGCCTGGCCCTTGAGCTCGTAGAAATAAGGATTGTTCGGTTCCGATTGAATCAATCCGTCGATTTGCGTGATGGCGCCGCGCAGATCGCCGTGCCGGTAGGTCGCGATCGCGCGCGCGTAACGCGCGGGCAAGCTTGTGTTGCTCGGCGGATAGCGCCGCATGACCGTCTCGGGCCGCTCGAGAAAGCCCGACAGCTTCGCGCGCATCAGGTCGTGGCGCAGCTGCAATGCAGCCGAATCCTTCTTGTCCCAATAGGGACTGCTCTTCGCGAGAGCTTCGAGCGACGAGACGCGCTCGGCCGGCATCGGATGCGTTTGCAGATAGGGATCGATGTAGCGGGAATTGTAGAGCTGTTCCGCGCTCAGCCGCTTGAACAGGTCGTACATGCCTTTCGGAGACTGCCCGGAGGCATTGAGAAATTTCAGGCCCGCATGGTCGGCCTGGTCTTCCTGGGCGCGGACATAGGCGAGCAGCGAGTGCTGGATGACCGCCTGCGGCGCAAGGATCGCGCCGACGCCGGCGCTGCCGCCGCCGGAGCGCGCGCTGGCCACCATCGCGCCCGCGCCCAGCAGCAAGGCGATGACCGACTGGGTCTGCGCGGTCGCAAGTTGCTCGCGCAATCGCATCAGGTGTCCGTCGGCCAGGTGGCCGGTTTCGTGCGCCAGCACGCCGATGACTTCGTTCGGTGTCTTGCACTCGAACAATGCGCCCGCATTGATGAAGATATGCCGGCCGTCCATGACGAAAGCATTAAAGGCGCGGTCGTTGACGATCACGACCTTGATGTTCTGCTGCGAGAGATGGGCGACGCGCAGGATCGGGCGGACGTAATCGCGCAGGAGCTGCTCGATCTCGGCGTCACGGATGATCGGCCCGCCGCTCTGGGCGCGGGCGGGCGCAATCACGGCGCCGGCGAGGGTGAGCGCGCCGGCGGCTAAAACGGTGAAGATGCGCGAGAGTGGCGTCCTGCGCCGCGCTCTGTTAGGTCTGCCGTTAACGGTCATGCCTGCTTGCCACCGGCTCGTCGCAACCTAGTGACGCGCCCCGGGGTGGTCAACGCGGCCTGCGATCACGTCTACTTGCGGTAAATTCGTCCGGCCGACACCAAGCAGCCCAATACGGCAGCAGCGGGGCGGGTTCCGGCGAGCCGAAGGGAATTCGGATGCTTGATGCGGCCAAACGGCTTCTTCTTCCGTCGCGGCGCAGCGACGTGCCGCCCTTCATGGTCATGGACGTCATGGCGGCGGCGGCCCGAATCGAGTCCGCGGGCGGGCGCGTCGTTCACATGGAAGTGGGGCAGCCGGCGGCTCCCGCGCCGACGACCGCGATCCGCGCCGCGCAGGCCGCGCTCGTCGATGGCCACATCGGCTATACGGAAGCGCTCGGCATCCCGAGCTTGCGCGGGCGCATCGCGCGCCACTACGCCGATACTTACGGGCTCGCGCTCGACCCCGCGCGCGTGGTCGTGACCACGGGCTCGTCCGGCGGATTCATTCTCGCGTTTCTGGCGCTGTTCGAGCCGGGCGACCGTGTCGCCCTGGCCAATCCCGGCTATCCGCCGTACCGGCACATTCTGACGGCGCTCGGCTGCGAGCCGGTGTTGATCGAGACCGGGCCGGAGGCGCGCTGGTCGCTGACGGGCAAAGCGCTGCTTGCCGCGCATCGCAGGAAGCCGCTCGCCGGCGTGGTGGTCGCGAGCCCCGCCAATCCGACCGGAACGATGATCGACGCCGAGTCGCTGGCGCAACTCGTCGCAGCAGCCGAAGCGGAAGGCATCAAGGTGATTTCCGACGAGATCTATCATGGGCTCGATTATGCGTTTGCCGCCGAAACGGCGGCGAAGATTTCGCCCAAGGTCGTCGTGATCAATTCCTTCTCCAAATATTTCTGCATGACCGGCTGGCGCATCGGCTGGATGGTGGCGCCCGAAGATCTGGTCCGGCCGATCGAGCGATTGCAGCAGAATCTTGCGATCTCGGTGCCGGCGCTATCGCAGATTGCCGCCGAAGCCGCCTTCGACGGCAACGCGGAAATGGAGGAAGTGAAGCACGGCTACGAAGAAAACCGCCGCATCCTCACGCAAGGCCTGCCGCGGGCCGGTCTTGACCAATTCCTGCCAGTCGACGGGGCGTTTTACCTCTATGCAAATATCGCGCACTTTTCGGACGACAGCCTCGATTTTGCCAAGCGCATGCTGAACGAGGCCGGCGTTGCGGCGACGCCTGGCATCGATTTCGATCCGGAGAACGGCCGGCATTTCATTCGCTTCTGTTACGCCGGGTCGGCCGCCGAGATGCACGAGGCGGTCGAGCGCATCGGCGGTTGGCTAAAATCTTAGGCATTGTTCCAGGTCCGAGGTGTTTGCCGGAAATTCTAGCGAATTGAGAAATGAATCGTTGGAAACGGAGCATTAGGAATCCGTATGCGCCGGCGGCATTCGAGCTGTCGCTTCTGAGGGCTGCAGCCGGGTTGAGGCCGGTGCGTAAAGTCGGACTGAAATGCAAGAGGGGCCGTCCATGCGGGAATGGCTGCTCGTGTCTGGTCCGGTAGTGGTCGTCGCTTATTTCCTGATCTTTCCGGATCAGTTCGATGCTTTTGTGACCTGGGCGATGGGTGTGATCGGCTAGGCCGCAATCTTGTGACGTGAACGGGAGCAAGCGCCGTCCGCTTCCCGGCGGGCGGTACGTTTGTCTCACGATTGCCCGCAGCGCCGAACGACGCCTTTCACGCCGTTTCTGCTATGCTGCCGCGCCGATTCAAATCTCGTTCAGGATGACGATGCAGACCCTTGCGGTGCCGCGCTGGCTGCCCGTGTCGCTTGCCTTTGTTGCCGGCACCATCGACGCCTGCACGTTTGTTGCGCTGTTTGGGATGTTCGTCGCCCAGCTAACCGGCAGCTTCGTCTTTGTGGGCGTCACGGCGATGACCGGTCATTCCGTGCTCGTCGCGCGTCTGTTTGCCATTCCGGTCTTTTTTCTGGTCGGTGTTGCCACGGTTTTCGTCGCCGCGCCCTTGCGCCGGCCGGCGAGGGCGCTGACCGTCACGCTTGCGGTAGAACTGGTGCTGGTGCTGTGCTTTGCCGGCATGGGGCTCGCCGGCGAGCCGTTCCGCAGCGCGGACGCGCCGCTGGCGATCACGGCAAGCCTGTTCGGTGTCGCGGCAATGGGCGTGCAAAGCGCGCTCGTCAAGCTGCTGATGCGCGATGCCAACTCGACCAACGTGATGACCACGAATACGTCGCAGGCCGCGATCGACGTCGGTCAATGGATCGTGGCGCTCGCAACAGGCGACGAGCGCGCCGACGCGAGCAGGAGGCTCGGAGCGCTTCTTCCTGTTCTCGCCGCCTTCTTCGTCGGCACCGTGGCCGGCGCATTCGGCCTGCGATGGATCGGCTTCCGCTGTCTTGCGGTCCCGATTGCTGTGCTTGCGGGCGCGATCGCGTGGGCCGCGCGGGCGGGCTGGAAAGCCTGACTTGGTCGGGACTATTTCTTGAACGCGCTGAGGATTGCGTTGATGCGCGAGGTATTGTCACGCGCCCAGCTCGGTTCGCCTGAATCGCCCTGCGCCACGCCGTCGGTGCATTTGACGTAGCCCAGAGACAGCATGCGGCCGCTGGCGTTGTCGAAACGCCGCTGCTCGCACATGTCGCCGTCCGCCGGGACAAAAAGGATCGAGCCGACGCGGTGGCCCCATCCGGCTCCGCCTTTCTGAGCCGTCTCGGGATTCGAGGACTTGTGCGCCGGGCCGAACAGCTTGCCGCCGGCAAACGTGCCGAGCGCCATGATCGTCGCAAGCGTCGCCGCGGCAATTGCAGCACGGCGCCAGTCACCGGCAATCACCCGGTAGAGTGGCCGGCGAACTTTGCGGACGGAAGCATCTGAGCGCATGCGCAGACTTCCCTTTGAGGGTACGGGCCCCAAGCAATGCAATTCTAGAACGGGAGGGTTGAAGAAGTCTGAAATGGTCCGGTCGTTTTGTTCAAGAATCGCAAGGGTTTGAGGCTCGTGAACCGGCCATTTCGCCCGGAATTTGCGTTTGAGAAGGGGCGGCAAATGGCATAACAATCTCTTATCTTCGATGCTTGAAAGGGAACTGCGAAATGAAATTTGTAAAATTGTTAGGCGCGACGTTGCTGTTGAGTACCGCCACGCTGCCGGCCTCCGCCCAGTCGCTGACCATCCGATTTGCCTGGTACATGCCCCCGCATACCGCGACGGCCAATCAGGGCGACGCGATCGCCGCGAACATCCAGAAGCTGAGCAATGGGACCATCAAGGTCGAGACCTACCCGTCCGGCTCGCTGCTCAAAGAATCGACCATGGGCCAGGGTATCGCGAACAACACGGTGAACATGGGAATCATGGCCATTCACTGGTGGGCGAACCAGGAGCCGGCGCTTGAATTCGACACCATCCCGTTCCTTTTGAACGACGATGTCGCGAAGCTGCTTCCCGCGTTGAAGGGCGACGTTGGCAAGCAGATCAACGCGATCCTCAACAAGCACAATATCGAAGTCGCCGGCTGGGGCTTCTACGGTTATGCCGAAAGCTATGTGAACACCAAGCACCCGATCAAGGTGCCGAGCGATCTCAAAGGGCTGAAGATGCGCTCGGAAGGCAAGCTCAGCGCACAATTCCTCAAGTCGCAGGGCGCCATTCCGGTCGCGGTGGACTCGGCGGAAGTCTACACGGCGTTGCAACGCGGCACGCTCGATGGCGCGGTCTCCGGCATGTCCTCGATCGTTGCCCGCAAGTGGTTTGAAGTCGGCAAATACATCACTGCCATTCACTACGTGCCGCTCATCTATCCGGTGCAGGTCAACGCCAAATGGTGGCACGGGCTGACCGAGCAGCAGCGCTCGATCATTTCCAAGGCGATCGCCGAAGCCGAGCAGTCCAACATCGCCGACATCGAAAAGCTGTTCAACGAAGAGATTGCCGAGGCAAAGAAGCGCGGCGACGAGGTCTATCGGCCGACCGAAGCAGACCTGAAGGCCTGGCGGCAGGCGACCGAGGACCTGGCGAAAAAGGATTATCTCAAGCAGGCCGGTGAGACGGGCCGCAAGCTGCTGCAGGCGGTGGAATCCGGCGGCCACGGTTGATCCTGAGGGGCCTCTCTTGAACGGACAAGCGCCTGTAACTCAATCGCGTGCGGTGGTCGGCTGCGCCGATGCGGCCGCCGCCGCCGCGGATTTTCTGGGGCACGCGGCGTCGGTCGCGCTGGCGCTGCTGACCCTCGGAATCATCCTCGGCATCGTGCTGCGATGGGTCGGCATCGACAATTCGTGGACTTACGATTTCGATCTGTTCACGCTCGTCTGGTCCGCCTTCGCCGGCGCGGCCTACACCTCCCTGCGGGGCCGCCACGTCACCGCCGGCATCGCGATCGAGAACGTCATCGGCCGCGGGATGCTGCTGAGCATCATCCGCTTCATCATCATTGTCGGCTTTCTCATCCTGCTGACGATCTCCGGCGTCTGGGACACGTTCTCGAGCTGGCAGACGAGCGAAACGACGATCGACGTCGATCAGTGGCCGGTCTGGGTTGCCAAGGCGGCGCTGCCGGTCGGCATCGCCTTCTGGGCGATCGCCGAACTCGCCAAGTTCTTGCGCTCGCTCGCAGGCGTTCCGCTGCGGCAGGACGAGATATTGGACGAGTAAGCCGGTTATCCCGCGAGCCGCGGCAGCAACAGCGCGATCTGCGGGAAGATGATGACCAGCGCGAGCCCCAGCAGCCCCATGAAGGCATAGGGCAGCGCGCCTTCCAGCACTTCGCGGATGGTGTAGTCGGGCCGCAGCGACTGAACAACAAACAGGTTCATGCCGACCGGCGGCGTCACCGCACCGATCTCCATGTTGATCACCAGGATCACGCCGAACCACACGAGATCGATGTGCAGGGCTTCCAGACCGGGGAGCAGAATAGGCACCGTCACCAGGATTGCCGCCGCCGCGTCCATGAACATTCCCAGAATGAGATAGAGGATGTTGACGGCGATGAGAAACTGCCACGCCGTGAGATTCAGGCTGTCGAGCCAGTTGGCAAGGTCCTGCGGCACGCGCAGCAGTGACAGGGTGTTGCCGAACACGCCTGCGCCGGCGATCAGCATCAGGATCATTGCACTGGTCACCAGGCTGTCGCGCACCGCGCGCCAGAACAGCGGCAAGGTCAGAGTCCGCTTGAAGACGGCAGTGAAAACGAGGGCGTAGACGACGCCGACGGCGGCGGCTTCCGTCGGCGTGAAATAGCCGAGATAGATTCCGCCGAGCACGATGACGATCATCGCGAGACTGCCGAACATCGATGGCGTGAGCGGTATCTTCCGGTCGGTGCTCACCGGCTTTGCGATGCCGAGACGGGATTGCCGCATCGCCGCGACAACGGTGTAAACCGAAAACAGCGCGGCCAGCATGATGCCGGGCAGGATGCCGGCCATGAACAACTTGCCAATCGATGCGTTGGTGACCAGCGAATAGAGAATGAAGGAAATGCTCGGCGGAATGAGAATGCCGAGTGTGCCGGCGACGGCGACCGAGCCCGCCGTCATCTTGCGCGTATAACCGCGGCGCAGCATTTCCGGAATGCTGATCGAGCCGATCGTCGCGGCGGTGGCGGTCGATGAGCCCGAGATCGCTGCGAACACGGCGCAGGCCGCGATCGCCGCGACCGCCAGGCCGCCGGGCAGGCGTCCGACGCCTCGCTGCGCAAAATCGAACAGGTCGCGGCCTGCCTGTCCCTTCAGCATGACCTGGCCCATCAGGATGTAGAGCGGGATGGCCGCGATCACGAACGAGTTGACGTCGCTGAAGGCGGTCTGCGCCAGCGCGGTGAGGCCGGGCTCGAAGCCGATGGTCAGCATGTAGCCGACCATGCCGCTGATCAGCAGCGTCACGGCGATGGGAATTCCGAGGATCAACAGGGCAAAGAGCGTGACGATCGTGACAAGAAAAATCATGAGATTGCCCTGTGAGGCCGCAACGGACGGCTGCGGCGATTCCGCCGCGACCATAGCCTCTGCCGGGCGGCGGCGTCATCCCTTCCATTTCTGCGACAGCGTTCCCATATCGGAGCCGCATCAGAAATCCCGGATAGCCCCATGCTCGACTTCACATCGTCACCCGATGTCGGAGACGAAAGGCTTTCGCCGCAGCCGCTGCCAGAGCCGGACATCTTCGACGCCTATTCCAACGCCGTCATCGCCGTCGCCGACAAGGTCGGCCCCGCGGTCGTGCGTGTGGAGACCCGCGGCCCGAAGGGGCGGCCGGGCGGGGTCGGTTCCGGCGTCGTGATTGCGCCGGACGGCCTTGTGCTGACCAACAGTCATGTGGTCGAGGGCGCGCGCGAGCTGCGGCTGATGGATGCCGAGGGGCGCGTGATGGAGGCGCGTTCGCTCGGCGAGGATCCCGACACCGATATTGCCCTGCTGCGCGCCGGATCGGTGTGCGATCTGCCGAGTGCGCCACTCGGCGATTCCAAGAAGCTGCGGCGCGGCCAGCTCGTGGTGGCGATCGGCAATCCGCTCGGCTTCGAATCGACGGTGACGGCCGGCGTCGTCTCGGCGCTGGGCCGGTCGCTGCGCGCGCGCAACGGCCGCCTGATCGAGGACGTGATCCAGACCGACGCCGCGCTCAATCCGGGCAATTCTGGCGGGCCGCTCGTCTCCTCGCGCGGCGAGGTGATCGGCATCAATACGGCGGTGATCATGGGCGCGCAGGGCATCTGCTTTGCGGTCGCGAGCAACACCGCGCAATTCGTGCTCAGCGAATTGATCGCGCATGGGCGCGTGCGGCGCGGCTTCATCGGCATGTCGGGCCAGACGGTGCCTGTGCCGCGGCGCCATGCGCGCAACGCGGATATCCAGAATGCGAGCGGCGCGATGATCACCGGGCTCGAGCCGAACGGGCCGGCGGACAAGGCCGGCCTGATGTCGCTCGACATCATCGTGCGCGCCGACGGCGAAGCCGTGACCGGCGTCGACGACCTGATCCGTCTTCTCAATGCCGAACGGATCGGCAGGTCCGTGCCGATCGACGTGCTGCGGCGCGGGCTGCTGCGAACGGTCGACGTTATTCCCCTGGAGCGCCGAAACCTGAAAGCCGCATAACGGTTATGCCGGGCAAGGGGCAGACGGGCCGCGCCTGAAGTGGCATCAACGCCCGCGATCTGCCTTCCTCGCCGGACTTTTCCGGCTGCCAATTGACCGTATGCGCAATAGTCCGTTCGCGATCTCGGTTTTTCCGGCTGCTTGAATGGCCGCCGGATTTCGCAAAGCGTTTGCCGAAGTCTGCGCGCGGCTTGCGCGCGTGAGCATTGCGGGACGGTGGGCGATCCTTCTCCCGCTGTCGGCGATCTGCGGGGCCGCGCTTGAATTGATGCATTTGCCGGCCGCGCTGCTGCTCGGGCCGATGGCTGCGGCGATTGCGATGGCGGCTTGCCAGGGAACGGTTCGCGTTTCGCGCCGCCTGTTTTATCTCGCGCAGGGCGTCATCGGCTGCCTGATCGCGCGCAGTCTTCCTGCGTCCATTCTCGGCGAGGTGCAGCGCGATTGGCCGCTGTTCATTTCAGCCGTGCTGTCCGTGGTGGTCGTCAGCACGGCGCTCGGCTGGCTGCTCACGCGCTGGCGCGTGTTGCCGGGCACGACGGCCGTCTGGGGCTCCTCGCCCGGCGCCGCCAGCGCGATGACGATCATGGCGGAAGCCTACGGCGCGGACATTCGCCTCGTCGCCTTCATGCAATATCTGCGCGTCGTCTTTGTTGCGGTGGTCGCTTCCGTGGTCGCCGCAATCATGGTCGGCGGATCGCATGGCCCGCACGCGCAATTTGCCTGGTTTCAGACGGTTGCGTGGATTCCATTGATCGAAACGTTGGCGCTCGTGGGCTTCGGCGTTTTGGCGGGCCATCTGCTGCGAATTCCGGCTGGGCCGCTGGTGGTGCCGCTGGTCGTCGGCGTTGCGCTTCAGGATATCGGATGGCTGACGATCGAATTGCCGCCGCTGCTGCTTGCAGCCAGCTACGCGGCGATCGGCTGGAGCATCGGCGCGCGCTTCAGCCGCTCCATTCTGCTCCACGCGGCATACGCGCTGCCGAGGCTCGCCGTCTCGACCTTGACGCTCATCGCGGTCTGCGGCGGCCTCGCCGCCATTCTGGTGGTGATCGCCGGGGTCGATCCGTTGACCGCCTATCTCGCGATGAGCCCCGGCGGCGCCGATTCGGTAGCGATCATCGCATCCTCGACCAAGGTCGATCTGCCGTTTGTCATGGCCATGCAGGCCGCGCGCCTGGTCATCGTGCTGTTGAGCGGCCCCTCGCTGGCGCGCTTTGTGGCGGGCCGCATGCAGCGGGCCGGGCACCGCGACTAGCCGGCCATTGCGCGTGCCGCTGGCCCGGCATACGTCCTTGCATCGGTTCGCCGAACGAGAGGGGAAGCCGATGAGTCCTAAATTGCTGGCGTGCCTCGCGGCGATCGCTGCGACAACCCCATCGGGGGCGCATGCCTTCGGCGTCAAATTCTCCTGGGCCGGCATTCCGGCGTGCGGCAAGACCTCGCCGGAATTCCATTTGTCCGCCGTTCCGCGCGGCGCGACGCGGCTGCGCTTCGAGATGCAGGACCTGAATGTGCCGGCGTTTCATCACGGCGGCTCGACCGTCGCGTTTACGGGCGAGACCGTGAAGCAGGGCGCGATCCGCTACATCGGCCCGTGCCCGCCGGGCGGCGAACGCCATCGCTACCGCTGGACGGTCGAGGCGCTCGATGCTTCCGGCAAGACGCTTGCCGCCACGAGTGCGACGGCGACGTTTCCGCCGTAAGTCTAGCCCTTCGCCTTGAGCGATTTGTAGATCTCCAGCGCCTCGGCCGGCTTCGCGTTCTTGTGCACGACCGCATTGACCGCCGCGATCATCGCCTTCGGCGCGTCCGACTGGAAGATGTTGCGGCCCATGTCGACGCCGGCCGCGCCCTGCTGCACGGCGTTGTAAGCCATCGTGAGTGCGTCGAGCTCCGGCAACTTCTTGCCGCCCGCCATCACGATAGGCACCGGGCAAGACGCAGTAACGGTCTCAAATCCGTCCTCGACGTAATAGGTCTTCACGTATTGCGCGCCGAGCTCGGCGATGATGCGGCAGGCGAGGCGGAAGTATTGCGCATCGCGCTTCATGTCCTTGCCGACGGCGGTAATTCCCATCACCGGAATGCCGTAGCGCAGGCCGGCGTCGACGAGCCGCGTCATGTTGTGGACCGTCTGCGTCTCGTATTCGCTGCCGATGTAGACCTGCACGCCGACACCGGCGGCGTTGAGCCGCGCGGCGTCGTCCATGTCCATCGCGATCTCCTCTTTCGAGAGCTCGCGCAGGATGCTGGCGCCGCCCGAGGCGCGCAGCACCATCGGCTTGTCGCACTCGGCCGGAATGACGCTGCGCAAGATGCCGCGCGTGCAGAACAGCGCGTCGCATTGCGGCAGCAGCGGCACGATCGAGAGATCGACGCGCTCGAGGCCGGTTGTCGGGCCCTGGATATAGCCGTGGTCGATCGCGAGCATCACCGTGCGCCCGCTCGCCGGATTGAACGTGCGCGCCAGCCGGTTCTTCATGCCCCAGTCGAGCTGGTGCGATCCCTTGAGAAAGAATCCGGGCGCCGCCTGCGGCCTGTCGGTCTGGTAGCGCTCACCTTCTTTGTCGGCTTCCGGCATTGAATACTCACCTCGTGCTCGCTCGAATGGACGACGGTTATTTCGGCGTGGGCTTCGGCGCCGGCCCGCGCGGCGAATCCTCGTTCGCCATGCAGCGCTTCATGTAGGCCGCGCGTTTTGCGCCGGTGAGCTTCTGCTCCTTGGCGCCGAACTGGCAGGTCGCGAGCTTCGGGTTCTTCTTGGTGGGGGCCGCCGAAACGGGCGCGGCGGCGACGAGGATTGCGCAGGCGCAAGCGAGGGACAAAGATCGCAGCATCGTCGTGGTTCCTTGCGAGAGATCGGTCAAAGAATCAGCCTGGTCATTCTTGTGCGCAATTGCCGCCATCAGCGCAATGCCGCCGCAATGTTTCCTCCGTCGACGGTGGTCACGTCCGCCGTGGTCTTCAGCGCCAGGGCTTGGGCGAGGAAGGCCTGCGCCACGTCGTCGGCGGTGACTTCGCGCCCGAGCAGATTGCCGCTCATGTAATCCTTCTCGCTCACGCCGCGCGCCTTCGAGCGCTCCTTGATGAAATCGTCGGTCAGCAACCCCGAGCGGATGCGGTCGGCGTTCACGGCATTGGCGCGGATGCCGTCCGCGCCGTAATCGAGCGCGTACTGCCGCACGAGGAACAATGTCGCCGCCTTCGGCAGGCCGTAAGGTCCGAAGTTCACGCCCGGATTGACCGCCTGCTTGGAGACGTTGAACAGCAGGCAGCCGCCGGTCCCTTGCGCCAGCATGACCTTGACCGCCGCCTGCGCGACCTTCTGGTGCGCGAAGAAGTTCAGCTCGAAGCTCTTGCGCAGGACGGCTTCGTCCACGTCGCCGATCCTGCCCTGCCAGGCCGCGCCGGCATTCGACACGGCGATGTCCACGCCGCCAAACGTTGCCGTGACCTGGTCGAACGCCGCCTTCACCGACGCGGCGTCGGTCACGTCGCAGCGCACCGCCAGAGCGGAGCCGCCGATCGCCTTGGCCATCTGCATCGCGCCGCCGGCGTCGATATCAAGCAGGGCCACTTCGGCCCCGGCCGCGGCGAACACGCGCGCCGTCGCCGCGCCGATCGCGCCGCCGGCGCCGGTGATTGCGGCAACCTGGCCCTGCAGGGGCAGATTTTTCGGCGCGCCGAGCTTGAACAGCTCGAGCGGCCAGTATTCGCAATCGAACATGTCGGCATCGGATATCGATCTGAACGTGCCGATCGCTTCGGCGCCCGCGATGCATTCGATCGCCGCCTCCGCAATATCCGCAGCGATCATCGCGTCCTTGGCGGTGGGCCCAAGTCCGAAGAGGCCGAGCCCAGGCACCAGCACAACGCGGGGCAGGGGATCGAGCATGGACTTCGTATTGCCGACCCGCAGGTTGTTGTACGTGAAATAGGCGCGGTAATGATCGGCGAACGCGCCCGCCAGCTTGCGCGCCGCCTTTCTGAAATCGTCGAGCTTGCCGGTCTCCGGCGGCGGCACAATCAGCGGCCAGTTCTTGGTGCGGATCGTGTGGTCCGGCGTGATGACGCCCTGCCGCGCGTAGCGCGTCACGTCCTTGCCATTGACGAACGCCATGATGGCGTCGCTCACGCGAAACTCCGCGATCTGGCGAAGCCAGGCGCCCTCGTTTTTTTCGTCCGGCAGGCTGCACGCGCCGCGCAGGATGGGCGCGACCTGCGAAAGGGGCGCGATGCGCTGGAAAAACTCGGCCGACGCGAATACCGACTTGCGGTTTTTCTGCAATCGCTCCTCGGCGCGCGTCACCATTTCGATCATTCGTTCGTAGGCTTCGCGCGCCTCCGCTCCGAACGTGAAGATTCCGTGCTTGTCGAGGATGAGCCCTTCGACGTTGCGATTTCTGTCGAACACGTCGGCGGCGGCTTTCGCCAGGCCGAAGCCCGGCATGCGGTAGGGCACAAAGCCCAACCGGCCGCCGTAGACCTCCGAGCACAATTCGGCGCTGTTGGGCTGGTCGATCAGCGAGAGCACCGCGGTCGCATGCGTGTGGTCGATGAAAGCCGCCGGCATGAAGGCGTGAAGCAGCATCTCGACCGAAGGCGGCGGCGCCATCGGATCGATGAGATGGGCGCGTTGCGCGCGCGCCATGTCTTCGTCGGAGAGCCTGTCGAGGGCGCGCAATTTGCGCAGCGGCGCGAGACGGACCGCCGGAATGCCTGCGGGCTCGATTGCGGCCATGTCCCAGCCGGTGCCTTTGACGCACAGCACCTCGGTCTCGTCGCCGGAAAGGTCGCGCATCCGCGTTTTCAGCGAGGTGTTGCCGCCGCCATGCAGCACGAGCTTGGGGTCGCGGCCGAGCAGACGTGTCGTGTAAACCCGCAGCGCAAGGTCGCGCGCAATGCCGGCCTTGGCGTAGTGATCGATCGCCGCCTGCGCGTCGCGCTCGACCCAGGCGGATTTCATTTTGCCGGCCGCATCATCGTCGCGCTTCTATCCGCCCGCCCGCGGTGAAACTAGCTCTTGTCGCCGAGCAGCCGGCGGCCCCACCAGCCGCGCTTGGGCTGGGCGGGCTCGCCTGATTCGTTGCTGGTCACGATCGGCGTCGGCGTGGGCGGCAAGGTCGGTGACGGCATGGCAGAGCCCGACTCGCTGCTGCTCGCAAAGGGAGCGGGCTCGCGGACCGTCGAGCGCCGGCGCGGCGGCTCGCTTTCGCCGGGCGCCGAATTCGTCGATGCCGAGCCCTGCGCCGGCGCGGGGTGCTCGCCCGGCGGCGGCGCATAAGCCGGCTCGGCCAGCGAGGCGGCGGGCGCCTCATACGGCGGCGGCGGGGTCTGCTGACGATCGAAATCGTCGGCGTCGTCCGGCTGGCTCTGCTCGACGCCGCCAGCGTTTTCGGGCTGAAAATGTCCTTCGCCATTGCGGCCGTGACGATTGCGGCGTCCGCCACGTCGGCCACGTCTGCGGCGACGGCGGCCTTCCCGCTCGCCGTTTTCACCAGCGGGCTGTCCGGACCCGTAATCTTGACGTTGCGCGGCCTGCGGCTGGTCCGCTTGCGGCAAAAACTGTCCTTCCGGCGTGGTCTCGTCGAGGTCTCCGGGCGAGGCGACGTATTCCGGGGCTTGCGGTTGCGAGGCGCGCTCGTGCGGGAATTGTTCGCTCTCGCGAGCTTCGCCGCCGCGCCCGCGGCCGCGGCCGCGCCGCCTGCGGCGGCGGCGCCGGCCGCCTTCGTGCTCGCCATTTCCTTGTCCATGCTCTTGTTCGCCTGCATGGGCCGGCTGGCCGGCATCGTCCTCGCGCGCCTCGAAAGTTTCGAGCTCGCCTTCGGCGCCGCGCTCGTCCTCGAGATCATCCTCAAACGCTTCTTCCTCGTCCTCTTCGGAGACGATGATCGGTTCGGAGGAAGCCGCCAGCGCGCGCGCGGCCTCCGGCGTATGCACCTGCTCGCCGCGATCGATGATGAAGGATTGCTGAGCCGGCACGCTCGCATCGGCCGAGATGGTGATCGTGATGCGGAAGCGTTCTTCCAGTGCCCGCAAGTGCGCGCGCTTGTGGTTGAGCACGTACAACGCGACTTCGGAGCGTGTTCGCACGATCAGATTGTGCGTCGCGCCCTTGATCAGCATCTCCTCGATACCGCGGAGCAGCTGCAAGGCCACAGAAGACACGGAACGCACGTGTCCGCTCCCGCCGCAGATCGGGCACTTCTCGGTCGAGCTTTCCAGCACCGAGGTGCGGATGCGCTGGCGCGACATTTCGAGCAGGCCGAAATGCGAAATGCGGCCAACCTGGATGCGGGCGCGGTCGTGGCGCAACGCTTCTTTCAGGCGCCGCTCCACTGTGCGGTTGTTGCGGCTTTCATCCATGTCGATGAAGTCGATCACGATGAGACCGGCGAGGTCGCGCAGTCTGAGCTGCCGCGCGATCTCTTCCGCCGCTTCGAGGTTGGTCTTGAGGGCGGTGTCCTCGATGTGATGCTCGCGCGTCGCACGGCCGGAATTGACGTCGATTGCGACCAGCGCCTCGGCCTGGTTGATGACGATGTAGCCGCCGGAGCGCAGCTGCACGACCGGCGTGAACATCGCGTCGAGCTGGCTCTCGATGCCGAAGCGGGTGAAGATCGGCTGGGTGTCTTTGTACAGCTTTACGTGTTTCGCATGGCTCGGCATGAGCATGCGCATGAAGTCCTTGGCGTCTTTGTAGCCCTGTTCGCCGGAGACGATGATCTCGTCGATGTCCTTGTTGTAGAGATCGCGGATCGATCGCTTGGTGAGCGAGCCCTCTTCGTAGACGAGCTTGGGCGCGGTGGATTTCAGCGTCAGGTCGCGCACCTGCTCCCAGAGCCGCAGCAGATATTCGAAATCGCGCTTGACCTCGACCTTCGTGCGGCTGGCGCCCGCCGTGCGCAGGATCACGCCCATGCCTTCCGGCACATCCAGCTCCTGCGCGATTTCCTTGAGGCGGCTGCGGTCTTCCGCCGATGTGATCTTGCGCGAAATGCCGCCGCCGCGCGACGTGTTCGGCATCAGCACCGAATAGCGGCCGGCGAGCGAGAGGTAGGTGGTGAGCGCCGCGCCCTTGGTGCCGCGCTCCTCCTTGACCACCTGCACCAGCATGACCTGCCGGCGCTTGATGACTTCCTGGATCTTGTATTGGCGGCGGAAGCGGGGAAGGCGTTCCTGCACCTCTTCGAGTGCATCCGCGCCGCCGACCGATTCAACCGCTTCGTCCTCGCCGTGATCATGGCCGTTTCCTCCGGCCATCGCTTCGGATGGCGAGGAATCGCCTTCGAAGGACGTGGGCTCGGCGGCGGCCTGCGTCTCGTCATCCGCTGAGCCGTCATCGGACCGGGCGCCTTCGGCGGACGCCATTTCATCGGAGCCGGCGGATTCGGATGCATTTTCGGGCGGCTCGCCGCTTTCCGAGTCCGGCGCGGGAAGCGCTTCCGAGCCCGCAAAGGGAGCTTCCGCGGCTTCGCTCGCCTGATATTCGGCCGGGGAGGCAGACTCCGAAGCCGAGACGGATTCATCGGGTCCGGCAGCCGCTTCCGACTCGGCGCGAAACTCGGCGATCGGCGCGGAAGACGGCTCCGCTGTTGCTTCAGAATTGTCGCTTGCTGCGGCTGAATGGTCGCTTGCTGCGGCTGCTTCATCGGCAACCGGATCGCTCCGCACCACATCCCGATCGCGGTAGCGATCGGAATTTCGACTCTGATGGCGGCTTCGGCGGCGACGCGAATGGCGTTCTTCGCTCTCCGCGTCGCGTTGCTGGCGCGCCTCGTCTTCGATCAGCGCCTGCCGGTCGGCGACCGGGATCTGGTAATAATCCGGGTGGATTTCGGAGAACGCCAGGAAGCCGTGACGGTTGCCGCCGTAGTCGACGAATGCCGCCTGCAACGACGGCTCGACCCGGGTGACCTTGGCGAGATAGATGTTACCGCGAAGCTGCTTGCGGTTTGCGGATTCGAAGTCGAATTCTTCGACGCGATTGCCGCGCAGGACCACGACTCGGGTTTCTTCCGGGTGGCCGGCGTCGATCAACATTTTGTTCGGCATAATTGAATCTCACTGCGGCAAACCCGTTCGCATCTTGCCGCGCTGAACAGAGCGCCTGGCGAAACGAAGAAGGTTGTGCCTGATTGCGGTTGATGGAAAAGGCCGCCGCGTGTTCACTCGAAATCCCAGCGAGACTTTCGGCCTGCCGCGCAGCCAACGATTTGCGGCGCGGGCGAGACTCACGTGATTTTTGCTGGGCAGTTTGCAGCATCGACTGCGACCCATTTTTCTGCGGCCGCTCATTGGCGCGGCCGCGATTTCTTCGCCGCGGACGGTTCACACAGAGGCGGCCGCGAGGCCATCCACTGATCCGGGTGTCCTTCACAAGGGTTTCGGCTTGGCTACCGTCCGTCCGCCAACCTCCTCGAGGGGGCGATCCTGGTACGGTGCGCCGTATGCCCGAACGCGGTACAACCGGAACAAATAACCGTCAGCGAACACTTACATACGGCCCCGTATGCCGCATGGCAAGTGAGCCGATGCAGCATGGCCACACCGATGCCGCGGTGGCCATAGCCTGGGCAAGTTCCGTTAACCCCGCCGCAAGCGAATGGAGTACAAACGGCGGGGGAGGGTCCGGATTCGTGACTGTCCGCGCAATTCTCATTGTAATGGCGCTTGCCGCCGGTCTCGTCGGCGCTCTTGGCGATGGATGCGCCTTGGCGGCGG
Source organism: Pseudolabrys sp. (assembly GCA_035701545.1). Taxonomy (GTDB): domain Bacteria; phylum Pseudomonadota; class Alphaproteobacteria; order Rhizobiales; family Xanthobacteraceae; genus Pseudolabrys. The sequence continues at coordinate 18,639 of DASSRW010000047.1, forward strand.
GAAGCGCCAGCGCGCGGCCGGCCGCAGGCGATCATTTCCCGATCGCGACGGACGTGCGCGTCGGCGGCGACGCCAGACAGACGCGCTTCGTCATGGATTTCAGCGAAAAGGTGGAACTCGCGACCTTTACGCTGGCCGATCCGTACCGCGTGGTGGTCGACCTCCCGCAAGTTGTTTTCAAGCTTTCGCCGAAGGCCGGTGAGCACGGCCGCGGACTGATCAAGGCTTTTCGGTACGGCCTGATCATGCGCGGCGGATCGAGGATCGTGCTCGATACCGAAGGGCCGGTCAGGATCGGCAAAGCATTCATGCTTGCGCCAAGCGACGGCCAGCCGGCGCGGCTCGTGGTCGACCTTGCCCCCACCGATCGCCAGAGCTTTCTGCACGAAATGGCATTGGCCCCGCGGGTGCCGCGGACCAGTCCGAAGGAGAGCGTGAGCGCGGAGAAAGAGTCGGCCACCGATCAGCGGCCGCTGATTGTCATCGATCCGGGCCACGGCGGGATCGATTCCGGCACCAAATCGGGTAGCGGCCAGAACGAAAAGGATGTTGTGCTCGGCTTCGGTCTCCTGCTCCGCGACAAGCTCATGAAGACCGGAAAGTACCGCGTGGCGATGACCCGCAGCGACGATACGTTCGTCCCCCTGAACGACCGCGTGCGCTTTGCGCGCGCGCGCAAGGCGTCGCTGTTCATCTCCATTCACGCCGATTCCATTCCGCGCAGCGAGGGGCAGGCGGAGGGTGCGACGGTTTATACGCTCTCGGAGCATGCATCGGACGCCGAAGCGGCCCGCCTCGCAGACGCCGAAAACAAATCCGACGCTATTGCCGGCGTCGACCTCACGTCGCAGCCCGACGATGTCGCGACCATCCTGATCGACCTTGCGCAGCGGGAGACCAAGACCTTTTCCATGCAGTTCGCGCACCTGCTGGTGAGCGAGTTCAAGAGCACGACGCGCCTGCACCAGCACCCGCTGAAGTCGGCGGGCTTCATCGTGCTGAAGGCGCCCGATGTGCCCTCGGTCCTGGTGGAACTGGGTTACATGTCCACAAAGGACGACATGCAGCATCTGATGTCGCCGGCCTGGCGCGCGCGCACGGCGGATTCGCTGGTCAGCGCGGTCGATGCGTTTTTTGCGCCACGCCTTGCGGGCAGGGCGCTGCGGGGCTCGAACTGACGATGCAGCAGCCTCAGTTTCAACATAAAACGGGGCGATTCCAGCAATCCGTCAGGCAGTCTGACAGGCGGCCGACGGCCGCGGGTGGCTGCGCCCTGAATATCCTGTCAATGATCCCGGATTCGGTGCCGAAATCCGTCGTTCAAATCGGTCTTTCGGCGGGACTGCGTCCATGAAGCTGATTTTGCGCTTTTTTGGCTTTCTCTTCGCCGCGGGCACGATCTTGTTTGTCGTCGGCGTGGCAGCTGCGGCGGGCGTTTTATGGCATTTTTCCAAAGGCTTACCGGACTATTCTCAGCTGAAAGATTACGAGCCGCCGGTGATCACGCGGGTGCACGCATCCGACGGCTCGCTGATTGCTGAATACGCGCGCGAACGTCGGCTGTACATCCCGATCCAGGCAGTGCCGAAACTCGTGATCGACGCGTTCCTCGCCGCCGAGGACAAGAACTTCTACGAGCATGGCGGGCTCGATTTCGTTGGCATTGCGCGCGCCGCGATCAGCTATGTCGAAAATTTCGGGTCCAACCGCCACCCCCAAGGCGCTTCAACCATCACGCAACAAGTCGCGAAGAACTTCCTGTTGTCCAACGAAGTTTCCTTCTCGAGGAAGATCAAGGAGGCGCTGCTCGCGCTGAAGATCGAGCGCACCTACAGCAAGGACAAGATCCTCGAGCTTTACCTGAACGAAATTTATCTCGGCCTCGGCGCCTACGGCATTGCATCTGCTTCGCTTACTTATTTCGACAAGTCCGTGCATGAACTGACGATTGCGGATGCCGCCTATCTGGCGGCGCTCCCGAAGGCGCCGAACAACTACAATCCGTTTCGCCAGCACGATCGTGCGCTCGAGCGGCGCAATTGGGTGATCGACCGCATGGTCGAGGCCGGCTTCGTCAAGCCGGCCGACGGCGAGAAGGCGAAAAAGCAGCCGCTCGGGGTCAGCCGCAAGCCTACCAGCGCGCACGTCTTTGCGGCCGAATATTTCGCGGAGGAAGTGCGCCGCGAAATCCTCGACCGGTATGGCGAGAAGAAGCTCTACGAAGGAGGCCTTTCGGTCCGCACGACGCTCGACCCGAAACTGCAAATGGTGGCGCGCAAGGTCCTGATCGACGGGTTTGTCCGCTACGACGAGGCGCATGGCTGGCGTGGGCCCGTCAGCCACATCGATCTTGCCGGCGATTGGGGCGTCAAACTTGCGGACGTGAAATCGTTGTCGGACGTGCAGCCGTGGCGGCTCGCGGTCGTCCTGGAAGTCAGCGCGCAATCGGCCCGTATCGGCCTGCAGCCGGCGCGGGACGCGGGTGGCTCCGTCAGCAAAGAGCGCGAGATCGGCATTATTTCTCTTGAAGGCGTGAAGTGGGCGAAGGCGGCGGAAGGCCCGGCGCGGGGCAAGGCTGTCGCCAGAGTGAACCAGGTCCTCAACGTCGGCGATGTCGTCTACGTCTCGCCGGAAAAGACACAAGGGCAATACAGGCTGCAGCAGGTGCCGGAAATATCCGGCGCGATCATGGCGATGGACCCCTCGACCGGCCGTGTGCTCGCGATGGTCGGCGGCTTCTCCTACGACCAAAGCCAGTTCAATCGAGCAACCCAGGCGCTGCGCCAGCCCGGCTCGTCATTCAAGCCGTTTGTCTATGCCGCAGCACTCGACAATGGGTACACACCGTCGTCGCTCGTGCTCGATGCGCCGATCGAAATCGACCAGGGTCCCGGCCTTGGCGTGTGGAAGCCCGAGAACTACGAGCATGACTTCTTCGG
>DASSRW010000048.1:0-2057 GCA_035701545.1 Pseudolabrys sp.
AGCGGTTCCTGATCGGCCAGCATCAGCTCCCAGGGTAAGTTCGCGGTATAGCCGTCCACGACCAGAGCGATTCGGTCGAGCTGGCGCGCCGCGTCCTTGAATTCATGCGGCACCAACAATTGAAACAGCATCCGGCAAAACTCGGGCTGGTATTGCGGCACGCGAATCTGCTGAGCGACAAGCGCTTCCAGCAGACCCGGCTGGCGGTGCTGTACGATGGTTTCGGCGCGGGCGCGTTGGCCGACGTGCACGAAACGCAGCCGCTCGGCAATTTTCGTTTTTTGCCGCGCCTCGCCTTCTTCGCCTTGCCCAGGCACGCCGGCGGACTTCTGGGGAAACTCCTCCGGGGCGGCGTCGGCGTTGGTGATCATCATGCGCGACCAGTAGGCAACTGCCCGATTATCATCAAGCCGTTGCCGCATGCCCACGCCTCGATCCAGCTCCTCCGGCACTTCCAGCCGAACGCCGAGCTGATCGACGTTCAACTTCACCTTTGCCGCCAAATTGGTCAAGGCGCGCATGGCCGAAAGCGCGCTATCGAGATATAACTCGACGATTTCCAGCGAGCCGATATGCAGAGACCCGTTCGTGGCCTCTTTGAATTTGGCGTTCGCCTCGACCACGCCGCGAACCAGAGCTTCGACGGAAGCCGCGATGGTAAGATTGGCGGTGGAATTGTAGCCCAATAATAAAGTGGCCAGGGAGATCTCGCCGCCCGCGCCGCTGCAATCGGCGTACTGGAGAAGATAACGCAGCGCCCCGGTGCGCACGGCTTCGGTAAGCGTATTCGCGGAGAGGGTGCCATCGTATTTGCCTAAACCGGTGACCACCGCGCCGCAAAAGCTGCCGCGCAAGCGCTCCGCCTCGTTCGGCAAGCGCAGCACGACGACCGCGGTGCCGACCGGACCGGCATAGAGCCCCAGGTTGTAGCGCTCGCTCAAAGCGCGGTCGACCAGGTCGCGATCGATAATCGATTCCGCGCCGGCAATGGCGTCCTGCTCATAGTGCCCGACCATGATCGGCTGGGTCACGAAACGCAGATCCATTGCCCTGACCCTGACTTTCAATGCCGGCATCAGCCGCGTCTTGAGACGCTTGTGCTTCGGTTTGCCCATAAGCGGATGAACCGCTTCTTGGAACATCGGGTATCGCGGCGGCCCCGCCTCGTAGGCCATGGGTTTTGCCGGCTTCGCGCCGCGCGTTTCCGGCGGCCGATCCGTCAACCCGCCGGTCGCGCCGGTGCGCAGTAATTCTTCCAAGGCAGGGAAATATTCCTCGGTATCCGCCAGATCGCCATGCACCGCGGGCATGTAGTAGCGCCGGCCGATGCCGCCGATCGCTCCCGACAGCCAGGTGACCGTGCCGTCGCCTTCCGCCGTGCCGATCATCTTCCAGCGCCCGTCGGCCTTCTCGATTCCGCAAGCGGTAATCGGCGCGCAGCCGTGCACGTAGATCGTATTCTCCTTGTGCGCTTCCGGTAATGCCGGCGCCGAACCGTCGCGCTCCCAAAGCCACTTGCCTTCATCGAGCGCGGCGCCGCTCGGAAGCGCCGCCACCTGATTGCCGAACCAGAAGTCCGCCATCTCCGCTTTGAGCCCGCGCCAGAGCTCGGCGCGAAAATAATTGTCGAATTGCACTCCGCCCACGTCTTGGAAGCCCGGTTTCGGCAAGAGTTGCAAGGCGCCGCGGAATTCCCCGATGATGTCGAGAATAGCCTGCAAGTCATTGGCGAGATCGAGGCGGGCGAGACTGCGCAGCGTGTCGGATTTGCCGATCAGCGCTTCGACCATCGAGTGAGCGCCCTGATTCGGCGTGCCGAGCATGATCAAGCGCGCGCCGTCGCGGATCATGATTTCGTCCCAGAGCCGCGGATACTTGTGCGCGAACGAACGGACGACAAGGCCGCCCATGCTATGGGCGAGGAGACGGATCGGCCGCTCGGGATTTTTGCTCTCATCGCTGAGCTTGCGCAGAAAAGTTTCCAACCGGTCTGCGAGAGTGTCGAGCGGCAGGCGCCAGTCGTAAGCAAATCGCTCGACCCGATGGCTCTCCATCAA
>DASSRW010000049.1:0-6653 GCA_035701545.1 Pseudolabrys sp.
CTGGCGATGATCGAAGGCGTAGAGCGCGACCTTGCGATGAAGATAGGCGAAACCTCCGGTATCGAACCAAAGCGTGTCGTAGAAGAGGACGCCGCAGAGATCCGGCTTTTTTGCCAAGGCAAATGAAGACTTGATTACCCCGCGTCCCTTGAACCATTCCTCTTTAAACGGCCCGACGAAAGCCAGGACGGCGGACGTCCCCAGCCAGGCAGAAGCAGCGACCGCCACCAGTCCGCGCCACATCGTTGCGTTCATGACGTTGCGCGCTTTTTGCAGCAGATCGGCCGATCCCAGCGATGCCACGATGATGAGGCAGGCGAAGGCCGGAAAGACAAACCGGTACTCCTTGTGTGGAATGGCCGAATGCGTGGCGATGATCACGATCGCCACAACAAGCCAGAGGGCCGAGCGGCGGGCCCGCACGATCATAAGCGCCTCGAGCAGCGGCATCGCATAGCGCCATTGATGCCAAAGCCACGCGGCATAGGCGCCGGCCGGGGCGGTGCCGTAGCTCGACGCGACGCCCTGCACCAGATTGACCTGAACGGCTCGCACGTAGCTGTGGAACGGGCTTCCCCACGCGGCCCAGTCCGCAGCACCGAAGAGAGCGACAGGGATGAGACCTCCCAGCGCGATCGGCAGCCAGCGGCCGCGCACATCGAGACGTCCGACCCACATCGCGGCGACGACCAGCCCGGTCGCCAGATGGACGCGAAGCATCAAACACAGGCCGAGCGTCAGTCCGATCGCCACCAGGCGTCGTCTTGTGAACGCTTTCTCCGGGACCGACGCCAGGGAAAGTCCGACCAGCAGAACGGTCGTTGCGATGGCCTCGGTCAGCGGCCGATCGGCAAAATAGACGAGCTCAAACCAGGTGGCGGCAACAAGCCCGGCCATCATCGCATGAGTGGCGCTCGTCCTTCGCGCCATGCGGTACACCGCGGCGACCGCCGCGAGCGAGAACAGCGCAAGCAGCAGCCGCGCAACGATCAGGTAGCCTTCCGGTCCGCCCACTACCGGCTCGGAAACACGAAACACCGCGGCAAAAACCGCCGGCAGCACCGGCGATCGAATGCCCGTCACAAATTCCCAGGGAACAATGCCGTAGCCGAAGGCGAGCCGATGCGCCTGTTCGAAAAGCTGGAAGTTCTCGTCGGGGTGGTGAAGACTGGGAAAACTCAGGATGCTCGCAAGGCGCAACAAAAAAGCGCCCGCAAGCAAGCTCACCAATAGCCAATCAACCCGGCCGTACCACTTCGTCGTGCCGTCTTCGGCGCCTGCACTCGCAACCGGCGTCAGCCGGCCGGCCAGAGTCCGATCAGCGGCGGATGAGGCGTGGAAAGGTCCGAAAAGGCTCATGGTAGCCTAGCCTGAGCCAGTTACACGATTCGAGGTCGCTACGCACAAGGAGCAGCAACGGGCGAGGAATGTATTCGATTGGAATCGAGGAAGAGTATTTCGTCTTCGACGCCGCATCGCGGCGGGCGGTGACGCACGTCAGCAAGAAATTCCTGGCCGAGGCGCAGGAAATGCTGGGCGATCGGCTGATGACCGAGATGCTGCAGTCGCAAATCGAGGTCGCAACCCCGCCCTGCACCGAGCTTCGGGACGCCCGCAATCATCTTGCACGATATCGCTCGACTCTCTGCGGCGTTGCGCGCAAGCACAGGCTCGGCATCGCCGCGCTGGGGACGTTTCCTCTCGCCTTCTGGCCGGAGCAGGTGATGACGCCGAAAGCCCGTTACGGCGACATCATGGACGACCTGCAAATGATCGGCATGCGCAACATGCTTTGCGGCATGCATGTGCACGTCGAAGTGCCGGATGTCGGCAAGCGCATCAATCTCATCATGCGCCTGACGCCGTACCTTCCGCTGCTGCTTGCCCTGTCCACCTCTTCGCCATTCTGGCAAGGGCATCTCACCGGATTGCACGGCTATCGCCTTGCCGCCTACGACGAGTTGCCGCGCACAGGTCTGCCGGAGCTCTTCCACAGCGAGGACGAGTACCGGCAATATGTCGACGCACTCACCTGGGCCGAAATTATCCCCGATGCGAGTTACATCTGGTGGGCGCTGCGGCCCTCGATCGCAAACCCGACGATCGAACTGCGCGTCGCGGACACGTGCACCCAGCTCGACGATGCGGTGGCGATCGCGGCTCTCTTCCGCTGCCTCGTGCGCGCGCTCGACCGCGACCGCGCGCTCAACTCCGGTTTCGACCGCGTCGGGCGGGCCATCACCGCGGAGAACAAGTGGCACGCGCAGCGGTACGGTGTCCGAGCCATATTCGTCGATCCGTTCGCCCGCTCGCCGCGCACGGTGAAGGAATGGCTGGACGAGGTGTTCGATTTCATCGCAGGCGACATCGTGACGTTCAGCTGCGAAAGAGAAATGGCCCGGCTCCAGCGCATCGTCGCGGAAGGAACCAGCGCCGACCGGCAGATGGCGGTCTTCGAAAAATCGCGATCGGCCGGCCGGCAACGGCTAAAGGCGCTCAAGGCCGTTGTGGACTGGGCCGCGACCGAGACGCAAAACCTGTCGGACAAAGCCGCTTGAGCCGGCAGATGGCTTTCCCTTCCTGCCGCCGCCACCTATAAAGCCGAGGCACCCATCCCCTGCGTTTCGGCATTCGAGAAACCCGATGGCCAAGACCGTCTATGTGCTTAACGGCCCCAACCTCAACCTGCTCGGCACGCGCGAGCCGGAAAAATACGGCCGCTCCACGCTCGCGGACGTGGAGAAGCTTTGCCGCGCGACCGCGAAAAAGCATGGATTGGAGCTCGTTTTCCGCCAGTCGAACGTGGAAGGCGAGATCGTCAACTGGATCCAGGAGGCGCACGCGAAGAAAGCGATCGGTATCGTGCTGAACCCGGCGGGGTACACCACGACGTCAATCGCCATTCTGGATGCGCTCCTCGCGGTAAAAATCCCGGTGATCGAAACCCACATCACCAATATCCATGCGCGGGAGAAATTCCGGCAAAATTCCTACGTGTCGAAGGCGGCGAAAGCGGTGATCTGCGGCTTCGGCATCGAGGGCTACGCCCTGGCCATTGCGGGGCTCGCCGGCATTGCCGGCGCGAAGGCAAAACGCTGAGCGATGCCCAAACCGAAATCCTTCAGCGTCGACCACGAGCTTATCAAGGAGCTGACCAAGCTTCTCGACGAGACCGGCCTGACCGAGATCGAAATCGAGCAGGACGGCCAGCGCGTTCGGGTTGCCCGTGGCGGCGCCCCTGTGGCGGTCGCCGTCCCGCGTGCCGCTGCACCGACAGCGCCCGTTCCGCTCACTGAAATTGCGCCGGCCCCGCTCGATCCGGCCAAGCATCCGGGCGTCGTCATTTCGCCGATGGTTGGCACTGCCTATGCCGCGCCGGAACCGGGCGCCAAGCCGTTCATCGAGGTCGGCAGCAAGGTCAAGGCCGGTGACACTTTGCTCATCGTCGAGGCGATGAAAACGATGAACCAGATTCCGGCCCCGCGCGGCGGCACTGTCATTCAGGTGCTGTTCGAGGATGGCCAGCCTGTCGAGTTCGGCGAGCCGCTGGTGATTATCGAGTGACCTTCTCTGTCGTCCGCGCGCGAGCGAATCACCAAGGTCCGGGCAAGGCGGATGCGGACTAGGGAAACGGCACGAATCGCAGGATGCCCCGCCCTGGCGGGGCATGACGACTGAGATGTTCGACAAGATCCTCATCGCCAACCGCGGCGAAATCGCCATGCGGGTGCAGCGCGCCTGCAAGGAGCTCGGCATTCCGACGGTGGCGGTGCATTCGACCGCCGATGCCGACGCCATGCACGTGCGCTTTGCGGACGAAAGCGTCTGCATTGGGCCGCCGGCCGCCAAGGACAGCTACCTCAATATCCCCGCGCTGCTTGCCGCTTGCGAGATCACCGGGGCGGATGCGGTGCATCCCGGCTACGGCTTTCTGTCGGAGAACGCGCGTTTCGCCGAGATCCTCGCCGAGCACAACATCCATTTCATCGGGCCGAAGCCCGAGCACATCCGCCTGATGGGCGACAAGATCGAGGCCAAGCGGACCGTCAAGCGGCTTGGCATTCCCGTGGTGCCGGGCTCCGAGGGCGGCGTCACATCCGATGCGGACACCGCAACGATAGCTGCGCAAATCGGCTTCCCCGTCCTGGTGAAGGCCGCCGCCGGCGGCGGCGGGCGCGGCATGAAGGTCGCGCGCAGCGCGCAGGAGCTTCCGAATGCGCTGGCGACGGCGCGCGCGGAAGCAAAGGCTGCCTTCGGCGACGACGCGGTCTACCTCGAAAAGTATCTGGAGAAGCCGCGGCACATCGAAATTCAGGTCCTCGGCGACGGCAAGGGAAACGCCATCCATCTCGGCGAGCGCGATTGCTCGCTCCAGCGCCGTCACCAGAAAGTGTGGGAAGAAGGCCCCTCGCCGGCTCTCAATACGCAGTCGCGCGACGAGATCGGCGAGACGGTCGCCCGCGCGATGCGCGATCTCGGCTATCTCGGCGTCGGGACTGTCGAATTCCTTTACGAGGACGGCAAGTTCTATTTCATCGAGATGAACACGCGCATCCAGGTCGAGCACCCGGTGACCGAAATGATCACCGGCATCGACCTGATCTTCGAGCAGATCCGCGCCGCGGCCGGCAATCAGCTCACGCTGAAGCAGAGCGACATCGTGTTCGGCGGGCACGCCATCGAGTGCCGCATCAACGCAGAGAACCCGGTTTCATTCCGTCCCTCGCCGGGAAAAATTCTGCATTATCACGCCCCGGGCGGGCTTGGCGTGCGCATCGACTCAGCCGTTTATCAAGGCTACAGCATCCCGCCCTACTACGATTCCCTCGTCGGAAAGCTGATCGTGCACGGCAAGACGCGTACGGAAGCGCTGATGCGGCTCAGGCGTGCGCTCGATGAAGTCGTGGTGGACGGGATCGAGACGACGTTGCCGCTGTTCCGCGCCCTCGTGCGCGAAACCGACATCATCGACGGCAACTATCACATTCACTGGCTAGAGCAGTTTCTGGCCGCCGGCGGAATGGCGGACTGAGCTTCCGCTAGTGCAAATGAAGCGTAAGCCGGTCGATCAGACGGCAAAGATCGTCCGCATCGTAGGGCTTGCGCAAGAACACCGAGCGCGGAACGAGCGGCGCGAGCGCCGAGGGCGAATAGCGCCCCGACGCGTAAACGATCGGCAATTCCGGGCGCAATCCTCGCGCCCGTTCGGCCAATTCGGAGCCGTCCATGCCGCCCGGCAGATCGATGTCGGTGAACAGAACGTCGACCGGCTCACCCTCATTGAGGTAACTGAGGGCGTCCGCAGCGTTCCCAACGGCGTGCACGGCGAAACCATGGGCGCTCAGTTCTTCGGCAATAAATTCGCTGATGGCCGCTTCGTCTTCTACAACGAGCACGCTGGCCGTTCTGGTCAAAACTGACATGACTTTTTCCGAGCTCCCCGACTGGTAAGGCCGGCCGCCCCACAAGCCTTCTGCCCAAAAACGCAACTCGTGCCCGTTTGTTTTCAAATTTCTTGAAATTGAGCCAACTTATGGTGAACTTCGGGTTAAGAAACGGCTTGTCCACCGAAGAAACGCCCCGGAACAACGCCGCCGCTCCTGGGTTCGGCTCTTGGGTTTGAAAGCATGATGGCCAGCCGCGGAAATGCCTTCGTCGAAATCACGCCGGAAGTGCTGCTCAAGGCCTACGCCTGCGGCATTTTCCCGATGGCCGAAAATGCTGACGACCCCGCGCTCTACTGGATCGAGCCGGAGCGGCGCGGGATCATTCCGCTCGATGCGTTCCACGTCCCGGCGCGGCTTGCGCGCACCGTGCGCTCCACGCGGCTGACCGTCGCCGTCGACCGCGACTTCGACGCCGTGATCGACGGCTGCGCCGCTCCGTCGCGCGGCCGCGCGCGCACGTGGATCAACACGCGCATCCGCACGCTCTATTGCAAACTGCACCGGCGCGGGCACTGCCACAGCATCGAAGTCTACGACGGCCGCGAACTTGTGGGCGGGCTTTACGGCGTGTCGCTCGGCGCCGTCTTTTTCGGTGAAAGCATGTTCAGCCGCGTGCGCGACGCCTCCAAGATTGCGCTCGTCCACCTGGTTGCACGCCTCAATGCGGGCGGATACCGCCTGCTCGATACCCAGTTCGTCACCGATCATCTGAGAACATTCGGCGCGATCGAGGTGCCGCGGCAGCGCTATCACCGGCTGCTCGAGGGTGCACTCGCCGGAAAAGGCGATTTTGCGGCGCTTCCGATGGACCGGCCGCTCGACGGCGCCGATGCTCTCAGGCTTGCCGCCCGGCGCTGAGCGTCAACGCGGCGGAGGCGATGCAGCCGGTTGGTGCGCCCGCGTCGCAGGCGCGCGGCGTTGCGCGGGCTGCTTTGGCCGCGCCGGCTTTGCCGCCGGCGCCGCGTCCGACGCTTCGGCAAGCGCCGGATTCTTTCCGCCTTTGCAGTCAGTCAGCCATACGTCGTAGATCGGGTGCTCAACCGCATGCAGGCCCGGGCTCGCCGCAAACATCCAGCCGGTGAATATCCGCTTCACTTGCCCTTGCAGCGTCACCTCATCGACTTCGACAAACGCGTCCGTTTGCGCCGTCTCCGTCGGCGGGCGCGAATAGCAGACGCGCGGCGTGACCTGCAAAGCGCCGAACTG
>DASSRW010000050.1:0-3137 GCA_035701545.1 Pseudolabrys sp.
ATGGCTGCGCATGTCGGGCCTCGTCTGCCTGCTGCCGCACGGCTACGAAGGGCAGGGGCCGGAGCATTCCTCGGCGCGGCTCGAGCGCTATCTGCAAATGTGCGCCGAAGACAACATGCAGGTCGCCAACTGCACGACGCCGGCGAATTACTTCCACATCCTGCGCCGTCAGCTGAAGCGCGAAATCCGCAAGCCGCTCATCCTGATGACGCCGAAAAGCCTGCTGCGCCACAAGCGGGCGGTATCGCGTCTTGACGAGATGAAGACCGGCACATCGTTCCATCGCCTGCTGTGGGACGATGCACAGCTTTTGCCCGATCAGAAGATCAAGCTCGTTCCCGACGACAAAATCCGCCGCGTGATCCTGTGCTCGGGCAAGGTCTATTACGATCTTTACGAGGAGCGCGAGAAGCGCGGCATCGACGACATCTACATCCTGCGCATCGAGCAGCTTTATCCGTTCCCGTCCAAGGCGCTGCTGATCGAGCTCTCGCGCTTCAAGAATGCCGAAATGGTGTGGTGCCAGGAAGAGCCGCGCAACATGGGCGCGTGGTTCTTCGTGGACGTGTTCCTGCAATGGGCGCTCGACCAGATCGGCGGCGCGAGCAAGCGCATGCGCTACGCCGGCCGCCCGGCTTCGGCTTCGACGGCCGTTGGACAAATGTCGAAGCATCTCGCGCAGCTCAGGCAATTGCTGGACGAGGCGCTGGGTTGATCCGTCATCCTGAGGTGGCGGCCGGAGGCCGCCCTCGAAGGATGACGGGCACTACATTGGCCGTCACCCTTCGAGGCTCGCTTCGCTCGCTCCTCAGGGTGACGGATCAGCGGCTAAGAGAAGAGAGACACAATGGCTGAAATCCGCGTTCCCACCCTCGGCGAGTCGGTCACAGAAGCGACCGTCGGAAAATGGTTCAAGCACGCGGGTGATGCGGTCGCGGTCGACGAGCCCTTGGTCGAGCTCGAGACCGACAAGGTGACGCTGGAAGTGCCGGCGCCCGCCGCCGGCGTTCTCTCCGACATTGCGGTGAAGGAAGGGGACACGGTGGCCGTCGGCGCGTTGCTCGGCCAGATCAAGGACGGCGCCGCGGCGGCTTCAGCCAGGCCTGCGACGGCCACCAAGCCTGCCGCGAGCACCACCGGCGCGCCCGACGAAAAGAGCACAAAGACCAAGCCGATCGGCGCCGGTCCCGAGCATCCGACGCCGCGCGACATGCCGGCGGCGCCCGCGCCGCAAGCGCCGGCGACGGCGATGCCGCCGCCGCCCTCGGTGCGCAAGATGGCCGCGGAAACGGGCGTCGATCCATCGAAGGTCGCCGGCACCGGCCTGCACGGCCAGGTGACCAAGGGCGACATGATGGCGGCGATCGAGCGCGCCGCTGCACAGGCGACACCGGTGGCAACGCAGGCGCCGGTGCAGATGCGCGCCCCCTCACCGCCCGATGATGCCGCGCGCGAAGAGCGCGTGCACATGACGCGGCTGCGGCAGACCATCGCGCGGCGGCTGAAGGACGCGCAGAACACCGCGGCGATGCTTACGACCTTCAACGAGGTCGACATGAGCGCGGTGATGCACATGCGCAATCAATACAAGGAGCTGTTCGAGAAGAAGCACGGCGTGAAGCTTGGCTTCATGAGCTTCTTCGTGCGCGCCTGCGTGCAGGCGCTGAGGGAAATTCCCGCGGTCAATGCCGAGATCGACGGCGCCGATCTTGTTTACAAGAACTATTATCATATCGGCGTGGCGGTCGGCACCGATCGCGGCCTCGTCGTGCCGGTCGTGCGTGAGGCAGACAGTCTCTCGCTGGCACAGATCGAAAATGCGATCGCCGATTTCGGCCGGCGCGCGCGCGACGGCCAGCTCAAGATCGAGGAGATGCAGGGCGGCACGTTCACGATCTCGAACGGCGGCGTCTACGGCTCGCTGATGTCGACCCCGATCCTGAACGCGCCGCAATCGGGCATTCTCGGCATGCACAAGATCCAGGAGCGGCCGGTTGTCATCGGCGGCAAGATCGAGGCGCGGCCGATGATGTATCTGGCGCTGTCGTACGATCACCGTGTGGTCGACGGCCAGCAGGCGGTTACCTTCCTGGTGCGCGTGAAGGAAAATCTGGAAGACCCGGCGCGGATCGTGCTCGACTTGTAATTGTTATCTGTCATGGCCCGGCTTGTCCCGGCCATCCCGCTTAGGTAGGCAGCGCTTTGCCCCTCACTCGGGATTGCCGGGCCAAGCCCGGCAATGACAACGTATAGGTGCTTCTCATGCCTTCCTACGACCTCATCGTCATCGGCACCGGACCCGGCGGCTATGTCTGCGCCATTCGCGCGGCGCAGCTTGGGCTGAAAACCGCGGTCGTCGAGAAGGAAAAAACCTTCGGCGGCACCTGCCTCAACATCGGCTGCATTCCGTCGAAGGCGCTGCTCTATGCCTCCGAATTGTTCGAGGAAGCCGGCCACAAGTTCGCGCAGATGGGCATCGGCGTTTCCGCGCCCAGGCTCGATCTCAAGGCGATGATGGCGTTCAAGGCGCAAGGCGTCGACGGCAACGTCAAAGGCGTCGAGTTTCTGCTGAAAAAAAACAAGGTCGATTCATTCCGCGGCACCGGCCGCATTGCCGCGGCCGGCAAGGTCGAGGTGAAGGGTGAAGACGGCAAGACGCAGACGCTCGACACCAGGGCCATCGTCATTGCCACCGGCTCCGATGTCGCGCGCCTCAAGGGTATCGAGATCGACGAAAAGCGCATCGTGTCGTCGACTGGCGCATTGGTGCTGGAGCAGGTGCCGAAACGCCTGCTGGTCGTTGGCGCGGGTGTGATCGGGCTCGAGCTCGGTTCGGTATGGCGGCGGCTCGGGTCGGAAGTCGTGGTCGTGGAATTTCTCGACGGTGTTTTGCCCGGCATGGACAGCGAAGTTCGCCGCCAGGCGCAGCGGCTCTTCGAAAAGCAGGGCATGACGTTCAAGCTGTCATCGAAGGTGACCGCGGTCGACTCATCGGGCGCGCGGCTCAAGGCGACCATCGAGCCGGCGAAAGGCGGCGCGGCGGAAGCAATCGAAGCGGATGTGGTGCTGGTCTCGATCGGCCGGGTCCCTTACACCGAAGGCCTTGGCCTGAAAGAAGCCGGCGTGAAGCTCGACGA
>DASSRW010000051.1:0-3961 GCA_035701545.1 Pseudolabrys sp.
GTCGATTCGGCCGCGCCCGATGAACTGAGCGCCGGCGGCCGGGCAGGGGCGAAGTTTCTCTTGAGTCTCAATGAGAACACGCTCGATATCGCCGCCGAAACCGGCGCCACGCCCGTGTTGGTGCCGGCGAGCCACGCAGACCTCGCGTCGTTGCTGCGTGCGGCGGAAGCCGCGGACAAGCGCGGGATCGGCGCAATCCTCGACCCGATCCTCGATCCGATCCATTTCGGATTCATGGCCTCGCTCGGCCGCTACGCTGAAGTGCGGCAGCGCCTGCCGACAGCCGAAATCCTCATGGGCACGGGAAATCTGACGGAGCTTACCGACGCGGAGAGCGGCGGAATGACAGCCGCGCTGATCGGCATCTGCTCCGAGCTTGCCATTCGCAACGTGCTGGTCGTGCAGGTCAGTCCGCACACCCGCCGGACCATCCAGGAGCATGACGCAGCGCGGCGCATGATGTTCGCCGCGCGCGAGGATCACAGCCTGCCGCAGAATTACGGCGGCGCGCTGCTCCAGCTGCATGACCGCAAGCCGTTTCCAAATACGCCCGAGGAGATTGCCGAGCTTGCACGGCAGCTAAGGGACGCCAATTTCCGCATCGAAACGGCCGAAGACGGCATCCATGTCTATGCGCGCGGCGTGCATCACGTTGCAACGGATGCGTTCTCGCTTTTTCCGAAACTCGGTGTCGACAGCAACGGACCGCACGCGTTCTATCTTGGCGCCGAGCTTTCGAAGGCGGAGATCGCGTGGCGGCTCGGCAAGCGCTATCGACAGGATGAGCCGCTCGATTGGGGCTGCGCGGTCGACCGCGAGCCCGAAGATCTCACGCGGCTTCAGGAGGCGGGTCACACGCTACGCCGCGGCGATGGCCGATGCGTCGAGGACGGCGATGAATGAGTTGCTTTACCCGTTTGGGCGGGCCATCGGTCTGCTGGAAGCAGGCCAATGCCGCTGATCCGCGAGACCATCGTGACGACGGCCGACCGGCAAGGCCGCATTCACATCGCGCCGCTCGGTCTGATCGCCGAAGGAAACGACTGGATCATCGCGCCGTTCCGGCCCTCGGTGACGCTCGACAATCTGATGGAGGTGCCGTTCGCGACCGCGAGTCACACGGATGACGTTCGCGTGTTTGCCGGGGCGCTGACGGGACGGAAAGGGTGGCCCACCGCGGCTTCGGAGATCGTGCCGGTGCCCCGCCTTGCTGATGCGCTCTCTCACGCCGAGCTTGCCGTCGTGGAGGTGAAAGGCGACCCGCAGCGGCCGCGCTTTCGCTGTCGGGTCGAGCGGCTGATCTCGCACAGGCCGTTCGAGGGCTTCAATCGCGCGCAAGCCGCCGTCCTCGAGGCCGCGATCCTGGTGAGCCGGCTGCATCTGCTTCCGCGCGAAAAGATCGAGCGTGAACTCGCCTATCTCGGCAGCGCAGTCGACAAGACCGCCGGGCCGCGCGAGGCCGAAGCCTGGGCGTGGCTCACCGACAAGGTTCACGCTCACTTCAATTCGTAACGGTCACGACGAGTTATTCGTCTTTCTCGTTTTGCTCGTCGTTCGACTTGCTCAGCTCGCCCATACGGGCCAGTTCCGATTCGCTGCGCTTTTCCTGCTGCGCTTCCTTCTGCCCGAGGTTCCCCGATTGCTGTTTCTGTCCCTCGTTCCTGCGTGCTGCTCCGGATTTTCCTGCCATGCTGTCTCTCCATGAAGTTTAAAGAGACAACGCCAGGTCATTCCTTTCGTTCTTGAGAAATCATAGGGGGAACCGCCGCAAGGGCCGTCATTTCTTGTTGCCCTTGATGTCGAACTGCTTGAGGTAAGCGATCACGTCCGCGCGCTGCTGTGGCTGCTTCAGGCCGGGGAAGATCATCTTGGTGCCCGGCACGAGGGCGCGCGGGCCGGCCAGCCATTTATCCAGCATCGCCTCGTCCCAGACTTTGCCTTGCGCTTTGCCGTCTTCCAGGCCTTTCGAGTAGGTGTAGCCCGGCCAGGATGCCCAGGGTCGGCCGACAACGCCGTTGAGCGGAGGTCCCACTTTGATTTTGGCGTCCGGGCCGACGTTGTGACAAATGTTGCAGGTCTTGAAAATTTGCTCGCCTTTTGCCGGATCGCCTTTTTCCTGCGCCGAGGCAAAGCCGGGCGTGACGAGAAGTATCGCTGCCAGTGCAAATCGCTTCATCAATTGCTCTCCTTGCTTTTGTTCTCCCGCGCACGCACCATGAAAACGGTCCGCGGCTCAACGCCGTTCAGGCACTGTCTCTTTGAGCGGCAGTCCCGCATCTGACCAGCCGTCGGTGCCTTCCGGATACCAGACTACATCAGTGTAGCCCAAGGCGAGGGCGCGCTTCGCCGCGTTCCATGACATCCAGCAGTCACGCAGGCAATAAATGACCAGTGTCTTGCCTGGATCGCCGCCGCTTGCCTTGAAAAGTCCGTTACGCAGATAGGCTTCCGTCGCAGATGCGAGCGCGCCATAGCCGGTGTCGGGCAGCCAGACGCTGCCGGGAATGTCGAGCCGCGGCTGATCGCGCCAGATCGTGCCGGGCGGCAGGTCGCGCGGCCTGGGCGCGCGCGGCAGCACGTCGATGAACGCGGCGTTTCCGCGCTTCCAGATCGCCCGCGCTTCGCGCGTATCGACGACGCGCGCGCCGCGCAACGTCTGCGGCGTCGGAGCCCGGTAGTTGTCGAGACGATAGCCTGACGGTTCAGCCGGATGGAATTCATCGCCTCGAACATGCGCCGTGACAAAAACGGCGATGACGGCAACAGCGGCCGTCCTCAGACTAGTGCGCAACCGGCGCGGCCTTGATGAGATGATTGCTGTCATCGATCAGCGGCACGCCATAGCTCTGGAGCAACGCCGTGATCTCCGGCTGCTTCTTGCGGATCAACTGGTTCAACTCACGTTTCCATTGCTGATCCGAATAGCGCACGCCCATCCCGATGCGGTAGGTCAGGCGCGGTCCGTTGGTTTCCTTGAGCAGCGGCACGACCGTGACCGGCACTCCTGCCTGCCTGGCGTAGTAGGCCGCAAGCGGTCCCCACAGCACGCCGGCGTCGATCGTGCCGTCGATCAGATCGTGGATCATCGCGGCCGCGGAGGAATCGTAGCGCGTGTCGATCACGAGGGGATAGGGTTTGGATCTGGCGATCAATCCGTCGAGGACCAGATTTGTAGCGGGCGGAGTACCTGCGATAATGCCGATGCGTTTGTCCTTTAACCGCGGGTCGGCCAGCGTGTCGACGCCGTCAAGCCCGGTGTTCGGCTTGAACACCAGCGTGTAGGCCGTCTGATAATAGGGGTTGGTGACCTGAACGATGTCGTTGCCCTGCGGCATGCCCATGATGACGTCGCACTTGTACAGCGCGAGCGTTTTGCGCACGAAGCCCGGCGCGTTGGGGTAGAACGTGTAGGAAACGGTTTTGCCGAGCTCCTTGGCGAGCAGCGTGGCGAGCTTGTTCTCGAAGCCTTCGCCCTTCGTGTTCGAGTAGGGCATGTCGCGCGGATCGGCGCACACCCGGAACACCTTGGGATCAACCAATTCGAACGGTCCCTGGGCCTGCGAAGCGCCTTCGCCGCCGTTCGCTGCTCCGCCCTGCGCCAGCGCTGCTCCGCCCGAAACGACAAGAGGCGCCGCCACGATGAGGGCCAGCGACAGAGTCCGGGCGGGCGTGGAACAATTTTTCAATGCTCCGGTCCCATGCAGCTGTTTTCCGCCTCTTCGGCCGATTTGGATTTGTCCGCATGCTTCTGCGGTCGTCCGCGTCCCAGTGCGCCATCGGAGCGCGCGCGAAGGTAAACGAATATGTCGTCGAGATAGCACATCACATTCGGATTCGTGCCGAAGGCCGGCATCACCTTGTCGGAGGCCGTGTTCACCTCCTGCTTGCCATTGACCACGACATTCATGAAATCGGTGTAGCTGATCGCCTTCAGTGAATCGATCAATGCCGGAGCATACGT
>DASSRW010000052.1:0-11446 GCA_035701545.1 Pseudolabrys sp.
GCCGCATGCGGCGCAAAACTGTAAGTCGCTTCGGCCCAGTCGGCGCCGCTTTCCGCAAGGGCCGAAAACAGCCGCTCCAGTCCAATGCCGATGACAATGATAAGGCCCAGGGCAAGCGCGACTGCCTTGAGCAGCACGCCGCGCAGGGGCGCGGTGAACATCTGTGCGAGGGCCTTGATCGCGGCGTCGAGCATGTCGCCACAGGTAAGCGCGACGGGGCCAGCGGGCAAGTGCCCGGAGTGTTTGGCGAGTCGCGCCTCGAAAAGAACTAGGCGGCCGGCGTCAAGCTATCTGCGCTATCGGGAACGAGGGTGGCCTCGGCCGGCGCGAGCGGCAAATCGGTCCACGCCATCGCCTTGTAGTCGAAGCCCTTCACCAGCGTCGGCTTGACCACCGCAAAATAGGGAGAAATGTCGAAGTCGCGCGGCGCAAACAGCGACGAATGCCGGATCTCGAGAATTTCCTGCCGTGCGGCCTCGCTCTCGACATGGGTCACCTTCGGCAGGATCGGATAGCGCACGTTCTCGAAGGCTTGTGCGATCAACGCCGAGCAGATGATGCGCGTCGGATGCCCGGAGCCAAGCGCGATCATGCGCCGACGCCAGCGCTGGGGCACCGGAAGCGGAAACAAGTAGCGCAAGAGATCAACGATGTTTTTGACATCGTAGTCGAAGCCGATGCGCTCGGCCGCGTAAGCGCAAACGCGGCCGGCGTCCTCCTCCGTTAGATTGATCGGTCGGCAGATGCGCGTGTGATAGCGGGCGTATTTGGAGAGCGGTACGGCCACCACGCCTTGTCCAAGATTGGCTTCGACCAGAACGAGCGGCTCGCCGTCTTCCGTCGCGCGGTCGCCGATCGGGCCGACATAAAGGGCCGCATGCGACCAGGTGGATTGGGTGAGATACTTGATGACGCCGGAAATATGATTGTTGCCCTCGACCAAGAGGACGTCGCCGGGCTTGAGCACCGCGCGCAGGGCGTCGGCATCGCTCGGCGTAAACGGCTCGTAGCCTTCCTCAGGCTTTTCCAGATAGTGGGCGAGGAACTGCCCGACCCCCGCAAACATCCAATGCATAACGCCCAAGGCCCCCAGCGACCGTTTGTGCAGCCGAGGCACACCCGGCCAGTCGCGCGTCTTCTTGCCGCGGAGACTAGCGTTGAGTCATTGCAATTTGGTTCACCCGAAAACGGGCGTTACGGAATCTTAGCCATGAAATTTGCGGTGCCTTACAGGTTCAGGCAATTTAGCGAATTGGGATCAATCATTCGGATACCATGCCGAGGTTAAGCCGCCGCTCGTTCCTCGCCGCCGCCGGCGCGTTTGCGTCGCTGCCCGCGCTCGGTGCCGTTCCCGTTTCCGGCGAAGTCGATATTGTCATCATCGGCGCCGGAGCCGCGGGCATTGCCGCGGCGCGCCGTGTTGCGGCAGCCGGCCGCCGCTTTGCCCTGCTCGAAGCCTCCGATCGCATCGGCGGCCGCTGCACGACCGATGTGGCGACCTTTGGCGTGCCGTTCGACCGCGGCGCGCACTGGCTTTATGCGCCTGGCTCCAATCCGCTTGCCAGGCTTGCGGATGGAACCGGACTCGAGCTTTACGCCGCGCCGCGCGGACAGCGGCTACGCGTTGGCCCGCGCGCGGCGCGCGAAGGCGAACTCGAGGATTTTCTCGCCGCGCTGGTCCGTTCCAACCACGCCATTCGCGAGGCGGCGCGCGGCAAAGCCGACACGTCCGCCGCGCGCGCTTTGCCCAGCAATCTCGCCGACTGGCGGCACACGGTCGAGTTCGTGCTGGGCCCGTTTCACGGCAGCAAGGACCTGTCGCAAGTCTCCGCGCTTGATTTTTCGCGATCGACCGAGCGCGAGCTCGCGGACTTTTGCCGGCAAGGCCTGGGCACGCTGGTGACGAAGCTTGCGGCAGGCCTGGCTGTGCAACGCTCGACGCCGGCGCGGTCGATTGAATGGCAGAAGACGTTGCAGGTCGAAACCGACAAAGGCTCGCTGCGCGCCCGCGCTGCAATCGTTACCGCGTCAACCGGCGTATTGGCGAGCGGCAAAATCAAATTCACGCCCGAATTGCCCGAGCGCTGGCGCAACGCGGCCGCCGCGCTGTCGCTCGGCAGCTACGACCATATTGCGCTGGACTTGCCCGGAAATCCGTTCGGGCTGCAAGCCGATGATCTCGTATTCGAAAAATCATCGAGTAGCCACAGCGCCGCGTTGATCGCCCGCGTGTCGGGCGGCGATTTGCATGTCGTCAGCGTCGGCGGTGCCTTTGGACGCGAACTTTCCGCGCAGGGGCAGGACGCGATGGTTGCGTTCGCTGTTGAATGGCTCACATCGATCTTCGGCGCGGACGTCAAAAGCAGGGTCGGGCGCCGTTACGCCACACGCTGGAATGAGGAGCCATGGATACTCGGCGCAAGCTCGGCGGCTTCCCCGGGCAATCAGGATGCGCGTCGTGCGCTTATGTCACCATTGCGCGAGCGCGTCTGGTTTGCCGGCGAGGCGGCGCATGAAACGCTTTACGGAACTGTGGGCGGTGCGTGGGAGTCCGGCACGCGCGCGGCCGAAGCGGCGCTGCGGGCGATCGGTGCCGTCAAGGCGCCCGCAGCGGAAAAGAAGCGCAGGCCGGAGCGGCGCCGGGAGCGCGGCCGGCGGCGCCGGCGCGGGGATGAATGAGGGTACGGAGAGAGCGGCCAAAGGCGCTGATCGCCTGGTCGAGCGGGAAAGACAGCGCCTGGGCGCTGCACGAGGCGCGGCGCGCCGGCGAGCTTGACGTTGTCGGCGCGCTCACGACGGTTACCGACACGTTCGCGCGCGTGAGCATGCACGGCGTGCGCGAGAAACTGCTGCGCGCGCAGCTCGATGCGGCGGGACTGGCTGCAACGATTGTGCGTATCCCGTTTCCATGCCCGAACGACATTTACGAGCGTGAGATGGCCACCGCGATGCAGGCGGCAAAAGCGCAGGGTGTCACGCATGTCATTTTTGGCGATTTGTTTCTGGAGGACGTGCGCGCCTATCGCGAGCGGCAGCTTGCCGGCAGCGGCGTTGCGCCGGTGTTTCCGATCTGGGGCCGCGCAACGGCGCCGCTTGCGCGCGACATGATTGCGGCCGGGATCGAAGCCCATCTCGCCGTCGTCGATCTCAACAACCTGCCCCCGTCGTTTGCCGGGCGCAAATTCGACGTCGCACTGCTCACGCAGCTTCCGGTATCGGTCGATCCGTGCGGCGAGAATGGTGAATTCCATACTTTCGTTTCGGCAGCGCCGATGTTCAGCCGGAAGATCGCGGTGAAAGTCGGCGAGACGGTGCAGCGCGACGGCTTCGCGTTTGCGGATTTGAGGCTCGGATAGGTCTCCGGTCCCGCTTTCGCGGGACAACAGCGGATCAAGCCCGCAGCACGCCGCCGGTTCGCTTGTTGACCTCGGCGACGATCTTGCCGGCAAGCGCCTCGATCTCCTCGTCGGTCATCGTCTTTTCGCGCGGCTGGATGGTGACCGCGATTGCGATCGATTTCCTACCCGGCTCAATGCCCTTGCCTTCATAGACATCGAACACGCTAACGCCCGCAATGATCTTGCGGTCGGCGCTTTGCGCGGCGCGCACGATGTCGGCAGCCTTGACGGCGCGATCGACGATGAAAGCAAAGTCGCGGTCAATCGGCTGGAACGGCGACAGATCGAGCGCCGTTTTCGCGCGCGTGGCCTTTGCTTTCGGCTCTGGAATTTTCTCCAGGATCACCTCGAAGGCGACCAGCGGCCCGTCTGCCTTGAGGGCGGACAGCGTGCGCGGATGCAATTCCCCGAAATATCCGAGCACGTTCTGCGGCCCGATCTGAATGGTGCCGCTGCGGCCGGGATGGAGCCACGCCGGCCCGCCCGGCACAACCTGCAAGGCCTGCATCGGCGCCCCGGCAGCGGCGAGCACGGCAAAGGCATCCGCCTTGGCATCGAAAGCATCGACCGACTTTGCCGCATTCAACCAGTGACGGCCCGCACCATCCGCGCGCGCCAGCGCGCGGCGCACGCCGCTTGCCGCGGTCAGTTGATCCTCGGGACGGTCGCCTTTGAAAATCTGGCCGACCTCGAACAGCGCCACATCGCCATAGCTCCGGTCGGCATTCTTTTGCGCTGCCGCGACCAGGCCCGGCACGAGGCTCGGTCGCATGTCGGACAATTCGGACGCGATCGGGTTGGCGAGCACGAGCGTGGTCTCGCCACCGCCGAACAGCTCCGCCTCTCTTTTCGAGATAAATGACCAGGTGACCGCCTCGACCATTGCACGGGCCGCAAGCGCCCGCTTGGCCTTGCGTGTGCGGCTCTGGATTGCCGTGAGCACCGGCTTGCGGGCGTTCGGTCCGCGCGGGAACGGCACAGGCGGCACCTTGTCGACACCAACGATGCGGACAATTTCCTCGACGATATCGGCTCGTCCCTCGATATCCGGCCGCCACGAGGGCACGGCTACCTTCACGCGCTCGCCTTGCCCGGCGGTGAAGAAGCCGAGCTTCTCCAGCGTGCGACGAACGTCAGGCAGCGGGAGCTTCAGTCCCGTAAGCCGCGTCAGTTCGCTCAACGGAAAATCGATCACCTTTTCCGCCGGCCTCGGATCGCCCGCGATGAGGATATCGGATGGCGTGCCGCCGCAAAGATCGAGCACCATTTGAGTCGCGAGCTCAAGGCCGGGAATCGTAAAGGCGGGATCGACGCCGCGTTCGAAGCGGTAACGCGCGTCGGAATTGATGCCGAGCTTGCGTCCGGTCTGCGCGATGTTGAGCGCATCCCACAGCGCCGATTCGATCAGCACATCGGTGGTACTTTCGGAGCAACCCGTCGCTTCACCGCCCATGATGCCGGCAAGCGATTCAACGCCGGTTTCGTCCGCGATGATGCACATGCCCTGATCGAGCGTGTAGGTTTTTCCATCGAGCGCGAGCAGCGTTTCGCCGTTTTTCGCACGGCGGACCACAAGATTGCCGTTGACCTTCGCGGCGTCGAAAACATGCAGCGGGCGGGCGCGGTCGAACGTAATGAAGTTGGTGATGTCGACCAAAGCATTGATCGGGCGCAGGCCGATTGCCGTCAGCCGCTTTTGCAGCCAGTCGGGCGAGGGGCCATTCTTCACACCCTTGACCAGCCGCAGCGCGAAGGCGGGACACAGCGACGGCGTCTGTCCGAAATCGAGCGTCACGGATACCGGGCAGGGGAACGTGCCTTTCACCGGCTTTGCCGTGCGGTCCTTGTACGTGCCGACGCCTGCAGCGCCGAGATCGCGCGCGATGCCGGCAACGCCTGTGCAGTCGGGACGATTCGGTGTGAGGTTGATATCGATGACCGGGTCGCCGAGGCCGGCCCATTCGGCGTAGCCCGCGCCCACGGGCGCGTCGGCGGCAAGCTCGATGATGCCGTCGTGATCGTCGGAAACGCCGATCTCCGCGCCGGAGATGAGCATGCCGCGGCTTTCGACGCCGCGGATGGTGCCGACCGCAAGCGTGATGTTCTTGCCCGGAATGAACGTGCCGGGCGGCGAGAAAACGGCCTTCATGCCGCCGCGCGCATTGGGCGCGCCGCACACGACCTGGATCGGCTTGTCGCCTTTCGCGATCTGGCCGATGTCTACCATGCAGACGCGCAGGCGATCGGCGTTCGGATGCTTCTCCGCTGAAATTACGGAAGCGATCACGAAGGGCTTGAGCAGCGTTGCCTTGTCCTCGACGCTCTCGACCTCAAGCCCGATCATCGTCAGCGTATCGGTGATCTCGGCGAGCGAGCCGTCTGTGTCGAGATGCTCCTTGAGCCATGAGAGGGTGAATTTCATGGCGCGCTTACTTTCCCGGCGTCCAGAAATACAGGGCCGGCAGCAAGAGGAACACGACGATGGTGAACACGATCGCGCTTCGGATGCAGAGGCTGTAGAGCTCGGAGCGGATGATCAATTCGCGATGGACGATTTTCTTTCCAATCTCTTCGATCTCGGTAAACTCGTTGATGCGGAATGCAGAAAGACAGCGCAGGCATCCGAGGGCGATCAGCAGATAGATCGCCATCTCCGCGATGACAATTCCGACCTCAAGCCTGTTGTCGGCAACCAAAGGTGCGATCAGGCCGAGTCCGGCGATCATCATGGAGGCATGCGTGAGCAATCCCGTTGCCTTGGTGTCGATCGCGGCAAAAGTATGTGTTGCCTCAGGAGAAATCGCCTGGTCGCGCCGGCGGAGTGAAGACTCGTAAGCGGCGATTTTACGGGCGTCCCAGCCGCGCGTGAGAAAAGCGAAAACGGCGCGATCCAGCGCCGACGGCTCGCGTGGACTCAAAGCCGCGTTCACGAACTCAATCCTCCAGCGAGCGTCGGGAAGTCGAGTGGACGAAAGCCATAGTGCGAAAGCCAGCGCACGTCGGCTTCGAAGAATGCGCGCAAGTCCGGCATGCCGTATTTCAGCATGGCTATGCGGTCGATGCCCAAGCCCCAGGCAAAACCCTGGTATTCGTTCGGATCGAGGCCGCAGTTACGCAAGACGTTCGGGTGCACCATGCCGCAGCCGAGAATTTCCAGCCAATCCTCGCCTTCGCCGAAGCGAATTTCGCCTTTCTCGCGCTTGCACTGAATGTCGACTTCAAGCGAGGGCTCGGTGAACGGGAAGAACGACGGACGAAAGCGCATCTTCACGGAATCGACTTCGAAGAACGCTTTGCAGAATTCTTCCAGGATCCATTTGAGGTGCCCAAGGTGTGAGCTCTTGTCGATCACAAGCCCTTCGACCTGGTGGAACATCGGCGTGTGCGTCTGATCCGAGTCGCTGCGATAGGTGCGGCCCGGAATGATGACGCGGATCGGTGGTTTCTGGCTCAACATCGTGCGCACCTGCACCGGCGAGGTGTGCGTGCGCAGCAACATGCGTGAGCCGTCCGGCTTCGGCGGGAAGTAGAACGTGTCGTGCATGTCGCGAGCCGGATGGCCCTCGGGGAAATTCAATTTCGTGAAATTGTAGTCGTCAGTCTCGATATCCGGACCTTCCGCCACGGCAAAGCCCATGTCGGCGAAGATCGCGGTGAGCTCGTCGATGACCTGCGTGATCGGATGCACGCGGCCGGCTTCCACCGGAACTTCGCGAACCGGCAGCGTAACGTCGATGCTTTCACTGTTGAGCCGCGCATCGAGTGCGGCGTTGGCAAGGGAATCTTTTCGTTCGGCGATCGCCGCGGTGACGCGGTCCTTCAGGCCGTTGATCAGCGGGCCTTGTTTCTTGCGCTCATCCGGCGTCATCGAGCCGAGCGTCTTCAGCAGCGCAGATACCGTCCCGGCCTTGCCCAGCGCGGCAATGCGCGCGCCTTCGAGCGCCGCCTCGTCTTTGGCGGCCGCGATGTTCGCGAGAGTTTCCTGCTCGAGCTTTGCGATATCGGACATGAGCGAGGCCTATCTTATGCCCCGTCATGGCCGGGCTTGTCCCGGCCATCCCGCTTAGGCAGGCAATGCGTCCCTAAGCGGGATGCGCGGGTCAAGCCCGCGCATGACAACAGAGAGGCAGGCGGCAAAACAGCGTTACGCCGGCAGCGCCGCCTTTGCCTTCTCCACGATGGCCTGAAAGGCTGCCGGCTCGCGGATGGCGAGGTCCGACAATACCTTGCGGTCCACCAGAAGCCCGGCCTTGGCGAGCCCGTCGATAAAGCGGCTGTAGTTCAGCCCGAACGGCCGGACGGCCGCATTCAGGCGCTGAATCCAGAGCGCACGGAACGTGCGCTTGCGGCGCTTGCGGTCGCGGTAGGCGTATTGCTGCGCCTTTTCCATCGACTGCTTGGCGACGCGGATGGTGTTCTTGCGGCGGCCGTAATGGCCTTTGACGGCCTTGTAGACCTTCTTGTGCTTGGCGTGGGCGGTGACGCCACGTTTGACGCGGGCCATGACGTGATCTCCTGAACGAGCGAATCGAGTGAAGGAATGCGGCTGCCGCTACCGGCACCCGAAATGCGGAATCAGCCGTTCGGCAGCCAGTATTTCTTGATGTTGTCGCCGTCGGTCTTGAACAGCACGTTGGTGCCGCGATGCTCGCGGATTGTCTTGGTGGTCCGCTTGATCATGCCGTGCCGCTTGCCGGACTGCTGGTACTTGACCTTGCCCGTGGCGGTGATCTTGAAGCGCTTTTTGGCGCCCGATTTGGTCTTCATCTTGGGCATTTGGCTCTCCTGGGAGGCCGCTTGTCGCGGACAAGGGCCCGCACGGCCGGTTGGCGTTCCGCAAGGGAACGATGCTCGGAATTGAGCTTAAATCGCCGCCACGGCAGCCCTTTTCAGCCGGGCGGCGAGCGGCGGCGTTATGGCAGAGCAGGCTGTGGCTTGCAACCCGTCCGCGCCGCCTGGCCGCTCACGCCGGGCAAAAAAGCGCCGCCAAAACCGGCGGCGCACAGATCAACCTCACGCGCTCAGGTGCTAACGCGGCGTGAGCACCATCACCATCTGGCGTCCTTCGAAACGCGGCTCCGATTCGACCTTGGCCAGCGGCCCGGTATCGGATTTGACCCGGTTCAGGAGCTGGAAACCAAGTTCCTGGTGCGCCATCTCGCGGCCGCGGAAGCGCAAGGTCACCTTCACCTTGTCGCCATCCTCGAAGAAGCGCTTCATCGAGCGCATCTTCACGTCGTAGTCGTGGTCGTCGATCATCGGCCGGAGCTTGATCTCCTTGACCTCGACGATCTTCTGCTTTTTGCGGGCTTCTGCTGCTTTTTTCTGCGCCTGGTACTTGTACTTGCCGACGTCCAGGATCTTGCAGACAGGCGGGTTCGAGTTGGGGGAAATCTCCACCAGATCCAGCCCGGCGGCTTCAGCCAGGCTCAGGGCGGTCTGGATGTCGACGACGCCTTTGTTGTCGCCGGTATTGTCGATCAGCTGTACTTCGCGGGATCGGATCTCCTCGTTGATGCGCGGGCCGTCCTTCTGAACGGGCAGCGCGGACTTCATCGGACGACGAATGGCCTTGTGCTCCTCTGCTGTTGCAACATTCCTTTCGCGGCTTTCCCGCTACTTGGGCCTGTAAAGATTGGGAGAAACCCCGAATAAGTCAACGCCGGTCTTGACGCCGGTGCCCGCTAAGCAACGGCATCAGCCGCAAATCGTTCAAATTGCTCCGATTTTCTCTCGCCGGCGGGAGAGAGCAGCCACGTCGCCGTAGAACTTGAGCGCCTGATCGGCAACGGCTGCGGCATTGAAATGAGTCAGCACCCATTCGCGCCCGCGCGCGCCGATGGCGCGGCGCGTCGCTTCCGGCATCGCAAACAGGCGCAGCAGGGCGGCCGCCAGGCTGGAATCGTCGCCGGCCGGAAAGCGCAAGCCGGTGATTCGGTTGTCCGGCACGGCAGGCGGCGTGAGCACCACTTCGGGACCGGCGCCGAGATCGGAAACGATCACCGGCCGCGCCATCGCCTGCGCTTCGAGCAGCGTGCGCTGCATGCCTTCCGGCTGGATCGCCGCCGAGACGACGACCGAGGCGGCGGCAAAGGCGGCCGGCATGTCGATCACCGGCGCGGCCATGCGAATGACGTCGACGGTGCCGGTGGTCAGCACCAGGTCCCAGAGCTCGCCGGTGTAGTGCGTGCGGCCGCGGTCCTCGCCGACGAACACGCAGAGAAAGTTTTTCAGTCCCGCGTTCTTGAGCCGTTGCACCGCGCGCACCGCGACGTGGTGGCCCTTGCGCCGCAGGATACGGCCGACGATCAGGATGATTTTCGTCTCAGGCGTCACGCCCCAGATGCGCCGCACCGCTTCCACCCGCTCCTGCGACACGTTGCGGGGATCGAAGGCCTCGAGGTCGATGCTCGCCGGCACGACGGCAATGTGCTCCCACGGCGTTCCGTAGCGGTCGTGGACAAGTTGCGCGATCTGCTCGCTGGCCGCGGTGACGCGGACGCCGCGCGCCATGATGCCGTTGTAGTAGCGCTTGAAGATGTTCTGCTCGCGGAATCCCTTGTACCAGCTGGTCGCGAATGGGACGCCGGCAAGACGCGCCGCGAGATAGGCGCTCCATGCGGCCGCGCGGCCGTGCGCGTGAATGAGGTCGCATTTGCGCTGGCGCGCAATCCGCATCAGGGCAAGCGCGTTGCTTGCAATGGTGAGCGGATTTTTGCTTTCCATGTTGCGCGCGATGAATTCGCCGCCGGCGGCCGTTACATCGGAGACAAGCCGGCCGGCGCGCGCGACGACGGTCGCGCGATGGCCTGCGCCCGCCAGAATGCGGACCAGCGCCGCGACACCCGCGTCGGCTGCCCCGATGTCGAGCGTGGGCGCAACCATCAGAGCGCTGATTGGCTCCGGGATCGGTGAATTTTCAGGAGTGTTCTGTTTTGTCCTGGCGAGGCCCGCGCGCGAACTGGTTTCGCGCTCCTGGAGATCGTGTGCGGGGAGACTCGACATACGATCATCCTGCTCCGACGGGGCCGATCGCGACAGCTCTGCTCAACGAGACGGGCGTGTCTTGCCTGCGTGCTGCTGTGGATCGAGGTATAAACCGCATCAGCGGCTGCGGCAATGTTTTACGCTTGCTTT
Source organism: Pseudolabrys sp. (assembly GCA_035701545.1). Classification (GTDB taxonomy): domain Bacteria; phylum Pseudomonadota; class Alphaproteobacteria; order Rhizobiales; family Xanthobacteraceae; genus Pseudolabrys. The sequence continues at coordinate 10,536 of DASSRW010000052.1, forward strand.
ACAGGCGCCAATGCGCCGACAAACGGAGCGCGATTGGAATTGAAAGGCGCGCGATGAGCGAGGCTTTGTTGAAGAATCTGACGATCGGAACGCCCGCGCGCGACATTGCCGTGCGCGCGCGCAGCGGCCGCGAACCGGGCCTGTTCTGGCTCGGCGGCTTCAAATCGGACATGAAAGGCACCAAAGCCGAGGCGCTCGACCGCTGGGCCGAGGCGCAAGGCCGCGCCTGCACGCGCTTCGACTATTCCGGCCACGGCGAATCCGGTGGCGCCTTCACCGACGGCACCATCGGCCGCTGGCTGGAAGAAAGCGCCGCGGTATTCACGCAATGCTGCCGCGGGCCACAAATCGTGATCGGCTCGTCGATGGGCGGCTGGCTCGCGCTGCTGCTCGCGCGCGCGCTGAAAGCGCGCAATGAGGCGCCGCCGATCGCCGGCATGGTGCTGATCGCGCCCGCCGTCGACTTCACCGAAGAGCTGATGTGGAAGAAGTTTCCGAAGGCGATCAGGCAGGAGATCGAGACAAAGGGCGTCTGGGTTCGGCCGTCGCTTTATGCGGACGACGGCTATCCGATCACCAAAGGATTGATCGAGGACGGCCGCAAGCATCTGTTGCTCGGCGGCCTGATCGAGACCGGATGTCCCGTCCGCATCCTGCAAGGCGTGAAGGACCCGGACGTGCCGTGGCAGCACGCGGTCGAACTGGAGTCGCGCTTTGCGCGCGACGACGTCGTGCTCACGCTCATCAAGGACGGCGACCATCGCCTGTCGCGGCCGGAGGACATCGAACGGCTGGTGAGTGCGGTGGCAGAGTTTTAGACGCTGCTATCTGACCATTCGCGCGTCAAAACTTTGGCGGCGGAGCGAAGGGCTATGTTTCGAGGCGCCGACACGCCAAGGTCGAGCCAATGA
>DASSRW010000053.1:0-9718 GCA_035701545.1 Pseudolabrys sp.
GACGCGCTCACCAATGTGCGCACCGATTACTATCCCGAGCCGTTGCACGGCGTGATCGATCGGCTCAACGAGATGATCTACCCGAACGTCAACAACGGCGTCTATCGCGCGGGCTTTGCCACGTCACAGGAAGCGTACGAAGAGGCGTTCCGCAACCTGTTCGATGCCCTCGATGAGATCGAGCAGAGCCTCTCGCAGCATCGCTACCTCATCGGCAACACGATGACCGAAGCCGACTGGCGGCTGTTCTCCACGCTCGTGCGCTTCGATGCGGTCTACTATTCGCACTTCAAGTGCAACTGGCGGCACATTTACGAATATCCGAACCTGTCGAATTACCTGCGCGATCTCTATCAGGTGCCGGGCGTGGCCGAGACCGTCAGCCTCGATCACATCAAAAGGCACTACTACGGCAGCCAGCGGCACGTGAATCCGACGGGAATCGTTCCGGTCGGCCCGCAGCTCGACTTCGCCGCGCCGCACGACCGCGCACGGTTCGACTAACGCGCGCCTCTCACTGCTCGGCCTGCACGAAACCGGTGTGGCGGTTGAAGTCGAGCTTCTGCACCAGCCCGTTGCCTTGCTTGGTGACGACCTCGGCGACGATGGTGTCGCCATCCTTCTCTTTGACGTCGCCGACCTTCAGGTTCGGATTGCGGATCATCTGCGCGAGATACTGCTTCACCTGATCGACGGTCAGGTTGAGATTACCCTCATTGCTGTAAGCATATCCGTACATCATGCCCGGCCCCATGCCATAGCCGCCGCGCATCATCCATCCGGGTCCGTGGCCGTCACTGTATCCCGGGCCCATCATCCAGCCCGGACCGTAACCGCCGCCCCAGCCCATCATTCCCGGGCCATAACCGTAAGGCTGCGCTTGCGCCGTTGCACCGGCTACGAGACCTGACAGCAGCGCGATCGTCAAAGTCGCTTTGCGCATGACGTGCCTCCTTCGTTGCGATTTATCTCACGGCTAATGAAGCGCAGGCGAAGAAGCATCATCTTGATCGAGATCAAACGGCGGCAGACCGATTGCAGGTCACCATAACTCGCTCATGGCAGCCTGCTCGAAAACCTCGGCAAGACGCGCGCGTGTGGCGCGGCTGGTATCGTCGGGCAATGCCGTCAGTGGGAAAAACCCGTGCTCCACAATCTCGCGATTCGGCTGGGGCGGCGTCTGCTGCGTGAATTCACGCACGATGTAGATCGCGACATGGTCGCGCCGCGAGACGCGCTTATTGAAGAAGATGCCGTGCAGGCGCGGTGCGGCAGACATGACGATGTTGCCTTCCTCGGCGAGTTCGCGCGCCAGCGCCTCAGTGAGCGTCTCACCAACCTCGACGCCGCCACCGGGAAAATGCCAGCCATCAACATAGGAGTGCTTGACGAGAAAAACGCGGCCCTGTCCGTCGATGACCACCGCGCGCACGCCGAGCGTCACCGGCCGCGCGAAGCGCCAGTACAGATGCATGCCCGGCTGGACCGCGGGCTCGAGCGTTCTCCGCAGGCGCCACCAGGCACGTCGTGGCAGGCTGGGTCTCATGCCGGCGGTTTTCCCCAAGTTGCGGAGCCGAGGCAATGGCTTGCGCATAAGCTCTTTCCAGTTTGGAATGCCTCTAATATATGAGCTTGCTGCTGTTCCGTCAGCGACAGGATTGCCGTGAAAAATTTTTCCGATCTCTCAGAACAGGAAGTGCTGGCGCTGGCCATCACCAACGAGGAAGAGGATAGCCGCATCTACCGCGGCTTTGCCGAGGGCCTGCGCGAGCAATTTCCCGCCTCCGCCAAGGTATTCGATGAGATGGCCGAGGAGGAAGTGCATCATCGCACGATGCTCTACGACCTCTACCGGCAGAAGTTCGGCGAGTACCTGCCGCTGATCCGCCGTCAGGACGTCAAAGGCTTCTTGCATCCCAAGCGACCGCTGTGGCTGACGCGTCCGCTTGGCCTGGAGGACGTGCGCAAGTTTGCCGAGAACATGGAGTACGAGGCCGAGCGCTACTACCGCAAGGCGGCGAAAAACGCGCGCGACGCGTCGGTTCGGCAATTGCTGATCGAGCTCGCCGAGGCCGAATCGAGCCACGAGCATCTCGCCGGCAAGCTGTCCAAGGAAATTCTCACGCCGAGCGCGCGCGCCACCGAAGCCGAGACGGCGCGGCGCATGTTCGTGCTGCAATACGTGCAGCCCGGCCTCGCCGGGCTGATGGACGGCTCGGTGTCGACACTGGCGCCGCTGTTTGCGGCCGCCTTTGCCACGCACAACACCTGGGCGACATTCCTCGTCGGCATGGCGGCCTCGGTCGGCGCCGGCATCTCGATGGCTTTTGCCGAGGCGCTCTCGGATGACGGTTCGCTCACGGGCCGCGGCTCGCCGGTGATCCGCGGCTTGGTCACCGGCGGCATGACGGCGATCGGCGGGCTTGGCCACACCCTTCCCTATTTGATCCCGCACTTCTGGACCGCCACGGTGGTGTCCATCGTGGTGGTGGCGGTCGAGCTTGCGGCCATCTCCTGGATTCGCCACCGCTACATGGACACGCCGTTCCTGCAAGCGACGTTTCAGGTGGTTGTCGGCGGGGTGCTGGTGTTCGTCGCCGGGATATTGATCGGCAGTTCCTGAGTGGTCGCGGGACCACGAACTCTGTCATGCCCGGCCTTGTGCCGGGCATCCACGTCTTTGAATATGCAAAGTCCATAAACGTGGATGGCCGGGACAAGCCCGGCCATGACGACAGTTGTTCACCCTCGCCCACCTCTCCGATCCGCATCTTGCGCCGCTGCCGCGGCCGCAGCCCGGCGAGCTCTTCAACAAGCGCATCACCGGCTATCTCAACTGGTTGCGTGGGCGTCACCGCATGCACCGCCGCGAGGTGCTCGACGCGATCGTTGCCGACGTGAAGGCGGCCGGCGCCGATCACATCGCGGTCACCGGCGATATCGCCAACATCTCGCTTGCGGAGGAATTCCTGCGCGGGAGGAAATGGCTGGATGCGCTCGGCAAGCCATCGGATGTGACGTTCATTCCCGGCAATCACGACGCCTATGTGCGGGCGGCGGCGCACGACCCGGAGCGCTACTGGGCGGATTACATGAGCGGAGACGGCGAGGACGGCCCAGTCGCGTTTCCGTTTGTGCGGCGGCGCGGCGCGATCGCGCTGATCGGCACAAGCACGGCGGTCCCGACGCCGCCGTTCATGGCGACCGGCTGGCTCGGGCAAGCGCAAATCGCCCGCCTCGCGGCCGTGCTTGATGCCTTGAAGAAGGAGAATCTGTTTCGCGTGCTGCTGATCCATCATCCGCCGGTCAGCCCGCGCGAGCGCAGCAAGCGGCTGCTGGATGCAGCCGATGTTCTGAAGGTGGTCGCCACGCACGGCGCCGAATTGATTCTGCACGGTCACGACCACGTGCCCATGCTCAACTGGCTCGATACTCCGAATGGCCGCGCTGCCGCCATTGGCGTGCCTTCGGCCTCCGGCGCACCGGCCTTCGCGAAAGCACCGGCGGCGTGGAATCTCTACCGGATCAGTGGCGCGCGCGGAGCATGGCAGTGCGAGATGATTTCGCGCGCGATCACTCGGGACGGCAGCATCGCAGAAATCAGCCGCGCGAACGTGTCGCCGGCTAATGCGCGCTGAACAATGCCAGCAAGAACAGCGCCGCAACGCCGGCCAGAACGCCGATCGCGAAAATGGCAATTCCGCGCTGGCGCAAATGCCGCCGCTCGAGCTTTGCGGCGCGGCGCGCAACAGAAAGCCTCGATCCCGGGTCGTCTCCCAGCGCGCGCTCGCGCTCGACCAGCCGCCGCGCCACGTAGCGCGTGACCGCCCCGACGATCTCCGCAATCTCATACGATTCCGCCAGCACGGCGCGCCCATAGCGCGTGTCCTGCACGAACCGGTATTGTCGCTTGTCGCGCCCCATCTCGACATGCGCGATCACGTCGATCCACAGGCGTGGAACGTCACCCCGGCTCACACCGCGGTCGAACAGGTCAACTTTGTCAGGAAGCTCGCCAAACAACGGCTCAAGCGCATCATTCAGCAGTTCGAGCCGGGCAAGTTCGGCATCGCGCAGATCGACCACGACGCCCGAACGCTCCGCCGCTTCGATCCGCGCCTCGCGAACGGCGTTCTTGAGCGGCTGCGCCGATTCCGGCCTTTCCGCCCCGACTTTGGCTCTGCGTCCCCACATGCGGTCAAAATAGCAATGAGCGAGACTCGCGCAAAGCGAAAAAGCGCGCGGTTTCAGCGGCTTTAGTGGTTAATCCTTTGCGACTACCCCATACGGCCGCGCCCAGCCGAGTCCCTCCTCGGTGCGGCCGCGCGGGCGGTACTCGGCGCCGATCCAGCCGGTCCACCCGAGCCGATCGATCGCTTCGAACACCGCCCGAAAGTTCACCTCGCCCTCGTCCGGCTCTTGACGGGAGGGCACCGCGCTGCATTGCAGGTGACCGATCAGCGGCTGGAAGCGCGCGAAACGGCGGATGAGATCGCCGCCCACGATCTGCATGTGATAAAAATCGAACTGGATCCTGACGTTCGACTTGCCGACCTTGGCGATGATGTCGGCGGCGTGCTCGAGGTGATTGAGAAAATAATTCGGCCGGTCGCCGGGATTGATCGGCTCGATCAGCAGCGCGATGTTCTTTTCGGCTGCAAGGTCAGCCGCGCGCGAGAGATTTGAAATGAAGACCCGCTCCGCCGCCGGCCGCTGCGAGGGATCGACCTTTCCGGCAAGGCAGTGCACGGCGCTGCCGCCGATCGCGCTGATGTAGTCGAGTGCCCTTTCGAACATCGTCTCCCATTCGCGTTCGCGGCCGGGCACGGCCGCAAGGCCGAATTCGTCGCCTTCCCCCCGCAACGTATTGATGCCGAGGACTGTCAGCCGGTTCGCATCGATCGCCGCCTTCATCCTGGATGCCGGCACCTCGTAGGGAAACTGCAACTCGATGGCCCTGAAGCCGGCGGCTGCGGCGGCGCCAACGCGGTCGAGCATCGGGTGCTCGGTGAACAGATATCCAAGGTTGGCGGCGAACCGCGGCATCGGCGCGTACCCTCCCTTGCGCGCGAACAGGTTGGCGTATTCATTAGCCGCTCGCCCGCCCCGATGCCATCCCGGAACCAGTCATGAGCGCCAACGACGCCTTCCATATTGCCGTTCTTGCCGGCGACGGCATCGGGCCCGAAGTGATGGCGCCGGCGCTCGATGTCTTGCGGCAGATTGAAACCACTACACCGGGCCTGAAATTCCGCTTCACCGAAGCCGCGGCTGGCGCCAACCACTACAAGGAGACCGGCCGTTCGATGCCGGATTCCACGATCAATCTCTGTGAACAGGCCGATGCGATCCTGCTCGGCGCCTGCGGCCTTCCGTCGATCCGCTATCCCGACAACACGGAGATCATGCCGCAGGTGGAGCTACGCTTCATCTTCGATCTCTACGCCGGCGTGCGCCCTGCGCGCCTGGTGCCGGGCGTGCCGAGCCCGATCGTCGGGGCCGCCGAGCGCGGCATCGATTTCGTGCTGATCCGCGAGTCGACCGAAGGCCTGTTCTCCTCGATGGGCAAAGGCGTCACGACGCATGACGACGCCCGCGAGACACTTGTCGTCACTCGCGGCAAGACCGAGCGGCTGTTCGATTTCTCGCTCAGGCTCGCGCAGCGCCGCAAGAAGCGCGGCAAGCCCGGACGGCTGACGCTTGTCGACAAGGCCAACGTCTTCAAGGCGTTCAACTGGCAACGCGATATTTTCAACGAACGCAAGCCGAAATTCACCGGCGTCCAGACCGACATGCTTTACGTCGACGCCTGCGCCGCCATGATGGTGCGCAGGCCGTGGGACTTCGATGTGATGGTGATGGAGAATATGTTCGGCGACATCCTCTCCGATCTCGCCGCCGGCCTGATCGGCGGGCTCGGCCTCGCACCCTCGGCCGACGTCGGCGACAAGCACGCCGTCTTCCAGCCGTGCCACGGCACCGCGCCCGACATCATGGGCCAGGGAAAGGCCAACCCGACCGCCATGATCCTGTCTGCCGCCATGATGCTCGATTGGCTTGCCGACAGGAACGATCATCCGGCGGCCGCCGACGCGGCACAGCGCATCGAACAAGCGGTCGACAAGGCGTATGCCTCGGGCATCAAACCGATCGAATTCGGCGGAACCGATGGAACCTCAGCCATCGCGGGAGCGGTGCTTAAAGCGCTGGATTAGCTCGTTAGCGTACTGCTTTAAGAGATGGACCGGTTGCGCCAGCTAACCCAAATTGTGGCTTGGTTCCCAAAGGGAACGCCTGAGTTTTTGAGGAATTATAAGATTGCATATCGGAATACCAGAGGAGACGTGCGCATGAGCACCTCATTCAAGAAGCTGGTTATTGCCGCCGGTGCGATCGCCGCAATCACCATGGCGTCCACGGCTCCTGCCAGTGCGCGCTGGCATGGTGGCTGGCATGGCGGTTGGCATGGCGGCTGGCATCATCACGGCGGCTGGGGCTTCGCTCCCGGGTTCATCGGCGGCCTGGCTCTCGGAGCAGCCGTTGCATCGCCGTACTACTACGGCGGGCCTTACGCCTACTATGGTCCCAGTTGCTACATTTCGCGGCGCCTGGTGGTCGACCGCTGGGGCTACCGGCACTGGCGGCGTGTGCGCGTGTGCTACTGACCGGATTGGCACGCTCGGCGCCACATGCCGAGCGTGCGTCCAATCTGCCAGCGCCTGCTCACAGACCGGCAAAATCCTTGATGGCGGCGATAAATGCTTGCGGTTGCTCGAGCGGCGGACAGTGCCCGCAGCCGGGCAGTTCCACATAACGGGCGCCGGTAACTTTTTCCGCTACCTGCCTGGTGAGCGGCGGCGGCGTGGCTTGATCGAATTCACCGCAGACGACCAGCGTGGGCGTGCGCATCCGATGCAGCAGCGGGGTGAGATCGGCCTCCTGTAGAATCTTGCACGCCCCCTGGAAGCCCTTGGGATCGATCGCCAGGAGCACGCGCTTGCGCTCCTCGACCAGTTCCGGATGGGCGGCAAGATAAGCGGGTGAGAACACGCGCTTGGACGCGATTTCAGCGACGGCGCCGAGCCCGCTGGCGGCTACCTTCTCAGCCATAACGCGAAACGCTTGCCGCCCTTCATCCGGAAAACCTGCGGCGGCGTCCGATACCACAAGTTTCCCGATGCGCTCCGGGTGTGCAATCGCAAACGCCAGCGCCAAGGTGCCGCCGAAGCCATTGCCGATCAGAATCGCGTCCTGCGCAATGCCGAATTCCTCGAAGCCGTCCTCGATGCGCGCCACATAGGCCTCCATCAATGCGACCGGGAGCGGCTCCGAGCCGTGAAAGCCGGGCAGATTGACAAGGGTGACACGCTTCTTCGCCGCCAAAGCAGGCAGCACCGGATCGAAGGCGTGACGATCCGCAAGCAGCGAATGAAGAATGACCAAATCGCCGCCCTGGCCCGTGCGCGCGGCGGTCAAGGCGCCGTGCGCGGCCTTCAACTCCTCGATTTCCATCGCTAGCGGCTTTCGCGCCAGATGCCGAGCGATTCCTGCGCCGGACGGTCGGAGATGGAGAACAGCACCGATTCTTCCGCAGCATTGTGCCGATACTGCTTCCACGGCGGCACGACGAAGACGTCGTTGACGCCCCACGCGAACTCCTTGCCGTCGATCGTCGTCGTACCCTTGCCTTCGGCGACACAGAACACGGTACCGTCGGTCGAGCGATAGGGCTCGCCCCTGAAGCCCTTCGGCAGCAGCGAAAGATTGGCGCCCATCGTCGGCAGCACCGGCCCGCCGTTGATCGGGGTGGCGTAGCGCACGCGCGCACCGTGGCTCTTGTCGATATCGCCGGATTTCTTCAGCCGCTCGAGGATCGGCCGCATTTTCGCGTACGGATAATTGATGACCGGACTGCGGTTCATCGCCGCCGGCGCACCGTCCGGCAGCACGCCGGACGCGTAACGGTCGAACGAATCGCCGTCTTCGTGATCGACGTTCTGCATCTTCTCATCGAAATGCTCGGCGAACGACGCCTGGAAGTGATTGACCGTCGGCATGTCGAGCACGTCGAGCCACATCACCGGCTCCTTGCCGGGATTGCCGTGATCGTGCGGCGCCCAGTTCGCGGTGATGATGAAGTCGCCGTGTTCCATCAACGCCTTTTCGCCTTCGACGGCGGTGTAGGCGCCCTTGCCTTTCAGCACGAAGCGGATGGCGGATGAGACATGGCGATGCGCGTCGGCGATCTCGCCCGGCATGATGAGCTGAATGCCGGCAAACAGCGAATTGGTGACGCGTGACTTGCCGGGTTCGCCCGGATTTTCCAGCACGAGGACGCGGCGCTCGGCTTCCTCGGCGGTGATGACGTCGCCGGCTTCGAGCATCAGCTTCTCGACTTCCGGAAACTTCCACAGTGCCGGGACCATCTGCGTCTTCGGCTCGGGCGTGACCAGCCCTTTGAGCACCTCCCAAAGGGGCGCCAGGTGGAATTTGGAAATCCTGTCGTAATAGGCCTGCCGCGCGCCTGTTATGTTGTGCTTGTTGCCGGCCTGAGGCGTGTCGATCACCGCCGTCATGGTGCTCCTCCGTGAACTCTCGCTTCGCGTCCAATATAGCGCAGCCGGCGGACCTTGGGTAACCGCCGAAATCGCATGGATACCAGCTAGTTGTTGACCGAGCCTCCGTCCACCACGATCGACTGCCCGGTAACGAAATCGCTGTCGCTCGAGGCCAGGAAAATCAGCGCCCCGATGAGGTCCTCCGGATAGGCGTCGCGCTTGAAGGCGCGGCTGTTGCGCACGGGCACCCGCTCGTCCTCGACGTGCGCGGTATTCGCGAGTCCCGTGTCGCTCAGGATGTAGCCCGGCGACAAGGAGTTTACGGCGATGCCGTATTCGCCGAGTTCGCGCGACAGCGCGCGGGTGAAAGCGAGCATCGCACCCTTGGAGGTGACATAAGGCAACATGCGCGGCACGCCCTTGTAGGCCGCGCCCGACGCGATGTTGATGATCTTGCCGCTGCGGCGCTCCATCATGTGCGGCGCGACCTGCTTGACCATCAGAAATGGCCCACGCGTGTTGACGGCCATAACACGATCCCAGGTCCCGCTGTCCCATTCGGTGAATTTGCGCGGCGTGAGCGTTGCATAGACGGCGGCGTTGTTCACCAGCACGTCGATCTGCCCGAAGCGCTCGATCGTTTGCGCGACAAGCGTCTTGACCTGATCCTCGTCGCTGACGTCGAACCGCGCGTGGGCCACGGACTCGGCACCGTGCTTGCCGGCAATTTCCCCGGCAAGCGGCTTGCCGTCGGCGATGTCGGCGATCATCACACGCGCGCCCTCGGCGGCAAGCGCCTGCGAATAATGCCGCCCGATGCCTTTTGCGCCGCCGGTGACGATCGCGACTTTTCCTGTGAGCCTCGGCATGGCGAACCTTTCATGTCATGGCCGGCCTTGTGCCGGCCATCCCGCTTAGGTAGGCACATTGCTCACCCAAGCGAGATCATCAGAAGTCGGGCCTGCCCGACTTCTGCACTTAAAAGCAAACCGCAAATCGGGTAAACCCGACTTGCGGGTGTCAAGCCCGGCGATGACAGGATGCGATGAAGCGATAATGTCGCCCAGCATTTCCGACCGCCTCGCCATCCGCGAACTGATCGAGAACTGGGCGCTGTGGCGCGACGCGCGCGAGTGGGAGCGCTTTCGTACCGTCTGGCA
>DASSRW010000054.1:0-9430 GCA_035701545.1 Pseudolabrys sp.
TTTTCCTGGTGGAACAAGTACCAAATCAGTTCGGTGTGGTCGGCAGCCGTCGGCATCATCTACTTCTCGGATTCCTATGCCGCGTCCGACGACACGGTCAGGCTGCCGGGATTTGTCCGGGTCGACGCCGGAATTTATGCCGACATCGACAAGAACTGGAGACTCCAGCTCAACGTCGAGAACATCTTCAACAAGGGCTACTGGGCATCCGCGGACGGCAACAACAACATCTCGCCGGGCGCGCCGCGCACCTTCCGTGTCTCGGCCATCGCCAGGTTCTAGCCGGATGCCGGTGGCAGCTTTGAGGAGCGCTGCGCTCAAGCGCCGCAGCAACGGCTGAGGCGCCCCCTTGTTTGGAATGGCTAAAATCTATGATTTTGCTGGCCTTTTTTCCTCTGCCGACGTTGGATGATGGTGACGCGGCCAGGGCCGGCGGAATGACGCAATTGCGCAGAATTCATGCACTAAGCGTGCGGGCAGGCTGAGCGAAGCAATGGAAGACACGACGCGTAGAAATCTCAAACTTCCGCGCCATCGGCGCGCCGCTCTTGCCGCGGTGACGTTTGCGGTCCTCGTTGCGGGGGGCGCACTGGCGCAAACGCCATCGCCTGCCCAGGATGCGGCGCCGAGCGCGGCGATGCCGTCTACTCCGACGCCACCGGCCGCACCTCCAGCGGAAGCTTCGCCAACGCCAGTCGCGGCGCCTCAGGCTGCAACGCCGCCAGCCGCGGGCGAACGGCCTGCCGCGCCAAACGGTGCTTCCAGTTCGACGCCGGTTAGTTCGGCGCCGGTCGCAAGCGCACAGCCGGCCCCCGGCGCGACCGCGACGCTGCCGCGCAACCTGTCGCCGTGGGGCATGTTTCTCTCGGCCGACATCGTGGTGAAGGCGGTGATGATCGGTCTTGCTTTCGCGTCGCTGCTGACGTGGACGATCTGGTTTGCGAAAGCGATCGAGCTGATGTTCGCGCGCCGGCGACTGCGCAAGACCATCGCGGTGCTCGCGCAGGCGCGCGCGCTTGCCGATTGCCTCGGGCAGACGCAAGCCCGCTCCGATCCGGGCAGCGCGCTGGTGAACGCTGCGGCGAGCGAAATTCGCCTGTCGGCCGACGCGCTGGAGCCGGCGGGCGTGAAAGAGCGCGTGGCCTCGCGCCTGGAGCGCATCGAGGCCGCCGCCGGGCGGCGCATGATCCGCGGCACCGGCTTGCTCGCGACGATCGGCGCGACCGCCCCGTTCGTCGGCCTGTTCGGCACCGTCTGGGGCATCATGAACAGCTTCATCAATATCTCGAAGCAGCACACCACCAACCTCGCGGTGGTCGCGCCCGGAATCGCCGAAGCGCTGCTGGCGACCGCGCTTGGCCTGGTGGCTGCCATCCCCGCCGTCGTCATGTACAATATGTTTTCGCGCTGGACCGCGGGCTATCGCGCACTGCATGCCGACGCCGCCGCCGAGGTCCTGCGCCTGGTGAGCCGCGATCTCGACCGCGGCACATTGCGTCCGCTGGAGCAACGCAGGCGACCTGCGGCCGCCGAGTAAGACCGATGGCTGTGCGTCTCGATCACGGCGAGGACGATCTCAGCGAGCTGCACGAGATCAACGTGACGCCGTTCATCGACGTCATGCTGGTGCTGCTCATCATCTTCATGATCGCCGCGCCGCTCGCAACCGTCGACGTCGCCGTCAACCTGCCCTCTTCCAACGCCACGCAGCAGCCGCGCCCCGACAAGCCGCTGTTCCTCACGCTGAAATCCGATCTCAGCCTGATGCTCGACAACGATCCGGTTGCGCGTGCGGCGCTCGCCGACGCGCTGACACGCGCGACGAACGGCGACAAGGAGCAGCGCGTCTTCCTGCGCGCTGACAAGACCGTCGCCTACGGCGACCTGATGGCCTTGATGAACGACCTGCGCAGCGCGGGCTATCTGCACGTCGCGCTGGTCGGGCTCGAAGCGGACAAGACGCCGTGACCGCCGACTGGCCCGGCGATCGCAAACGCGCGTGGAAAGGCGCCGCGCGCTGGATCGCGTGCTTTGCGCTGGCGATCTTCTTCCACGTCGGCGGCGCGATGGCGCTGCTCGCGCGCTGGCACGAGCAATCCGACCTGCCGGCGAATGCGCCCGTCGTGATGATCGAGCTCGCGCCCGTCCCGGTCGCGCCCGACGTCAAGCCCGAGGAATTGCCTCCCGGCCCGCAGCAGACGGAAGCCGAGCCCGAGCCCGTCCCCGAGCCGATCAAGCCGCCGGAGATCGAGCAGAAGCCGGACGAAACGCCCGATCCGCAGCTCGCGGTGCTGCCGCCGCCGCGCCCGCCCGAGAAGCCGAAGGAGCACAAGCCGCGGCGCAAGCACGAGGCCAAGCTCACCACGGCGCCCAGCCACGCCGAGCATCACGCCGCGCGCGCCGCGGCGCCGATGCCGGGGGCCACCTCGCACAATCCAAACGCGGTGCCGAGCTGGAAATCGATGCTGCTTGCGCAGCTCGAGCGGCACAAGCGCTATCCGCCGGAAGCGCAGTCGCGCGGCGAACAGGGCATCGCGCAGATCGCGTTCAGCATCGACCGCCGCGGGCACGTGCACAATCCGCACATCGTGCGCAGCTCCGGCTCGAGCCTGCTGGATCAGGCGACGATGTCGCTGGTCGAGCGCGCGCAGCCTTTGCCGCCGCCGCCGCCGGAAATTCCCGGCACGCAGATCGCGATCACGGTGCCGATCCGCTACAACATCCGGTGATCCGGCCTGCTCCGCGCAGGCGCGGCCGCTTGTTGCTAAGCTTGCGCATGGCGAATCGCGCAGCTTACCGGGCGGCGATGCGGGCTTTGCTGTCGCCCGCCGAGCGGCGCGTTTTCCGGCAGCTCGACAGTCCGCAAAAGATACAGTCCTTTCTCGACCGGCTGCGCGTCAATTTCGAATTGACGGCGGAGACCGCGATGTCGCCGCGGCGCGTGCTGAAGGAACGCGTCGCGCATTGCGCCGAAGGCGCGATCTTTGCCGCCGCGGCGCTCGCCTATCACGGGCGGCCGCCGCTGCTGATGGATTTCCAGGCGCTGCCGAGCGACGAGGATCACGTCGTCGCGGTATTCAGGGAGCGCGGGCTTTGGGGCGCCATCAGCAAGACCAATCATGCCGTGCTGCGCTGGCGCGATCCGATCTATCGCAGCCCGCGCGAGCTCGCGATGTCCTATGCCCACGAATACTTTCTGTGGGGCGGCAAGAAATCGCTGCTCACGTTCTCGCGGCCGTTTTCGATTGCGCGCTTTGCGCCGCAGCGCTGGCTCACGTCGGGCGACGACCTCTACTGGCTGCTGCTCGCACTCGATGAATCCCCGCACGAGCCGATCGCCCCGAAGGCGGCGCTGCGCAAGCGCCGGCGCACCTCGGAAGTCGAGCGCCGCGCGCTTGCGCTGGTCGAATGGCCGGACCCGCGCAAGCGGAAGCGCGGGTGATGTTTAGTCAAAGCGGTTACCGCAGCGAGAGCGCACTCCCTCCCCTTGAAAAGGGGAGGGTTGGGGTGGGGATCAGAAGATACGCGCGCTGATCCCCTCCCGGCGCGCTGAGTTTACCATCGGGCCGCGCTTCGCGCGGACCCGTTGGCGCGCCGACCCTCGGGTCAAGCCCGAGGGCGGGCTCTCTCCTTTTCAAGGGGAGGCAATCGGCCTCGCAATTTGGGCTGCCTGACACCTTCTCCATTTACCGCGCTGAGCCGCTCTCGTACGATTATTGAAGTGGCTGGGAGGTTGCGTGGCATCATTCATCTATCGCCGGTCAATGACGGTCGAATGGGGGCACTGCGATCCGGCGGGCATCGTTTTCAACGCCCGTTTTTTCGAGTTCTTCGACACCAGCACATGGCTTCTGTTCGAGGCTGCGCTCGGCGTGAAGCGTTCCGACCTGAATGCGGCCTTCGGCATCATCGGCCTGCCGCTCGTCGACGCGCGCGCAGCGTTCCGCGCGCCTGCCAGGTTCGGCGACACCATCGAGATCGCCTCGCGCGTCAAGGAATTTCGCCGCTCCAGCTTCGATGTCGAGCATTTGATGACGGCCGGCGGCAAACTGGCCGTCGAAGGCGGCGAGACCCGCGTGTGGGCGGGCAAGCACGCCAGCGATCCGCACCGGATCAGCGCCGTGGCGGTGCCGGCGGAGGTGGTGAAGCGGTTTAACTCGCAACGCACGTAGCGCCAGCTCCGTCATCCTGAGGTGCGAGCGCGTGAGCGCGAGCCTCGAAGGATGATCGGCCTGTGATTCGCCTCGTCCGCCTTATGCTGGTGACCCTCCATCCTTCGAGGGCTTCGCTACGCGAAGCCACCTCAGGATGACGGGTCACGCGATCTTCACGTATTCGAAATCGCCGGACTTGTTGTCGATGCCGACCTTGGGCGGCGCGATCCAGGAGGCGAATTTGCCCGGCTCGGTCTCCGGCTGCATCAGACTCTCGATGAAGTCCTTGTCGCCGTCGGATGGCAGATGGTCGCTTTTCTTCTTTTCCCATTCGGCGTCGTTCAGCAGATTGCCGCCGGTATCGGTGTGCACGCCGGCGAACTCACCGATGTGCCGGTGAAACGCAACGTGCGGCAGCCTGATCTCGAACGGGATGCCGATCTCGGCGATCATCCTGTTCCAGCGGCCAACGCCGTTGTTGCAGTCGTGCACGTAATCGTCGCGCAGCCGCATGTTGAGCGCGGAGAGCGCCGGCGCATCTTCGCTCTGTATCTTGCCGTCGATCAGACGCAGCACGGGATAGCTGCCGCTTTCGAGCGAGTGATCGTCTTTCAGGCGCTCCTCGCGGAAGCGGCCCTTGAGCCCGGCATGAAAAGCATTGGCCGCGTTGGTCGAGATTTCGTTGCCGAACAGATCGAGCGTCAGCGAAAAATGCAGGTTGGCCTTCTTCTGGATCGTCGGCAGGTCGATGACGCCGAGCTTGCGCACTCTCTCGATGTCGTAGGGATCGTCCAGCCCCGCCTCCTTCATGGCCTCGCAGGTGCGCTGGATCGTGCGCGTGACGCCGGTTTCGCCGACAAACATATGATGCGCTTCTTCCGTCAGCATGAAGCGGCAGGTGCGCGAGAGCGGATCGAAACCGGATTGCGCCAGGGCCTCGAGCTGCATCTTGCCGTCGCGATCGGTGAAGAAGGTGAACATGAAGAACGACAGCCAGTCCGGCGTCTTCTCGTTGAACGCGCCGAGCATGCGCGGCGTGTCGGCGTCGCCCGAGCGGCGTTCGAGCAGCGCTTCCGCCTCCTCGCGGCCGTCGGTGCCGAAATATTTTTGCAGCAGATAAACCATCGCCCACAGGTGGCGGCCCTCCTCCACGTTGACCTGGAACAGGTTGCGCATGTCGTAGAGCGAGGGCGCGGTCTTGCCGAGGAAGCGCTGCTGCTCGACGGACGCCGGCTCGGTGTCGCCCTGGATGACGACGAGGCGGCGCAGCATGGCGCGGTATTCGCCCGGCACGTCCTGCCAGGCGTCCTCGCCGCGATGACGGCCGAAGGAAATCTTGCAGCCCTCGTGCTGCGGCGCAAGCAGGATGCCCCAGCGATAGTCCGGCATCTTCACGTAGTCGAACTTCGCCCAGCCCTTGGGATCGACGCCCACCGCCGTGCGCAGGTAGACGAGCGATTCCTGGAAGCCTTCCGGCCCCATGTCGTTCCACCAGTTGATGTAGCCGGGGTGCCACTTCTCCAGCGCGCGCTTGACGCGCACGTCCTGCCCGAGCGCGACGTTGTTCGGAATGAGGCCGTCGTAATCGACGTTCACGATGGTCATGGCTGCACCTCTGTATCCCCGGCCTATCCGTCTGTCATTCCGGGGCGCGTGCGCAGCACGCGAGCCCGGAATCCATAACCCCTGCTGCGGAGTATGGATTCCGGGCCCGCCGCTTCGCGGCGTCCCGGAATGACAGGAAGTATGTGCATCGCTCACACCCTCACCTTCCCGAACACCGGCTTCACGCCGCTGCCGTAAAGCTTGAGCGCGCCCTCTTCGCCGATGGCGTTCGGCCGCTGGAAGATCCAGTTCTGCCACGCGGTCAGACGGCCGAAGATTTTGGTTTCCATCGTCTCCGGACCGGCAAAGCGCAGGTTCGCTTCCATGCCGGTCATGGCATCGGGCGAGAAGCTCGCGCGCTCTTCCAGCATCACGCGCAATTCGTCGTCCCAATCGAAATCCTCATAAGCGAAGGTGACGAGGCCGAGCTCAGCCGCCTCCTCGGCTTCGATGGCGGTGCCGATTTTCGCTTCTGCCGCCCTGAGCGCTTCCCGTTCGCCGAGGAAGCGCGTTTGCAGGCGCGTCAAGCCGTTGCCCATCGGATAAGGGCCGAAATTGGCTCGCCCGAGCGTGATCGCCGCAGCTTTTCGATTGTCGCCTTCGCGCGTCCCGATCAGCATCAGCGAACGGTCGGCGGCGAACGCCAGTTCGGCGAGCGTGCCGGCAAAGCACGAGCCCGGCTCGATCAGCGCGACAAAGCTTTTCGGCGTAACGTCGATGCGCTTGAGCACGCGCTTCAGGTAAAGACGGATTTCGCGCATCAGCCAATCGCCGTTGGCTTTGATAAGGAAATCGTCGTGCGCCAGCACGGCTTCCGCATCGCCGTCGGTGCGCAGCAGCACCACACCGATTTCCGCCTCGTTGGCGCGCAGATGCAGGATGGCGTCTTCCAGTTCGCGCGCGACCACAAGCGGCCAGAACGCGGCGCCGAGCGCATGCGCCGCGTCAATCGACGGCGGCACGACTCCCGAAGGCCCGCGCACCGTCAGCGTCGCAAGCCGGCGCACGCGGTCGATCTCGATGTCGGCATGCGAATACGAGACGCGGTCGGCTTCGATCCTGCGTTCGAGCGGCGTCAGCACGATGCCTTTCGCGTCCTTCGGACGGTCGGAGCGCGCCGCAATCTCCTTCGCACGAGCTGCAACCGCATCCTTCCATTTCGACGTGGGGACCACCTCATCCACCAGCCGCCACTCGACCGCCTTCGCGCCGCGAATGCCTTCCTCGATCGAGCAAAACACGTCGGCGCGGTCGCGGCGCACCTTGCGCTTGTCGGTGACGCGGGTGAGCCCGCCGGTGCCCGGCAGCACCGCGAGCAGTGGCGTCTCCGGCAGCGCGACCGCCGAGCGGCGGTCGTCGACCAGCATGATGTGATCGGTCGCGAGCGCGAGCTCGTAGCCGCCGCCGGCGGCATTGCCATTGATGGCGCAGATGTAACTTTGCTTCGAGTTTTCGCTGGCGTCCTCGATGGCGAGGCGCGTCTCGTTGGTGAATTTGCAGAAGTTGACCTTCTGCTGATGGGTGGCCTTGCCGAGCATGCGGATGTTGGCGCCGGCGCAGAACACGTTGTCCTTGCCCGACCTGATGACGACGCAGCGCACCTCCGGGTGCTCGAAGCGCAGGCGCTGCACCGCGTCGTTCAGTTCGATGTCGACACCGAGATCGTAGGAATTGAGCTTGAGCTCGTAGCCATCCGAAAGGCCGCCGGCCGGATCGACGTCCATAATCAGATAGGCCACCTCGCCATCGCGCTCGATGCGCCAGTGGCGATAGCGGGAGGGCTCCGTCTGGAAGTCGATCGGCTGCATGACGCTGATATGAACTATCCTGCATCAACATAGCATCGCGGCAAGCGGGCGACAACAGGACAGGCTATCGAGATCGATTGGTTAAGCTATTGATTTTACATTGGTTTACAGAACAAAACGCATCGTTTTCGGCCACCACGGTCGACGCGCTTGCAATTCCCCGCCTGCCGCAGCATATTGATCGGCAATATATTTCATATTTGGCCTTCGTGATGAAATCGGCACGCGGAAAATCTCCCGGCGCAAGGTCCGGCAACGATAGCGCGTCCTATCTGCGCCGGCTGGGCGAGCGCGTGCGCAGGCTGCGCAACCAGCGCGGCATGACGCGCAAGGCGCTCGCCGCGCACGCGCACGTGTCGGAGCGCTATCTTGCGCAGGTCGAAGCCGGGCGCGGCAACGGCTCCATCGTGCTGCTGCG
Organism: Pseudolabrys sp.; assembly: GCA_035701545.1. Lineage (GTDB taxonomy): Bacteria > Pseudomonadota > Alphaproteobacteria > Rhizobiales > Xanthobacteraceae > Pseudolabrys. The sequence goes on from DASSRW010000054.1 coordinate 7,986, forward strand.
GCGGATCGCGCGCGCGATGAGCGTGCCGGTGACGCAGCTGGTCAACGAAAGCGATGATCCGCCGGTCGATGCCCTGCTGCTGTCGCAATTTCTCGAGCGCCTCCCCGCGCCGGCGCTGAAGGAAGCGCGCGACCTGCTGATGCAGCGCTTCGGCGAGCCCTCCTCCGACCTCCGACGACAGCGCATTGCGCTGATCGGGCTGCGCGGCGGCGGCAAATCGACGCTCGGAAAGCTGCTCGCCGCGCGCCTCGACGCGCCCTTCATCGAGCTCGACCGCGAAATCGAGCGCCGCAGCGGCGCCACGTTGAGCCAGATCTTCGAGATGTTCGGGCAGGAAACGTTCCGCCGGGCGGAACACGAGGCACTGGAGAGCGTTCTGAAAGAGCACCCGCGCTTCGTCATTGCCACCAGCGGGAGTATTGTCACCGAACCCGGCACGCTGGAATTGCTGCTTTCATCCTGTTTTACCGTTTGGGTCAAAGCTGAACCGGAAGAGCACATGAAACGCGTGATCGCGCAGGGCGACCTGCGGCCGATGGCCGACCGGGCCCGCGCCATGGAGGACCTGATTTCAATCCTCAGGAGCCGCGAGCCGCTTTACGCGAAAGCGGAAATTGCGTTAGTCACCAGCGGCAAAACACCCGAACAGAACGTGGCGGAGCTGATGCGGGCAATCGACCGCTCGCCTGCCGAGCTTGCGCGGAGAATGGCATAATGCTGCAGAAGACGGATCGGCTGATCGAGACTGAAAGCATGAGCGAGGAGATCAACACCGACGTGCTGATCATCGGCGCGGGACCGGTCGGACTGTTCGCCGTGTTCGAGCTCGGCCTGCTCGACATCAAGGCGCACCTCGTCGACATCCTCGACAAGATCGGCGGCCAGTGCGCCGAGCTTTATCCGGAGAAGCCGATCTTCGATATTCCCGCCATCCCGCGCATCAACGCCAGTGAGTTGTGCGATGCGCTGATGGAGCAGATCAAGCCGTTCAACCCGACCTTCCACCTCGGCGAGATGGTGACCACGATCGAGAACGTCGGCGATCCGCTTTTCCGCATCACCACCGACGCAGGCAAGGTGTTTCTGAGCAAGGCGGTCGTGATCGCGGCCGGCGGCGGCTCGTTCCAGCCGAAGCGGCCGCCGATCCAGGGCATCGAGCCCTACGAGGAAAAATCGGTGTTCTACGCGGTGCGCAAGATGGACGCGTTTCGCGGCAAGAACCTCCTGATTGTCGGCGGCGGCGACTCGGCCCTCGACTGGACGCTCAATCTGCAGCCGCTTGCCAAGCGGCTGACGCTGGTGCACCGGCGCGACGAATTCCGCGCCGCGCCCGACAGCGTCAACAAGATGCGCGCGCTGGTGTCGTCCGGCGCGATGGATTTGAACATCGGTCAGGTGACGGCGTTGCAGGGCGACAACGGCCAGCTCACCGCGGCCACGATCAA
>DASSRW010000055.1:0-5371 GCA_035701545.1 Pseudolabrys sp.
GATGATTCCGGAAGCGTGGGCCGGCAACCCGCTGATGGATGAGGAGCGCCGCGCGTTCTACGAATACAACGCCGCGCTGATGGAGCCGTGGGACGGCCCGGCGGCGATCGCCTTCACCAACGGACGGCAGATCGGCGCGACGCTCGACCGCAACGGCTTGCGCCCGGCGCGCTATTTCCTCACCCGCGACGGCCGCATTGTCATGGCGTCCGAGATGGGCGTGCTACCGATCGCGGAGAAGAACATCGTCAAGAAGTGGCGGTTGCAGCCGGGGAAAATGCTGCTGGTCGACCTCGACGAAGGTCGTCTCATTCCCGACGAGGAACTGAAGGCAACGCTCGCCAAGAGCCATCCGTACAAGGAATGGCTCGGCAAGACGCAGATCGTGCTCGAGGATTTGCCGAGCACTGAAAACGAAGCGCCGATTTCCAATCTGCCGCTGCTCGATCGTCAGCAGACCTTCGGCTACACGCAGGAAGACCTCAAACTCCTGATGACACCGATGGGTACGACCGGTGAGGAAGCCATCGGCTCCATGGGCAACGACGTGCCCATCTCGGCGCTCTCCGACAAGCCGAAGTCGCTGTTCACCTACTTCAAGCAGAACTTCGCCCAGGTGACGAACCCGCCGATCGATCCGATCCGCGAAGAGCTGGTGATGAGCCTCGTCTCGATCATCGGGCCGCGGCCGAACCTGTTCGATCTGGAAGGCATGTCGAAGGTCAAGCGCCTCGAAGTGCGCCAGCCTATTCTCACGAATGCCGACCTGGAAAAGATTCGGTCTATTTCGGAGATGAGCGAGTCGCATTTCAAGTCGCTCACCTTCGATATCACCTTCCCCGCCGAGCACGGCGCGGCCGGCATGGGCTTTGCGCTCGATGAGCTGTGCGACCGCGCCGAGAGCGAAGTGCGCGGCGGCTGCAACATCATCATCCTGTCGGACCGCAAGGCGGGCGCCGACCGCATTCCGATCCCCGCCCTGCTCGCCTGCGCCGCGGTGCATCATCATCTGATCCGGCAGGGACTGCGCACGTCCGTCGGTCTCGTGCTGGAGACCGGCGAGCCGCGCGAAGTGCACCACTTTGCCTGCCTTGCGGGCTACGGCGCGGAGGCGATCAATCCTTACCTCGCGTTCGAGACTCTCGTCGCGATGAAGGACGAGTTGCCGCAGAAGCTCGAGCCGAAAGAAATCGTCAAGCGGTACATCAAGTCGATCGGCAAGGGCCTGCTGAAGGTGATGTCCAAGATGGGCATCTCGACCTACCAGTCTTATTGCGGCGCGCAGATTTTCGACGCGGTCGGGCTGCGGCAGGATTTCGTCGACAAGTTCTTCACCGGCACCCACACACGCATCGAGGGTGTTGGGCTCGCCGAAATCGCGGAAGAAACCGTGCGCCGCCACCGCGACGCGTTTTCCGACACGCCGATCTACCGCACGATGCTCGACGTCGGCGGCGACTATGCCGTGCGCGTGCGCGGCGAGGATCACGTGTGGACCGCGAACACGGTGTCGCGATTGCAGCACGCCGTGCGTGGCAACTCGCAGGACCATTACCGCGCCTACGCCAAGATCATTAACGAGCAGGACGAGCGCCTGCTCACGATCCGCGGCCTGTTCAGCATCAGGAGTGCCGAGCAAGACGGCCGCAAGGCCGTGCCGCTCGACGAGGTCGAACCGGCCAAGAACATCGTGCGGCGCTTCTCGACCGGCGCGATGTCGTTCGGCTCGATCTCGCGCGAGGCGCACACGACGCTCGCCATCGCGATGAACCGCATCGGCGGCAAGTCGAACACCGGCGAAGGCGGCGAGGAAAGCGATCGCTTCAAGCCGCTGCCGAACGGCGATTCGATGCGCTCGGCGATCAAGCAGGTCGCGTCCGGCCGCTTCGGCGTCACGGCGGAATATCTCGTCAATTCCGACATGATGCAGATCAAGATGGCGCAGGGCGCCAAGCCCGGCGAAGGCGGCCAGTTGCCGGGGCACAAGGTCGACAAGATCATCGCCAGGGTGCGCCATTCGACGCCCGGCGTCGGACTCATCTCGCCGCCGCCGCACCACGACATCTATTCCATCGAGGACCTGGCGCAGCTCATCTTCGACCTGAAGAACGTCAATCCGGACGGCCAGGTTTCGGTGAAGCTTGTCTCGGAAGTCGGTGTCGGCACGGTCGCCGCCGGTGTTTCCAAGGCGCGCGCCGATCACGTCACCATCGCCGGTTACGAGGGCGGCACCGGCGCATCCCCCTTAACCTCGATCAAGCACGCCGGCTCCCCGTGGGAAATCGGGCTTGCCGAGACGCATCAGACGCTCGTCGCCAACCGCTTGCGCGGGCGCATCTCGGTGCAAGTCGACGGCGGCATCCGGACGGGCCGCGACGTTGTGATTGGCGCGCTGCTCGGCGCGGATGAATTCGGTTTCTCGACTGCGCCGCTGATCGCGGCCGGCTGCATCATGATGCGCAAGTGTCATCTGAACACCTGCCCGGTCGGCGTTGCGACACAGGACCCGGTGCTGCGCAAGCGCTTCAAGGGGCAGCCGGAGCACGTCATCAACTACTTCTTCTTTGTCGCCGAGGAAGTGCGCGAGATCATGGCGACGCTCGGCTTCCGCACGTTCGACGAGATGATCGGGCAGATGCAGATGCTCGATCGCCGCAAGCTGATCGAGCACTGGAAGGCCAAGGGCCTCGACTTCTCCAGGCTGTTTATGAAGCCGCAGGCGGATGCCGGAACCGCGATCTTCAAGTGCGAGCCGCAGGATCACCGCATCAACGATATCCTCGACCGCAAATTGATCGCCGAAGCACAGGCTGCGCTCGATCGCGGCGCGCCGGTGCGCCTGCAATCAGCAATCCGCAACACGGACCGCACCGCCGGCGGCATGCTGTCGGGCGAAGTGGCAAAACGCTACGGCCACGAAGGCTTGCCGGACAACACGATTCACGTGCGTTTCACCGGCACCGCCGGGCAAAGCTTCGGCGCGTGGCTTGCGCGCGGCGTGACGTTCGAGCTCGAGGGTGACGCCAACGACTACGTCGGCAAGGGACTCTCGGGCGGCCGCTTGATCATCCGACCGCCGGCGGATGCCGGAATCGTGCCTGAGGAATCGATCATCGTCGGTAACACCGTGCTCTATGGCGCGATCGAAGGCGAATGCTACTTCCGCGGCGTCGCAGGCGAGCGCTTTGCGGTGCGCAATTCGGGCGCGCTTGCCGTCGTCGAAGGTGCGGGTGATCACTGCTGCGAATACATGACCGGCGGCGTCGTGGTCGTACTCGGTCAGACCGGGCGCAATTTCGCGGCAGGCATGTCGGGCGGCGTCGCTTACGTGCTCGACGAGGACGGCACGTTCAAGTCCCGCTGCAACATGGCGATGGTCGAACTCGAGCCGGTGCCTGAGGAAGAAGCGATCGCCGAGCGCGAATACGGCCACTACAACGATCTCGAAACGCACGGCCGCGTCGACATCATGGCCGACTTGACCGCGCAGGATGCCGAGCGGCTCCATAGGCTCATCAGCAATCATGCGCGCTACACCGGCTCGAAGCGCGCGGCCGAAATTCTTTCCGACTGGAAACGCTACCGTCCGATGTTCCACAAGGTGATGCCCGTCGAGTACCGCCGCGCGCTCGCCGAGATGGCGAAGGAAAAGGCCGTCGCGATGCAGGCCGCGGAATAAGCAAGTTCTGGGCAACAATGGGCAAGATCACCGGCTTTCTCGAATTCGAGCGTGAGGACCGCGACTACGAGCCAGTCGCGGAGCGCGTGAAGCACTGGCGCGAGTTCGTGCTGCCGCTGCCGGAGGACGAGGCGCGCAAGCAGGCGGCACGCTGCATGGATTGCGGCGTGCCCTATTGCCACGGCACGAGCATCATCACCGGCGCGCCGACGGGGTGCCCGGTCAACAACCAGATTCCGGATTGGAACGATCTCGTCTACCGCAATCGCTGGGACGAGGCCGCGCGCAACCTGCACTCGACCAACAATTTCCCGGAAGTGACCGGCCGCATCTGCCCTGCCCCATGCGAGGCGTCATGCACGCTCAACATCGATGAAAATCCGGTCACGATCAAAACCATCGAGTGCGCCATCGCGGATCGCGCAATTGCGCAAGGCCTCAAGCCCGAAAAGCCGGCGCGCAAGACCGGAAAGAAAGTCGCGGTTGTCGGCTCAGGGCCGGCGGGCTTGGCTTGCGCGCAGCAGCTCGCGCGCGCCGGACACGACGTGCACGTCTATGAGCGCTGGGCGAAAGCCGGCGGCCTCATGCGCTACGGCATTCCCGACTTCAAGATGGAGAAGATCCACGTCGATCGCCGCGTCGAGCAGATGGAAGCCGAGGGCGTCAACTTCCATTACGGCGTGCACGTCGGCGTCGACTTGCCAGCCGAGCACCTCGTGGAAGAGTATGACGCCATCGCGCTCACGGGCGGCGCGGAAAAGCCGCGCGACCTGCCCATTCCCGGCCGCGAGCTCAAGGGAATCCATTTCGCGATGGACTTCCTGCCGCAGCAGAATCGCCGCATCTCGAACGAGCGGCCACTCGGCCATGCCGAGCCGATTCTGGCGACCGGCAAGAAAGTCATCGTGATCGGTGGCGGCGATACCGGGTCCGACTGCATCGGTACGTCGATCCGTCAGGGCGCGATCTCCGTGACGAACTTCGAGATCATGCCGCAGCCGCCGGAGCACGAGAACAAGGCGCTCACCTGGCCGCTGTGGCCGCTGAAGCTGCGCACGTCATCGAGCCATGAGGAAGGCGCCCAGCGCGACTTCGCCGTGCTGACGCAGAAGTTTTCCGGCGAGAACGGCGCCGTGAAGAAGCTGCATTGCGTGCATGTCGACGACAAGTTCAAGCCGGTTGCCGGCACAGAATTCGAGATCGAGGCCGATCTGGTGCTGCTGGCCATGGGTTTCGTGCACCCGGTGCACGAAGGCATGCTCAAGTCGCTCGGCCTTGCACTCGATCAACGCGGCAACGTGCGGGCCGACACGCTCGCGTATCAGACCTCAGTACCGAAAGTGTTCGCCGCTGGCGACATGCGGCGCGGACAGTCACTCGTCGTCTGGGCGATCCGCGAAGGCCGCCAGTGCGCGCACGCGATCGACAAGTTCCTGATGGGAACAACGACCCTGCCGCGCTGAGCTACCTGTTATTGTCAGGGCTCGGCGACCCGCCGTCCCTTGATCAGCGGAAAATTCCGAACAGGCCGCCGCCATTGTTGCTTCCGCTGCTTCCGCCGATCGGCGCCGGCGGCCGCGGCACATCATCGCGCGGGGGTGTCTGCCTCGGCTTGCTCTCACGCGCCGTCCTCTGCGGCTTTTCATGCGCATTCGGCGCGGCTTTCGGCTGGTGCGAGCTTTTCTTCTCCGA
>DASSRW010000056.1:0-9612 GCA_035701545.1 Pseudolabrys sp.
CGCCGATCTCGGCCAGGGCGAGGAGCTTGAGCCGGCGCGCAAGAAGGCGCTGCTCCTCGGCATCAAGCCGGAAAACATCTTCGTCGAGGATCTGCGCGAGGAATTCGTCCGCGACTACGTGTTTCCGATGTTCCGCGCCAATGCGCTGTACGAGGGTCAATATCTGCTCGGCACCTCGATCGCCCGGCCGCTGATCGCGAAGAAACAGATCGAAGTCGCTGAGAAAGTCGGCGCCGATGCGGTGGCCCATGGTGCGACCGGCAAGGGCAATGACCAGGTTCGCTTTGAACTCGCCTACTACGCGCTCAAGCCGGACGTGACCGTGGTTGCGCCCTGGCGCGAGTGGAATCTGACCTCCCGCACCAAGCTCATCGAATTCGCGGAGCAGCACCAGATTCCGATCGCCAAGGACAAGCGCGGCGAGGCGCCGTTTTCGGTCGACGCCAATCTGCTGCACGCTTCCTCAGAAGGCAAAGTGCTGGAAGATCCGGCGCAGGAAGTACCGGACTACGTCTATTCGCGCACCATCGATCCGGAAAGAGCGCCCGATAAGCCGACCTACATCGCGGTCGATTTTGAGCGCGGCGATGCCGTTGCGATCGACGGCAAGAAGCTGTCGCCGGCAGCCCTGCTCACCCGGCTCAACGAGCTCGGCCGCGCCAATGGCATCGGCCGGCTGGATCTGGTCGAAAACCGCTTTGTCGGCATGAAATCGCGCGGCATGTACGAGACGCCGGGCGGCACGATCCTGCTCGCGGCACATCGCGGCATCGAGCAGATCACGCTCGACCGCGGCGCCGCGCACCTCAAGGACGAGCTGATGCCGAAATATGCCGAGCTCGTTTACTACGGCTTCTGGTTCTCGCCGGAGCGCGAGATGCTGCAAGCGGCCATCGACCGTTCGCAGGAGTTCGTTACGGGGCGGGTGACGCTCAAACTATACAAGGGCAGCGTCGCCGTCGTGGGACGCGAAAGCAAATATTCGCTCTACGATCAGGAACTGGTGACCTTCGAGGAGGGCGCGGTCGCCTACGATCATCGCGATGCCGAAGGCTTCATCAAGCTCAACGCGTTGCGATTGCGGACTCTGGGACAGAGGAGACGCAAGCTCAAGCTGGATTGATTCATTTGTGGGGCGCGCGTTGCAAGTTGAGGGCCGCGATGCGAGGGGTCTATAGGAGTGGCGTGATCAGGTCATCGGCTGTTGTGATCGCATTCGCCGTGGTGCTGGCGGCGTGTTCCGACAACAAGAAGTCGGTGCTGGTTCAGAACATCCCGCCGACCAAGTACAAGGACGAAATCCTGCAAACGTTCCCGCAGGCGGTCGCCGATCCGACCAACGTCCGCGATGCGGCAATCACGCAGCCGATGCTCAACCAGAGCGGGCCGGTGCACGTTTATTACGTCTGCGTGCGCGCCAATTCGCGCGATGCCAGCCATCAGTATATGGGCGTGAAGGAGTACGCGGGCTATTTCTACGACGGCCATCTCGGCCAGTTCGTCGAAGCGCCGCCGGGCCTGTGCGACAAGGTCGCGTATCAGCCCTTTCCAGAGCTGGAAAAACTCTGCTTCGGGAAGAAGTGCAGTTAGGCGGAGCTTCAGTTGTGGTCATTGCCGGGCCTGACCCGGCAATCCATCTTTTTTGGAGAGGTCTTTCTTCGATGGATGCGCGGGTCAAGCCCGCGCATGACGATTCAATGCGAGTCGCGGCGGCTCTCGCTCAACCCCTTCATGCGCGCGATCAGGCCGTAGATGTCGCCGAGCACGAACAGGTCGCGCACCTTGGCGCCCTCGAAGGTGAAAATCGGCATGCCATGCCACCAGACATGGCGGCCGCTTGGCGCGACGCCGAACAGCTCCTTGCGGTGATAGCCGTGGAAGCGCATGAGGCCGCTGACGCGATTGTCCTCCTCGATCATCGACAGGATGTCGGTGGTGTACGTCCCGAACGTGCCGGTCACCATGTCGACATAGCCGGCGAATTCCCCATGTCCGGTGAGCGTCGGGCCGAGCGAGCCGCGGAAGGTGAAGCTAGGGTGGAAAATCTGCGGGATCAGCGTCTTGTCGGCATGATCCCACAGCTCCTTGTAGAAAACGCGCACCGCTTCCTTTTGCGGCGACAGCCTTGCGCCGGAAAGATCGAGCGCGGGTTCGTCCATCGTGAGAGTAAAGGACGATTCACGTGGGCCTGTAAATGCGGCGGCGGTCGGCCCGCCGCTGCGCCTCAAGCCATGTTGCGCCTTCTCAATCCTGCTGCGCGAGCAGCGGCGTGATGCGACGGACGGTGACGCGACGATTGCGCCGCTCCGGACCCTGTACCGGCACCTTCAGGTCCTGCTCGCCGTAGCCTTGCGTCGTCAGGTTTTCGGGTGGAATCCCGAAGCTGTCCGTCAAGACCTCGGCGACTGTCTCCGCGCGCCGGTCGGAGAGCGACAGATTGTCGATGTCCGAGCCGACGGCGTCCGTGTGACCCTCGATGAGATAAATCTCGTCCGGATTGTGGTCGATCGCCTCGCGCATGGCCGCGGCGAGGGGCTCGAGCCGCTGCACCTGGTCGGGCGCAAGCTCCCACGAGCCGGTGTCGAAGGTGACGGTATCGAGGTCGATGCGCGGCATGCGTTCGCGCAGCGTCGGGCTGTAGCGGATTTCTTCCAGCGTATAGGGATGCTCGATGCGCTCGACCGGCGGCGCGATCAGCGCCTGATAGAGCAGCGCGCGGTCGGCCCGGTCGGCTTCCACGATATAGCGGTCGCGCGGAATGCGCACGACCGGCGGCGGCAGGTTGACGATGAAGCTGAAGCCCGGGCGCGGCGGACCGTAACGGTTGTTGATCAGCACGACCTCGTGGCCACCCCGCCAGCGCGAGCGGCGCACCAGCCGGCCGTGCTCGTCCACGACGTCGACGATGCGCACGCCGCCGGGCCGCTCGACCGTGACCACCCTGTTGCCGCCGCGATTTTCGACGTGCGTATTGCCGCCGCCGCGGCGGAAGCGATCCGCATCATCGTGACGGATGATGGTGCGGTTGCCCTCCTTGACGATCGTCCGGGTGTTTTCGCGGATGACCGTGCGGTTGCCCTCGCGCGTTTCCTTGCGCTCGCCCCGCACGCTCTCGATGCGGCGCGGCTGCTGCTGTTGCTGCTGCTGTGGCGCGATTGCATTTTGCTGCGGCTGCGCATTTTCACGCCCGCGCACATTTCGATGCTCAAGCTGCTGCTGCTGCTGTCGCGCCGCAGGCGCTTGGGATGGTGCTTGGGCCGGCGCAGGCGTCTGGGTCGCGGCAGGCTTGGTTTGCGGAGCGGCGGCCGGAGCTTGCCTCGCCGCGGGCTGGCGCGGTTGTGTGGGCGCGGCGCCGGGCCGGCGTTCTTTTTCGCGTTGCGGCGCCGGCGTAGTGGTTTGCGCCGCCGGTTTGCCGGGCTGGCGACGTTCGGCATTACCGCGCTCGGGCGCCGGATTTTGCGCGGCGGGCCGCGTGTTTGGCCGATTGGAGGTATTGCCAGCGGGCTGATTGTTCTGTGCCTTGCCGCCGGCAGGCGCCTCGTGCGCGCGCGTAGCGCCTTGCGGCGCCGGTTTTCCCGCCCTCTCGTTCTGGGGCTGGCCGCGCGTGTGCGCGGGATTTGCAGCCGGAGCGCCCTGCCTTCCCGCAGGCCGCCCGCGCTTTTCCTTCTCCTTGTCCGCATTTTTGTCGTTGGCTGCGGGTTGTTGCTGCGCAAGCACCATCCCCGAATGAGATTCGGATGCGACGGCCGCGTGAGACACAGCCATGAATGGAATGACCGCGCCGGCCAGGAGGAAGGGTTTCAGTTTCATTTGCAGGCCTCTCCTTCTCAGGGGGTCTTTTTTGCGGGAGGTCTTTCGGGAAGTCGTCGCCATTGACTTGCTGCGGCCCGAGGGCCGAAGCGGATCAGGAAGAAAACGGACTCACATGGCGTAACTATGTCGCCACGCCGCACGCGGGTTCCCCGCGGTCGGTCGTCGCAGTTTATACCGATCTGAATTCTGAATCAGACCTGCCGCTCGACCAGCGCCTTTTTCAATTCCGCGATCTCCTTTGCGGGATTGAGGCCCTTCGGGCAGGCTTTCGAGCAGTTCAGGATGGTGTGGCAGCGGTAGATCCTGAACGGATCTTCCAGGTTGTCGAGGCGCTCGCCGGTCCTTTCGTCGCGGCTGTCCTTGACCCAGCGGTTGGCCTGCAGCAGCGCGGCGGGGCCGAGATAGCGGTCCGAATTCCACCAGTAGCTCGGGCAGGCCGTCGAGCAGCACGCGCACAGGATGCATTCGTAGACGCCGTCGAGCTTGGCGCGATCCTCGTGGCTCTGCCGCCACTCCTTTTCCGGCGCCGGCGTGTCGGTCTTCAGCCACGGCTGAATCGACGCATATTGCGCGTAAAAATTGTTGAGGTCTGGCACGAGGTCCTTCACCACCGGCTGGTGCGGAAGCGGATAAATCTTCACCGCGCTTTTGATGTCGTCCATCGCTTTCGTGCAGGCGAGCGTGTTGGTGCCGTCGATGTTCATCGCGCACGAGCCGCAGATGCCTTCGCGGCAGGAGCGCCGGAAGGTCAAGGTCGGATCGATGTTGTTCTTGATCCAGATCAGCGCGTCGAGAACCATCGGTCCGCAGTTGCCACGGTCGACGTAATAGGTGTCGATCGAAGGATTGCCGCCGTCATCTGGATTCCAGCGGTAGACGCGGAATTCGGTTTCCTCGGCCGCCTTGGGCGAATGCGGCCACGTTTTGCCCTGGGTGATCTTCGAGTTTTTCGGCAGCGTGAGTTGGACCACTCGCTCTCTCCAGTTATGCCGGTCAATCCGTCACGTTATAGACAGCCTCTTCCCAATTTACATCTGGAATAGGCATGTAGGGCGGATAGAAGTGTCCGTGTCGCGAATACAGACCAAAAACATAGGTGAAGTCGTCGCGGAAAATCCCATTGATATCGTCGGGAACTCTTGCATCCCATTTCTGACCGGCGATTTTGGGATCATCTTGCAACTTGTCGAGATCGATTGCCGTGCCGTCCCGCGTGAGCCCAATCCAGCGGACATTGGAGTCAACCAGCATCCAGCCGCGCGAAGTCTTTACCTCGGTGACGGCGTGAGAGGCAATTTCGGGCGTCAATAGCGCGAGGATGTCGCTGCCTGTTGTTCGCGTGGAATAGACGGCGGCGTGGCGGGTCGCATAACCTAGACGGCGTAGTATCTTTTCGATGGTGCGGCTGCGGTCGAAACATTGGCCAGACCTTAGCGCATACAGGTCCTTAGGTTCGCGTGTGTGGTCGAGTGCAATTGCGTCGTCGCCGGCCGCGCGCAGGAGCACAGCATTCTGAACGGCGAGAATAGTCTGCACCTGCCTGCGGAATGTTTTTGCGGGCTGGTCGGCGACAAGATCCGCATAGCCGGCGTCCTGCAAGAAATGGTTGGCAAAGAGGACGTCGTCATCCGTTACGGCGTTGGAAACATTGTTATAGGCCAACAGCGCAACGATGCCGCCCACCGCGACAATGCTCACAAGTGCCAACTTCCGTCTTCCGAAGGCGTGAGGTCGCGTTTCCAGCGCCGCACCGCTAAGCCTCGGCATCAATAGACTCTCTTCTTCGGCTCGATGTAGGCAACATCGTTCGTCAGCGTGTACGTGTGTACCGGACGATAGTCGATCTTCACCTTGCCCTTCTCATCCATCCACGCCAGCGTGTGCTTCATCCAGTCCTTGTCATCGCGGTCGGGATAATCCTCGCGCGCGTGCGCGCCACGGCTTTCGGTGCGGTTCTCCGCCGAGTCCATCGTGACGACCGCCTGCGCGATCAGGTTGTCGAGTTCGAGCGTCTCGACCAGATCGGAATTCCAGATGAGCGAGCGGTCGGTGACGTGCACGTCCGCCATGCCGTCGTAGACTTCATGGATGAGCTTGTGTCCCTGTTCCAGAACCTCGCCCGTGCGGAACACCGCGCAATTGTTCTGCATCACCTTTTGCATCTTCAAGCGCAGCTGCGCGGTCGGCGTGCCGCCGGAGGCGTGACGGAAGCGATCGAGGCGCGCGAGCGCCCTCTCGGCGGAATCCTTCGGCAATTCGGGCTGGCTCTCGCCGGCGGTCACGATTTCGGCGCAGCGGTGGGCGGCGGCGCGGCCGAACACGACAAGGTCGATCAGCGAATTGGAGCCGAGCCGGTTTGCGCCGTGCACCGAGACGCAAGCGGCTTCCCCGACCGCCATCAAGCCGGGAATGACGGTTTCGGCATCGCCTTTCTTCTTGGTCAGCGCCTCGCCGTGGTAGTTCGTGGCGATGCCGCCCATGTTGTAGTGCACGGTCGGCAGCACCGGAATCGGCTCGCGCGTGACGTCGACGCCGGCAAAGATGCGCGCCGATTCCGAAATTCCCGGCAGCCGCTCGTGGATCACCTTCGGATCGAGGTGATCCAGATGCAGGAAGATGTGATCCTTCTCCTCGCCGACGCCGCGCCCTTCGCGAATTTCGATGGTCATCGCGCGCGAAACCACGTCGCGTGAGGCGAGATCCTTGGCCGACGGCGCATAGCGCTCCATGAACCGCTCGCCCTCCGAATTGACCAGATAGCCGCCTTCGCCACGCACGCCTTCGGTGATGAGGCAGCCGGCGCCATAGATGCCGGTCGGGTGGAACTGCACGAATTCCATATCCTGCAACGGCAGACCGGCGCGCAGCACCATGGCATTGCCATCGCCCGTCTGCGTGTGCGCGCCGGTGCAGGTGAAATAGCTGCGGCCATAACCGCCGGTCGCAACCATGGTCATCGCGGCGCGGAAACGGTGCACGCTGCCGTCTTCGAGATTGATCGCGACCACGCCGCGGCAGCGGCCTTCCTCATCCACGATCAGATCGATGGCGAAATACTCGATGTAGAATTCTGCTGAATGCCGCAGCGCCTGACCGTAAAGCGTGTGCAACATGGCGTGGCCGGTGCGGTCGGCGGCCGCGCACGTGCGTTGCGCGGTGCCCTTGCCGTAGTGCGTCGTCATGCCGCCGAAGGGGCGTTGATAGATTTTGCCGTCTTCCTCGCGGCGCGAAAACGGCAGGCCCCAATGCTCGAGCTCGTACACGGCTTCCGGCGCATTGCGGCAGAGATATTCGATGGCGTCCTGGTCGCCGAGCCAGTCGGCGCCCTTGACGGTATCGTACATGTGCCAGCGCCAGTCGTCCTCGCCCATGTTGCCGAGCGCGGCGGCGATGCCGCCTTGCGCCGCGACCGTGTGCGAACGCGTCGGAAAAACCTTGGTGATGCAGGCGGTCCGCAAGCCGGCTTCGCTGCAGCCGACGACGGCCCGCAAGCCTGAGCCGCCGGCGCCGATCACCACAACGTCGAACGTGTGATCGTGGATCGGATAGGCGCGGCCGTTGACGGCGGGCACACCATTCGTTTTTCCGTTACCGGCCATCCTAGACTCCGAACGAAAGCTTCAGGATCGCGAATACCGACGCGAACGTCACCGCAAAGACGAAGAAGGTATTGGCCATCAGCAGCGAGAACTTGATGTATTCGTCGTGAAAATAATCGAGCACGATTTCCTGCATGCCGATCCACATATGGTAGGCCATGTTGATGATGAACAGCAGCATGATGATCGCTACCAGCGGCGAGCCGAGAATCTGCACCACCGCGGCATGATTGCGTCCGAGCAGGCTTGCGACGATCACGATGAAAGCGATGGTCAACGGAATGCCGGCAACCGACGTGACGCGCAGATGCCAGAAGTCGCGGGTGCCGGAATGCGCGGAGCCAAGCCCGCGCACGCGGCGCAGCGGCGTCATCCGGCGGGCGGGCGACTCGGTCATCGTGGTCCCCCGATCATGAGATAGCAAACGCCCCAGAGCAGCAGGGTGAGCACGATGGAGCCGACCAGGGTCGCGACCGCGAGCAGCTCGCGCTCGGCCGGCTCGAAGCCGTGAATGGTGTCCCAGATCAGATGGCGAATGCCGCCCAGCGCATGATGGATCAGCGCCCAGGTGAATCCGAACAGGATCAGGCGCCCGATCACGCTGCCGATAAACGCCTCGAATGTCGCATAGGCGTTCGGGCCCGAGGCCGCGGCGATCAGCCACCAGGCGAGCAGCAGCATGCCGTAGTAGAGCGCGCCGCCGGTGATCCGATGCACAATCGACATCATCATCGTCAGCATCGGCCGGTAGATTTGCAGATGCGGTGAAAGCGGGCGCTGCCGCGCTGGTCCGGTCATCGATCGGGTTTGCAGCTCCGCCATCGTCATTCTCCAGAACGCTTGGCCCCGGCGAGCGTGTGCCGGGTTCCTAACTCTTGCGTCGGACCGCCGCAACGAACCGATCAGACTGCAAACAGGATTCGCGTGGCGGCTGTTGGTCAACGCAACAAGCCCCGATCGGCTCATTGGCTGGGCCGGCACCGCGGCTGTGCCGGAACCGAAAGGGCCAGATCGGCATAACTTCTTGTTTTGCGAAGCTTGTCCTCTAGAATATCCTATTGCAATATGTGTTTTGCGTAGTCTACCTTCGCAGAATAAGAAGGATAGGCCCCGTGCGCTTCGATTTCACCGATCTTGGGCTCTTTCGCCACGTCGTGGAGGCCGGCAGCATCACGCGCGGCGCCGAGCGGTCTCATCTGGCGCTGGCGGCCGCCAGCACCCGTATCCGCAACATGGAACTGGCCCTGGGCGCCGATCTGCTGGTGCGCGGACGGCAAGGCGTGACCCCGACGCAGGCGGGGCGAACGCTGCTGGCGCACGCGCGCACAATTCTCGCGCAGACTGAGCGCCTGCGCGAAGATCTCGGGCCTTACGCCCGCGGGCTCGCCGGACAGGTGCGGGTGCTCTCGAACACCAATGCCTTGACCGAGTTCCTGCCAGAAACGCTCAGCACATTTCTGGCGCAGAACCCGGACATCAGCGTCGACCTGGAAGAACGGCTCAGCGACGAAATCGTCGGTCTCATCGCGGAAGGCGACGGCGATATCGGGATCGTGGCGGGCACGGTCGATCACGGCGGCTTGCACACGTTTCCGTTCCGCAGCGACCGCTTTGTGCTCGTCGTCGCCCGCAGTCATCCGCTTGCCGGCCGTTCACGCATCGGCTTCGCCGAGGTGCTCGACTACGACATCGTGGGCCTCGATCGCGCAAGCGCTCTGCAACGGTTTCTTGCCGACAAGGCGGGCCGCATCGGCAAGCCGCTGCGGCTGCGCGTTCAATTGCGCAGCTTCGACGCGATCTGCCGCCTGGTCGAATGCAATGTCGGGGTCGGAATCGTGCCGGAGACGACCGCCCGGCGAACATCCAAAGCCTCGGCGATCACACCAGTGCCATTGACGGATACGTGGGCGCTGCGCGAACTGACCATTTGCGTGCGCGACACCAAGACGCTGCCGCCCTACGCGCGGCAACTGGTCGATCATTTGCGGGCGAGTGCGTGAATTTCTATCCCGGACGCCGCCATTGCCGGGCAAACATCGTCTTCAAGAAAATTCTTTGCTTCTTTGATGGATGCGCGGGTCAAGCCCGCGCATGACGATTCATGCAGATGGATACTACACTATAGCGGCATCAACACCCAGTAATCGAGATCGAGGATCACAGCCGGATCGTAGTCGTCACCGTTCCTGAATGGGAAATC
>DASSRW010000057.1:0-10016 GCA_035701545.1 Pseudolabrys sp.
CTCGTCGCGCATTTCGAGCTGGTCTCGACGATCGCGCTGCCGCCGCTCACCAACGTGATCTCCGCGTGGATCGACCTGATCAGGGACGGCGAGCTCCTCGGCAATACCGCCTCATCGCTCTACCGCGGCGCGGCCGGGCTCGCACTCGCCGTCGTCATCGGCGCGATCCTCGGCATCGGCATGGCGTGGTGGAAGCCGGTCAACGTGCTGCTCGCGCCGATTGTCGAGATCTTCTATCCGCTGCCGAAATCGGCGCTCATTCCCGTCACGGTTATCTGGCTCGGCTTCGGCGACGGCTCCAAAATTCTGCTGATCTTTCTGGGCTGCATGCTGCCGGTGACGCTCGGCGCGTTCAACGGCGCGCGTGGCAGCGACCAGGCGCTGCTGTGGTCGGCGCGCAGCATGGGCGCCAGCCGGTTGCGCGTCCTGTGGGATGTCGTGCTGCCGAGCGCACTGCCGGAACTGCTCAACGGCATTCGCACCGCGCTTGCGCTCACCTTCATCCTGCTGGTGTCGTCGGAATTGATCGTCGCGCGGCGCGGCTTCGGCTACCTGATCGGCTTCCTCGGCTCCAACGGCAATTACGACGCGATGTACGCGGTCGTATTCACCGTGGCCTTCATCGGCTTTGCCGCCGACCGTATCTACCTGCTGCTCATGCAACGGATGCTGTCATGGCGGCAGTAGACCCGCGCCTGCCCGCAGCAGGGCGCAAGCAACTGGCGACCGTGCCCGAAATGGCAATCCGCTTTGTGCGCACGGTCTCATGGGCCGGCGCGCGCGTGTTTTCGGTCGTGCTGCTCGCGATCCTGTGGGAGGGACTGGCGCGCAGCGGCGCGGTGACGCATTTCCAGTTGCCGGCCCTGAGCGAAGTGATCGCGCGCATCTGGAGCGACGGCGTCTCGGGCGATCTCGCCATCAACGCCGGCCTGACGCTTTACCGCGCGCTCGCCGGCTTTTTCATCGCCGCGGTGGGTGGCGTCGCGATCGGCATGGCAATGTCGCGGCTTGCGCTCGCGCGCTGGTTCTTCGATCCGATCATCTCGGTCGGCTTTCCGATGCCGAAGATTGCGTTCCTGCCTGTCGTGATCCTCTGGCTCGGCGTCTTCGATGTTTCAAAGATCACCATGATCGTGTTCGACGCGATCTTCCCGGTCGTGGCGGCGACGGTGATCGCGATCCAGGGCGTGGAGCGCGAGCTGATCTGGTCGGCGCGCAACATGGGCGCGAACGAACGCGAAATGCTCTGGCAGGTCGTGCTGCCGGCCGCGCTGCCGCAGATCATGACCGGCCTGCAGGTGGCACTGCCGATTTCATTGATTGTCGCAGTGGTCACCGAGATGCTGATGGGCGGCTACGGCATCGGCGGCGCGATGATGACGGCCTCGCGTTTCGCCAACTCGACCGGCGTGTTCGCCGGCATCGTCGAGATCGCCATCATCGGCTACCTGCTCGTCAAAGCCATGGCCCTGATCCGGCGCAGGCTCCTGATCTGGCACCAGGAAGCCAACGCGCCGAGCACGGCCTGAAACCGGCTTTCGGCGGCCAAAAGGCCGGCGGCCGCTTGCCAAAAACAGTTGGACGCCCGACAATCTCGGCAATCCCGCTTGCGAAGCTTGCCGGTTTCAGATGCAGGCCCGGCGGAAACTGGGAGGAGAAAAATGCGCTTTCTCAAACTCGCGCTCGCCGGCCTGTGCGCGCTCGGCCTTATCGGCGTGGGCTCAGCGCATAGCGCCGAGCCGGTGAAAATCCGCATGTCCTGGGTGGCGCCGCTCGCCAACTGGGGATCGATCGTCCTTTTCAAAAAGGACCTGATGAAGCATTTGGGCAAGTCGTACACGCTCGAAACCGTTCATTTCAACGGTACGCCGCCGCAGATCACAGCCATCGCCAACAACGAGCTGGAGGTGGCAAGCCTTGCCTACTCCTCGCTCGCCATCGCGATCGACAATGCCGGGCTCGACGATCTGCGCGTCATTGCCGACGAATTCCAGGACGGCGTGCCGGGCTATTTCAGCGAGCAATATTACGTGCGCAAGGACAGCGGCATCGACAAGGTCGAGCAGCTCAAGGGCAAGGTCGTCGCCAGCAACGCGGGCGGCAGCGCGGTCGACGTGGCGATCCGCGCCATGCTGAAAAAGCACGGCCTCGAGGACAAGCGCGACTACACGACCATCGAGGCGCCGCTGCCGACCATGCCCGCCGTGCTGCTGGAGAAGAAAGCGGACCTCGTCCCGGCTGTGCTGCCCTTTGCGCTCAATCCGAAGCTGAAGGCAGGCGGAAAGGTGCTGTTCACCCAGGATGAGGCGCTGGGCAAGACCGAGATGATCGTGTTCACCGCGCGCAAATCGTTCATCGACGCGCACCGCGCCGCCATGGTCGACTTCATGGAGGACCTGCTGCGGGTCGTGCAGTGGTACATCGATCCGAAGAATCACGACGCCGCGGCCGAGATCGCGTCCAAATTGACCAAGGCGCCAAAAGAGCGCTTCGGCTGGCTGTTCACCAAGCAGGACAACTACCGCGATCCGAACATGCTGCCGGACCTTGCGGCCTTGCAGCACAACGTCGACACGGTGCGCGAGCTCGGCTTCGTGAAGAAGAAGATCGACATCGAGAAACACGCCGATCTCAGCCTCGTCAAGGAAGCGGCCAAGCGGCTGAAGAAGTAAACGGCGGACTGCTTTTGAACCGGCTCGTCACTTTGTGACGGGCCGGTTATTTATGTTGCCTTGCTATTCCGCCGGCGCCGGAAGCTCGGCGTGCCGCCGGCGCTTGCGGCCGACCCATTGGCTGAAGCGCTCGAGGTACAGATAGATAACCGGCGTGGTGAACAGCGTCAGCGTCTGCGACACGATCAGTCCGCCGACAATCGCAATGCCGAGCGGCCGGCGCAGCTCCGAGCCGGCGCCAAACCCGACCGCCAGCGGCAAGCCGCCGAACAGCGCGGCCATGGTCGTCATCATGATCGGGCGGAAGCGAAGCAGGCAGGCTTCGTGGATGGCCTCGAGCGGCGTCTTGCCGTGGCTGCGCTCGGCTTCGAGCGCGAAGTCGATCATCATGATCGCGTTCTTTTTCACGATGCCGATCAGCAGCACGATGCCGACGATCGCGATCACCGTCAGCTCGTAGCCGAACAGGCTCAGCATGATGAGCGCGCCGACGCCGGCGGACGGCAGCGCCGACAGAATCGTGATCGGGTGGATGTAGCTTTCGTACAGCACGCCGAGCACGATGTAGACGACGAGGATCGCCGCCACGATCAGGAGCGGCATTGACGTCAGCGATTTCTGGAATTCCTGCGCCGTGCCCTGGAACGTGCCCTGCAGCGTCACCGGCGTGCGCATGTCCGACTGAATCTGGTTGATGCGGTCGACGGCCTGACCGAGCGCGTAGCCGGGCGCGACGTTGAACGACAGCGTCACCGCCGGAAACTGGCCCTGATGATTGACCGTCAGCGGCTCGATTTTCCGCGAGAAATGCGCGATTGCGCTCAAGGGAATGCGCGCGCCGGTCGCGGAGCTCAGATAGATCTTCGACAGCGCCGACGGGTCGTTCTGGAACTGCGGCTGCACCTCGAGGATGACCTTGTACTGGTGCGCGGAGGTGAAGATCGTCGCCACCTGCCGCTCGCCGAAGGCGTCGTACAGCGTCTGGTCGATCATGCCGAGCGACAGGCCCAGCCGATAGGCCGCGTTGCGGTCGATGTTGATCGCGATGTGCGGGGACGCGATCTGCTGGTCGGAGGTCACGTCCTGCAGTTCCGGCGCTTTCTGCAGCGCCCGCTCCAGGATCGGCGCCCAGTGGTTGAGCTCCTCCGCGTCGGTGTCGGTCAGCGTGTATTGATATTCGGTCTTTGTCAGGCGGCCGCCGACCGAGATATCCTGCCCGGCCTGCATGAAGAATTTCGCGCCTTTGACCGCCGCCGCCTTCGGGCGCAGGCGCTGAATGACCTGCTGCGCCGACACGCCGCGCTCGCTCAGCGGCTTGAGCTGGATGAACATGCGCGCCGTGTTCTCGCTCGAATTGCCGCCGGTCGCGCCGGCAAAGCCCATGACGCCGGAGACCGCCGGGTCCTGCTGGATGATGTCGGCGAACTGGTGCTCGAGCTTGGTGATTTGCGCAAACGAGGTGTCCTGCCGCGCCTCCACCTGGCCGAACAGGAAGCCGGTGTCCTGCTCCGGGAAGAAGCCCTTCGGGATTTCCGCGTACATCACGAGCGTTACGACGATGAGCGCAAGCGTGACGATCAGCATCAATGGCTGATGGCGGAACACCCATTTCAATCCGCGGTCATAGCCGCTCACCAATCGGCCAAAGAGATACTCCGACCAGCGGCTGACGAAATTGGTCCCGTGCGTGCTTTCGCGCGTGAGGAAGAGCGAGCACATCACCGGCGTGAGCGTGAGCGAGATAAACCCGGACACCAGCACCGCCGTCGTCACGGTGATGGCGAATTCGCGGAACAGGCGGCCGATGATGCCGGCCATGAACAGCAACGGGATGAAGACCGCGACCAGCGAGATCGTGATCGACAGAATGGTGAAGCCGATCTGCCCGGCGCCCTTGATCGCCGCCTCGAACGGCGGATCCCCTTTCTCGAGATAGCGGACGATGTTCTCGATCATCACAATGGCGTCGTCGACCAGGAAGCCGACCGCGATCGTCAGGCCCATCAGCGACAAATTGTCGAGGCTGTAGCCGCACGCGTACATGACGCCGAACGTGCCGACCAGCGACAGCGGCACCACGATCGCCGGGATAATGGTCGCCCAGACGTTGTGCAGGATCAGAAAGATCACCATCACGACGAGCGTGATGGTGATGAGCAAGGTGATCTCGACGTCGCGCACCGACTCGCGGATGTTGAGAGAGCGGTCGGACATCAGCTCGACGTGAATGTTTTTCGGTACCGACGCCAGCAGCTGCGGCATCTGCGCCTTGATGTTGTCGACGACATCGAGCGTATTTGCCCCGGATTGCCGCCTGATCAGCAGCAATTCGGCCCGCTTGGTGCCGAACCAGGCGCCGGTTCGGGGCGATTCCGATGAGTCGATGACGTCGCCGACATCCTCCACCCTGACCGGCGCGCCGTTACGGTAGGCGATGATGGTCTTGGCAAAGGACTTGGCGTTGAACAGTTGGTCGTTGGTGTCGAGCGTATAGACCTGCCGCTCGCCTTCCAGGTTGCCCTTCGGCTCATTCGTGGTGGCGGCCGCGAGCGCGTTGCGAACGTCCTCCAGCCCGATCTTGCGCGAAGCAAGCGCCAGCGGATTGACCTGCACATGCACGGCGTATTGCTGCTCGCCGGCGATATCGACCTCCGACACGCCGGAAATGGTCGATATGCGTTGCGCGAGGTTGGTGAAGGCGTAATCGTCGACGCGGTAGATCGGCAGCGCGTCCGACCACACCGCGTAGATCAGGATCGAGCGCTCGGCTGGGTTGGTCTTCTTGTAGGTCGGCGGGCTCGGCATGTCCTTGGGCAACAGGCCGCTCGCGGCGTTGATTGCCGTCTGCACGTCGCCCGCCGCACCGTCGATGTTGCGGTTCAGGTCGAATTGCAGGGTGATCGTCGTGGTGCCGAGCCCGCTGACCGAGGTCATCTGCGCGAGGCCGGGAATGGACGAGAACTGCTGCTCGAGCGGCGTCGCAACCGACGATGCCATTGTGTCCGGGCTTGCGCCGGGCAGCTTCGCCTGCACACGGATGGTCGGAAAATCGACCGTCGGCAGCGCCGCAACCGGAAGCAACTGGTAGCTGGCGAGACCGAAGATCAGGAGGCCGGCCATCAGCAGCGAGGTGCCGATCGGCTTGCGGATGAAGACCTCGGATATGTTCATCTGGCCGCTTGCTCGTCGGCGGACGCCGCCTGCGATTCGCCGGTCTTGACCTTGCTGCCGTCGGTCAGCCGGTACTGACCCTCGACGACCACCCGCTCGCCGGCCGTCAGCCCGTTATCGATGACGGCTACGCCCTGCTCCATCGTGCCGACGGTCACCTGCTTCCGCTTGGCGACGTTGTCCTTGTCGAGCGTATAGACGTAAGCGCCGTTCGGCCCCTGCATGACGGTTTGCGCGGGCACCGTCACAACGTTCCTTTGCATGGACAGGATCAGCCGCGCGTTGACGAATTCGCCGGGCCACAGCGGCTCGCCGGCGTTGGCGAATTGCGCTTTCAGCCGGATGGTGCCGGTCGTCACGTCGACCTGATTATCGATCAGCGTCAGTTCGCCGTCTGTCAGCGCCGTCTTGTCGTCCATCGCGTAGGCGATGACCTTGAGCGGGTGTTGCGCCTGATTTTTCCGGATTTCATCGAGCTTCTCGGCCGGCACGCTGAAGCTGACGTAGATCGGCTTCGTCTCGGTGATCGTCACCAGCGCCACGTTCTGCGAGGTCTGCACGAAATTGCCGATGTCGACCGCACGCTGCCCGGTGCGCCCGTCGATCGGCGAGCGGATGGTCGAATAGTCCAGATTGAGGCGCGCGGTCGCGATCTGCGCCTCGTCCGCCTTGAGCGCCGCCTCGAGCTGGCCGACCGTCGCTTTCTGCTGATCGTAGCTTTGCCGCGTCTGAAATCCTTGCGGCAACAGTTGCGCAAACCGCTCGAGGTCGAGCTTGGCCGATTGCAACTGCGCCTCGTCCTTTTCCTTCGTCGCCTCCGCCTGTTGAAGCGCGTTCTCGTACGGCCGCGGATCGATCTGGAAGAGGCGGTCGCCTTTCTTGACCTCCTGGCCTTCCCGGAAAAACACCTGCGTGATCTGGCCGTCCACGCGCGTCTTCACCGTCACCAGATTGAACGCCTGAACGGTGCCCAGACCCTCGGTATAGAGCGGCACGTCCTGCGCCTCGGCGGTGCCCGCGGTGACCGGAATGGCCTGCCGCGTCGCCGAGGGCGGATTCACCCTTTTGGCAAACAGCGGCTCTTTCGGAAGCCACAGAAACGCGGCGCCGATGATTACAACTCCGGCCGCAAGAATGACGGTCGTCTTGGCCCAGCGCATATCAGTCCTGCTGCGGCAAAAACATGCTGAGTGGCAGCACGCGCCGCGCAAACGCGCCCCGTCGCTAATATATTGAGAATACGTTTGTTGCCGCAATAAGGCTCGAGGAACTTGATCGTGATCGATCCGGTTGTTCGATCGGCGACTCGCAAATTTTGACGAACGGATATTTCAGGTTTGCTGCTGTCGAAGCGGGATTTCGATGAGAATTGCTAGACTATCGGCCGCCATTCTGTTGTGCGCCGCGCTGGCCGGCTGCGGGCAAAAGCCACAGCAAGGACCGAAAGGCGATCCGGGTCCGCCCGGGCCGCAAGGGCCACAAGGACCGCAAGGGACCGCCGGGCCACCGGGCCCGGTCGGGCCGCAGGGGCCGCCCGGGCCGGCCGGGCCCGCATCCGACGTGCGGATCATTCGGCAGAACTGCGCGACCGGCGTCTGCATCGCCGAATGCAATTCGAACGAAGTCCTGGTCACCGCCTACTGCGGCGCCGCACGCAAGCCGGCAACCTTCCTGACCGACCGCTCGGTCTCGTGCGGCGTGGTGCCGAATGCCGCCAACAGCCCGCTGATCGCCGTCTGCGTCTCCTCGTCGGCGCACTGACGCGAGCAACCGGGCAGCCGATCATCGCAAAAGCTCGGGACTTCAAAGACGAGAAGCGACGACCAGCAACGATCGCTGTCACGTCGGTTGTGCATCTACGCCGCGGGCCATTCGATTTCTTCAAGGCGGCCACAACTTTTTTCGGGCCCGGCCGCAAAGAGGTGGATGAAAATAGCTGAATGGTTTTCGCGCCCTAAGCCGTCCTCTCGAATCTTTCCAATGAAACATTAGAACCGATATAAATCATTGATATTGCAAGATATTTTTCCTCTGCGTAAGAGCCCTGTGGGGCTCAAGCGATCGCGCATCAACGCGTCGCCCAAAGAAAATTGCCCGCAAAGTGGTGGATTGAATGCAGAGGCAGGGTGCAGGCCGGCACATTTCGTGGCTGCTGGCGACAACGATGCTGGTCACGGCAAGCGAGATCGCTTTTCAGCGCGCGCACGCGCAAGAACAGGCTCCGCCCGCCGCACAGGGGCAATCCGATGGGGCCGACGCCAACGGCCAAGCCATCACCTTGAGCCCCATCGACGTCCAGGCCAGCCGCACGAGCGGCGTCTATGCCAACAGCACCTCGGTCGCGACGAAAACCGACACGCCGCTCATCGATATCCCGCAATCGCTCTCGGTTGTGACGAAGCAGTTCATCCAGGACCAGAATTTCCAGAATCTGACCGACGTCGGGCGCTACGTTCCCGGTGTCGCCGTTCACCAGGGCGAAGGCAACCGCGACGAGCTGGTCATCCGCGGCGTCGACTCAAGCGCGAACTTCTTCGTCAACGGCTTCCGCGACGACGTGCAGTACTTCCGCGACTTCTACAACACGCAAAGCGTCGAGATCCTGAAAGGGCCGAGCGCGCTGACCTTCGGCCGCGGTTCAGGCGGCGGCCTTCTCAACCGCACGCTCAAGGAGGCCGACGGCACGAGGGTCTACGAGGTGACCGGCCAGCTGGGCTCCTTTGACGACCGGCGCATCACCCTCGACGCAGGTCAGGCGATCAATCCGAACTTCGCCGCCCGGCTCAACATGATGTACGAAAAGTCCGATACCTTCCGCGACTTCGGCAGGCTCGAGCGTTACGGCATCAACCCGACGGTCACGCTGAAGCCGAACGACACGACCGACGTCAAGCTCAGCTATGAATATTTCCACGACGACCGGACGGCCGACCGCGGCAATCCCTCGCAAGGGACGATTCCGGCCGCCACGCGTTTCAATCCGACAACGCCGTTCGCGCCGGGCGGAGACCTGACGAAATTCTACGGCAGCCCGGATCTCAACGTGGCGCGGGTGACCGTGCAGAGCGTGATGGCCGTCGTCGATCACGACTTCGGCAACGGACTGACGGTCAAGAATTCCACGCGCTACGCCAACTATCAGAAATTCTACCAGAACGTTTATCCCGGCAGCGCGGTCGATCCGATCACGGACACGTTCACGCGCTCCGCCTATCAGCACACGACCAACCGGGAAAATCTCTTCAATCAGACCGACTTCGTCTACAAAACCCCCATCGGGCCGACGTTCCATACCTTCGCATTCGGCACGGAATTCGGCCGTCAGTCGGGCATCGACCTTCGCAACACGGGGCTTTTTCCGAACGGCAGCGCCGTCAGCGATCCGGCCAGCGCGTTCGACCCAACCTATTTCGGGCCCATCAATTTCGTGCATCAGCTTCCCGGCGCCTTTTCGCCCGGCGTCACGAGACCCGATGCAAACAGCAGGTATCACGCCAACATCGAATCCGTTTACGCGCGCGACACGATCGACGTGACGCGCTGGCTGCAACTGATCGGCGGCGCGCGTTTCGACCGCTTCGATCTCTCCGCGCTGGATGTGAACACCAACACAAATCTGGCGCGGACCGACAACAAGGTGTCGCCGCAAGCGGCCGTCATCGTGAAACCGGTGGACAATCTGTCGATCTACGGCGCCTACAGCGTCTCCTACCTGCCGGCGTCCGGAGATCAGTTCAGCTCGCTCAACAACGGCACGGTCATTCTCGAACCGCAAAAGTTCGAGAACAAGGAAGTCGGCGTCAAATGGAATATCCTGCCGCAGCTTCTGTATACGGCCGCGGTCTACCAGCTCGACCGGACGAACGTTCCCCTGGCCGATCCGAACAACCCCGGATTTTTCATTCTATCGGGCAAGAACAGGATCCGCGGCTTCGAGACGTCTCTCACCGGATATGTCACGAAGGATTGGCAATCCACGCTCGGCTATGCCTATACCGATGCCCGCATCACCAGCGACACGTCGACGACGATCGTCGCGGGCAACCGCGTGCAGCTCGTGCCGTTCAATCAATTTTCCTGGTGGAACAAGTACCAAATCAGTTCGGTATGGTCGGCAGCCGTCGGCATCATCTATTTCTCGGATTCCTATGCCGCTTCCGACGACACGGTCAG
>DASSRW010000058.1:0-13176 GCA_035701545.1 Pseudolabrys sp.
ATTTCAGGCTATGGCGAGAGCGGGCCCTATGCGCAGCGCAAGGCCTACGATCTGCTGATCCAGGCGGAATCGGGTTTGTCCTCGGTAACCGGCGGGCCGGAAGGCCCCGCGCGCGTCGGCGTTTCGGTCGTCGATATTGCCGCCGGGCTGAATGCCTATGAGGCGATCCTCGAGGCCCTGCTTGCACGCGCGCGCAGCAACGAGGGCGCGGAAATTTCCGTCTCGATGTTCGACGCCATGGCGGAATGGATGACCATCCCGCTCCTCAACGAGGAGGGCGGCAATCCGTTCAGGCGCGTCGGCCTCGCGCATCCGACCATTGCGCCGTACGGCGTGTTCAAGACGCGCGACGGCGCCGACATTCTCATCGCCATCCAGAACGACCGCGAGTGGCGCGTGCTGGCGGAGAAAGTGCTCGGCAACGCGCGCCTCGCCGACCATCCGGACTTTGCGACGGTGCCGAAGCGATTTGCCAATCGCAGGGAGACGGATGCGCACGTCGCGAAGGCATTTTCCGCGATGGACGTTGCGTCGCTGATGGCCAAGCTCGAAGCCGCTCACATTGCCTTCGCGCGCGTGAACGACACGGCCTTGCTCGGCAAGCATCCGCATTTGCGCCGGATCGCCGTCGATACACCGAGCGGCCCGGCAAGCGTGCCGGCGCCGGCCTATCGGCTTGCGGGCGAGCAGCGCCGTTACGGCGCGGTGCCGAAGCTCGGCGAGCACACGGAAAAGGTGAAGGCGGA
This sequence comes from Pseudolabrys sp., assembly GCA_035701545.1. GTDB lineage: Bacteria > Pseudomonadota > Alphaproteobacteria > Rhizobiales > Xanthobacteraceae > Pseudolabrys. Next base: position 747 of record DASSRW010000058.1, read on the forward strand.
GTTTGTGGCCGGGCGCAAGCGGAGCGGTTAGCCCTCGGCCGGTGGGATCACCGGCAGCAAAACCCAGCACTGCCGGCCGCTGCCGACGTGCAACGTGTTCCTGCCGCCGAACGTCGAAGCCGGACGATTCTTCGGATTGGCGTGAATGAACGGCCCGACGCCGCGCAAAGGATATGGCACGTGCGGCGCGACCACCGGCTCGCCGCTGTATTCGTAGTCCCTGCCGCGGATCGTCAGCGCGACACTGTAACCGGCCGGCACCACGATGCAGGTCGGCCAGATTTCAATATCGAGCTCGACCGGCTCGCCTGGCACGAGAGGCTCGACCTCGTCGTGCAGGTGATAGGGCCGATACGGAAGGCTTTTCTTACCGTCGAGCTTGCGATGCGACGCGCGCAGCCAGCCTTGCGCGATCGGGGTGTGCGGGTCTTGTGCACCCTGGAATGTCACCTCGCTGCCATCGGGTGCGAACACGCGCAGGATAACAAACAGGTCTGCGTCCGTCGTTGAGGAGGAAACAAACAATTTGGCCGCCGCGGGGCCCGTGATCTCCATCGGCGCTTCGAGCGGCTCCATGCTGAAGGTGATGCCCTCGCCCAGCGCATCGTAATCGAGCGTGACGTTGTCCGTACTTGGAGTCCGGCTCAGTTTCTTGCCGCGCGGATCGAGATAAAATTTGGTCCATTGCGTACGGGCGAGCGGCCATTCGTTCTCGTGGCGCTCGACGAATTTCTCGCCGGGATGACGGACGAGAAGTTGCACGCGCGGCTGCCTGCTCCAGCCGGTGTCCTCGCCTTTCAGGAAATGACCAAAGAAGCGCTTCTGCAACTTGACGCCGTAATCCGTGTAGAACTCGAGCCAATGCGTGTCGCCGTGCGCTTCCAGCCATTTCTGCTTCGACGGCGTCCGCATGAAGGCTTCGAAATTGCCGCGCGGATGGATGCCCTGCCCGCCCCAGTTGGCGGCGGAGAGAAACGGCACATTGATCTTCTCGAGATCGGGCGTGCGCGCCCTGTGATACTCGTCATCGAGCGGATGCTCGAGCGCGCTGGCAATGATGTCACGCCGATTTTTCGCGAGCTCTTCCGGCGCAAGCGTCTCGGGACCGGCCACCGGCTCGCCGGTCACACGGCTGCGCGGGCCGCGGTCTCCGACCCCGTGCTGGATCGGAACGATGGCGCGCGGATACCAGTTGGAGATGAATTCGGAGTAGATGCCGCCGTGATAGCAGGTCTCGCGATAGTGATCGGCGGCGCCCTCCCATGCGCAAATCGCGGCGAGATGCGGGGGCGCCAGTTCGGCGACCTGCCAGGCGTTCATGGCGAAATAGGAAATGCCGTTGAGCCCGACCTTGCCGCTGCACCAGGGCTGCGCGGCGGCCCACTCGATGCAGTCATAAAAATCCTTGGTTTCCCGCGGCGACCACGGATCGACATAGCCCGGCGAGCGGCCGGTGCCGCGTGAATCGACCCGGACGATGGCGTAACCGTCCGGCACCCACTTCTCGGGATCGACGACCTCCCAGTTCTGGTACTTGTTGCTTGAGCCGGCCGCCACCTCCGGCTTCTGCCTGATCATGCGTTCCCAGGCGAATTTGCGGCTGTCCTGGAAGGCGTGGCCCTTGGCGTAAGGGCCGTAATTCATGATGACGGGATATTTTCCCTCCGCGGCCGGCCGGAAGATATCCGCGCGCAGCACCACGCCATCGTCCATGGCAATCGGCGCATCCCAGTCGATCCGCATACCGTCGCGGACCTCGGACTTGCCCGCGGTCATCCCCTGCGGCCCTCGGCGTTTCGCGCCGGCCAGCAGGCGGAAATCTCCTCCATCGAAGCGCTCTCGCCGAAGAAGCGATCGATGTTCTTCAACGTCATCTCGTGATCGTCCTGCGAATAGGCCGCCGTGCCGTCGCTTGCCACCACGACGTAATAGTCGCGCACAAAGGCCTCGCGCGCGCTCGTCTCGACGCAGACGTTGGTGACGACGCCGGTAAAGACGGCCGTGCGAATTCCGTTCGCGCGCAACACCGTGTCGAGGTCGGTGTTGTAGAACGCGCTGTAGCGATGCTTGGTTATGATCGGGTCGTGCGGCTCGGGCCTGACCTCGCCGTAGAAATCGCCGCCCCATGATCCGGCCGCGCAAACAGGAATCCGCGTATAGCCGCCCTGCCGCTTGCGCGCGGCCTGCTCCAGCCACACGTCCGACAGATAGAAATTCTGCTCGCTGGTGTAGACGTTCCGCACAAAGACCACGAAAACGCCGGCTGCGCGCGCCGTCTTGATGAAAGCCGGGAGGTGCTTTGCCATCTCCTTCGCCTGCGAAACGTCGCGGCCTTCGCGGCCGATGAGCCCCTCGTCGGCGATGAAGTCGTTTTGCATGTCGATGATGACCAGCGCTGTGTGGCGCGGATCGAGTTTCTCGCGCAGGCCCTTTACCGGCGTAACATGGGCGATACGCGTTGCGACCTCGAAATCGGCTTCAAACGACGAACTCATGGACTGAACTCCCGGCTGTTCATGCGTGCTCTTTCTCTTTTTCCTTCGGCAGCAGCAGATTGAGCAGAATCGCCGTCACCGTGCCGACGACAATGCCGTCGCCGGCCAGAATGTGCAGCGAGGGCGGCACGGAATTGAGCAGCGACGGCGGCGCAAAATTGATCGCCGTGCTCAGGCCGAATGAAGCGGCCAGCAGCAGCAGGTCGCGGTGCGTGCGCAAGCTGTCGGTCAGGATACCGACGCCGACGGCGGCGATCATGCCGAACATGAAGATGAGCGTGCCGCCGAGGACGAAGGGCGGCACGATCGCGATGATCGCACCGATCTTCGGCAGGAATGCCATCAGGATCAGGATGACGCCGGCAACGGCAACCACATAGCGGCTGCCGACGCCGGTCAACGAAATGGCGCCGACGTTCTGGTCATACGAGATCAGTGGTACGCCGCCGAACAGCGCCGCAATCGCAGAACCCAGCCCGTCGCCGGCAACGGCGCCGCGCAGGCGCGCCTCGCTGCCCTCCACGCCGAGCATTTTGCAAAGCGCCAGCGTGATGCTCATCGTGTAGATCGCTGCAATGAAATTGTAGATGATCACCGTCGTCAGCCCGGCCGCGCTCGGCCAGGCAAACCAGCCATAAGGCAAAATGCCGGGCAAGCGGAACCAGGGTGCGTTCGCGACAAGCTTGAAATTGGCAAAACCAAGCGCAATCGCAATGACATAGAGGCAAACAAGCGCAATGAATACCGAAAGGGCGCGCATGAACCCCGTTGTCAGCCGATTGATCGCCAGGATCAGCACGATGCTGACGATCACGAGCGTCAGCGACCACGGGTTGCCGGCATAAGGAGAGTTAACGCCGGCGGCGATGTTGGCCGCAATACGGATCAGCGTCTCGCCGGTGATGATAAGCAGCGTGCCGACAACGACGGGTGGAAACAGGACTCGCAGTTTGCCAAGCAGCGGACTGACAACAAAAAGGAGCACGCCCCCGATCAGCAGTGCGGTTGTCGCCGCGGCAAGACTTGATCCTTTTGCAATCGCAACCACCGGGCCGATGTAAACGGCGTAGGCGCCAAGCAAGAGCGGCAGCCGGCTTCCGACCCAGCCAACGCCGAGCGCGGAGATCACGGTGCCGATGCCGCAGCCGAGCATCACGCCGGTGATCATCGTTGTGCGCAGCGCCGGAGGCAGATTGAGCAGTTGCCCGATCACCAGCGGCGCCGCAATCATCGCGGTGAACATGATCAGGACATGCTGCAAGCCGAACAGGACCGACTGGACGGGCGCCGGCTTGTCTTCGAGATCGTAGCGCAGGTCGAGAATGTTGACGCCCGCCCTGGCGCCTTCATTCGCCAGCGCTTTTCCAACCTGCACGTCCTGGGTCGCCGTCATCTGCCCCTCCCCAATTCATATGCATGCGAACAATCATCCGACGTTCGCCTGCGCCTGTCCAGCGCCAGAAATGGCGTTGGACAACCTGTTGAGAGGACGGATCGCCGCGGCGCTATTTCAAATGGCGGTTGAAGAAATCGAGCGTCAGCGCCAGCGCGCGGTCGGCCTCCGGCTTGCTGTAGGTCCGCCCGCCGTGGCGCGCAAAGGCGTGGTCGGCGTTCGGATATTTGTGGATCGCAACCAGCGGATTCGGTGCGAGGCGACGCTCGAGCAATTCATTCACCTCCGCCTGCACCCAGCGGTCCTTCATCGCCATGTGCAGCACAAACGGCCGGTGGAGGTTTTTCACCTCCCGGATGTGGTGCTCGATGTAGGTGCCGTAGTAGGCGACGGCGCAATCGATGTCGGTGCGGCAGCACATCAGATAGCAGAGCTTGCCGCCGAGACAGTAACCGACCGCGCCAACCTTGCCGTTGCTTTCCTTGAGACCGGAGAGGTAATGCCAGACATCCTCCATGTCGCGCACGGCGAGGTCGTAATCGAAATCGTAGTAGAGATCGAACGCCTTCTTCACGTGGTCGGGATTTTTGTCCGAGAGTTCGACGCCCGGCTCCTGCCGCCAGAACAAGTCCGGCACCAGGCAGATAAACCCGGCCTCGGCGAATTCATGTGCGTGGTGGCGCATCGTGTCGTTGACGCCCCAGATTTCCATGATGGCGATGATCGCGCCGGCGGGAGTCTTGTCCGGAATGGCGAGATAAGCGCCCATCTCGCCGTCGCGCAGCTTGACTTTGATGTTTTGCGTTTTCATTGACGCTCACTTCCGATCCAGTTTGAGCAATGCGCGCGCATTTCCCGAAAAGATTTGCTCGCGCTCGGCCTCGCCGATTTCCAGCGCCTCGACGGCGTCGATCGTGTTGCGGATGAGGCCGCGCCCGCTCTCCGCATCGAACGGCGCGTCGGTCGCAAACAGCGAAAACTTGCTGCCGAAGAAATCATGGCCGCAGCGGGTCGCCGCGGGCGCGCCGTTGAGCGCGGTGTCGGCGTAGAGCATCCTGAAGTAGTCGAGCGGCGGTTTCTTCAGCCCGCGCTCCTCGGCCAGCGGATTGCGCTCGGGAGTGCCGTAGAAAATCTGCCGAAAGCCGAGGGTGATCTTGCCGGCGAAGTACGGAATCATGCCGCCCATGTGATGGCTCACGATCTTCAATGCCGGCAGCTCGTCGAAAATGCCGGAGTAGATGAGCCGCGTCATGCAGGCCGTGGTTTCATAAGGCCAGCCGAAGCTGAACCAGATTTCGTCTTCCGACCCCTGCTCGCTTGCGTAATCGGCGAATTGGGGGCCGCGCATCGGATGCACCCAGACCGCCAGATCGTGCCTGACCATCTGCCGAAACACGGGCCGGAATTCGGGAAGGCTCAGCGGCTTGCCGGCGACATTGGTGAACACCTGCACGCCGCGGGCGCCAAGACTTGTGACCGCACGATCAATCTCGGAAACCGTCGCCTCGACGTTGTTCATTGGAAGCGCGGCAATGAAAGCCGGGAAATGGTCCGGGTGTTTGGCGCATAATTGTGCAAGCGCATCATTGGCGATGCGCGCGAGTTCGGGCGTCACGTCAGGGCCGCCGACCAGCTCGAGCGGCGGGTTGGCCAGGGAGAGAACGTGCTGCATGCCGTCGAACTCGTCGATGAGCCGCAGCCGTGCGTCGACGTCCACCAGCGGCTTGATGCGGGGAAAAGCGCTCACGACGGCATGGCCGGGGATCAGCTTGCCAAGCCGATCGAAATACGCCTTCGGCATGAAATGATTGAAGATGTCGATTTTCATTCGGACGAGTCCCTCAGCCGCATTTGCCTACGGCAAGCCGATCATTTTTGATAGAGCACAGGCCTTGCGGGGCATCAAGAACGCGGAGCTTCTCGATGGCAGGATTGACGGCAAGGGATATCACGCTGCATCGCACGGGTTCAGGCACGCCGCTGGCGCTGCTGCATTGCCTCGGCGTCGACCACAGGTTTTGGGATTTCGCCGCGCCGCTTGCGGACCGTTTCACGATTCTTCGCTACGACTTGCCTGGGCACGGGGCGACGCCGGTCCCGGACGCTCCATACACGATCGCCGACCTGTCGGATCAGCTCGGGGACATTCTGAAATTGAACGGAATCGGCCGCGCCAGCGTCGCGGGTATCTCGCTCGGCGGGCTGATCGCGCAGCATTTTGCGGCACATCGCCCGGAGATGGTCGAGCGCCTCGTGCTTGTCGACACCACGCCGCGCTACAGCGACGAAATCCGCGGCATGTGGGCGGTCCGTGCACAGACTGCGCGCACAAAGGGCGTCGCCGCCATGGTGCCGGATCTTCTGAAAATCTGGTTTTCCGATGAGGCGCTTGCGCGCGATCCCGCGGGCGTACGCTATGTGCGCGAGACGCTGAAAAACACGTCCGGCGAAGGCTACGCGCTCGCCTGCGAGGCCTTGGAGGCGGCCGATCTGCGCAGCGATGCAGCACGGATTGAAGCGCCGACTCTGGTCATTTGCGGCGAAAATGACATTCCGAGCTTTCTCGATTCGGCGCGCTGGCTTGCCGGCAACATCAAGGGCGCGAAGCTTTCCTGGATTCCGCGCGCGCGGCACGCTTCGGTTATTGAGTGCCCCGATCAGGCGTTGAAGTTGTTCGGTGATTTTCTCGCTTGACCAAAGTTGCTGCGGCGCGCATCGGGGCGCCGCAGCAATCTCACGTTTCGCGCCTACTAGGCGGTGGCGGGCTTCACCTCCGTAATCTCCTCGAGCACGCGTCCCTTGGTTTCGATGCCGACGGCGAGCAGCGCAAAGGAGGCAACCAGGTACGCGAACGCGAACGTGTACAGCGTGTACGCACCCAGCCCGTAGGCCAGCATTAGCCCGACAACGGTCGGGGCGAGGAACGACCCGATGCGGCCGATACCGAAGAACCAGCCGACCGCCGTGGAGCGGATGTGCGTCGGATGCAACTCGCTGACGTAGACGCCGGTCGGCCCGAACGCGCCGGGATTGACCCATCCCACCAGGAAAGCGGCGATGAAGGTTGCAAAGCCGGTGGAGACCGCAAACCAGAGATGAAAGAACGCCCCGACGAAGTAGTAGAGAAACAGCACCGGCCGCCGGCCGTAGCGATCGATCAGGAAGCTGCAAACGGAGTAGCCGAAAACACCGCCGATCGCCTGAACCAGCAGAAACGTCAGTGCGCGCGTCAGCGGAATTCCTCGCTGCAGCAGGATCGTCGGCAGCATGAACAGGATTCCATTCGAAGCCCAAAGGAAGCCGAACGAAACGATCCAGACCAGGATGGTCGTGCGGGCGCGGCCCGCCTTGAACAGCTCGAAGACAGTGACGCCCGACGGCACAGCAACCTCCGGACGCACCCGCGCGACACCGCGAAGCTCCTCCGCCGTCAGCGCACGGCCGAGCGCTTGTTTTTCGATATTGGCGACGGTCTGTTCGGCCTCCGCAACACGCCCCTTGCTCAGCAGATAGCGGACCGACTCCGGCATGTAGCGCCGTACGAAGAAAAGAATGAAAGCCGGCAGGATGCCGACCGCAAACAGCGCGCGCCATCCGAAAGCCGGAAGAACCGTGAGACTGAGCGCCGCCGCAACCACGAGCCCGACCGGAAACGCCGCCAGGATATTTCCGGTCATCGCCCCGCGAATGCGGCCGGGGCTGAATTCAGCGGAAAGCGTCGTCGTCACCGGCACCTCGCCGCCCAGCCCGAAATTCGACAGGAATCGGAAAACGGCCAGCGAGACTATGTTCCACGACATTGCAACGATGGCGGTAAATACCGCAAAGATTCCGACCGTCGCCTGGAACGACGTGCGCCGCCCGATGTAGTCGGAAACCGTGCCCCAGAACAACGCACCGAGGAAGGCGCCGACCAGCCCGGCGGTCGCCAGCAGGCCGGCCTGCGCAGGACCGAAATGGAATTCCTTTGCGATCGGCGGCAAGGCCGCGCCGAACAGCGCGAAGTCGGCCGCGTCCAGCATGATGCCGATGAAGGCAAGGATGAAGAAGCTGCGATGCCATTTCGAGAACGGTAGCCGTTCCAGTCGCGCGACCAGTTCAGCCGATTTTGCCTCATCGACGTTCATTGCGTTCCTCCCCGAACGAACCCGATTGTTTCTTGCAGTCGATAGCCCCGAGCGATTCATCTTAACACCCGGCGGCCTCCGCACAATCGCAGTCTGCGTCCGCTGTCGACAGATATGCCGCACGCGACGGGACCCATGACAGATGCCGCATTGCTCAAAGTTGTGTTGTGCTTCATAAGCGCATCGGAGCGGACTTTTTAAAATGCGGAGCACCTGAACATGCCGATCGACGTTCATGCTCATTACATTCCACAAGCATTGATTGCGGCCGCGCGCGAGCGCGGCGGCGCGATCGGCGTGCAGGTCATCGACAGCGCGAATGCGGCCCCGGCGCTTGCATTCGCCTACGGCTACAGGGTTCGCCCGTTCTTTCCCAAGCTCATCGAAAGCACGGCGCAAAGGGTGGCGTGGCTGGATTCGCAGCGGCTTGACCGCCAGCTTGTCGCAACCTGGCCCGACATCTACGGGTACGGGCTGCCGCGCGAGCATTGCGCCGCGTGGCACCGCCTGCTCAACGACACGCTCGCGGAATGGTGTGACGAGAACGGCGCGCGCATGTCGTTCGTCGCGTCCGTGCCGTTGCCGGACGCTGACGACGCGGCGGCCGAGCTTGACCGCGCCGCCGGCCTCGGCGCCGTGGCGGTGATGCTGGCTTCGAATGTCGAAGGGCAAAACATCGGCGAATTCGCGCTCGATCCGCTTTGGAAGCGCGCTGAGCAGCTAAAGATGCCGGTGATGATTCATCCCACGGCGACCACGGCGTTTCCGCGCGCGGCCAAATTCGGCTTGCGGCAAAGCGTAAACTATACCTTCGACACCACACTCGGCGTCGCCTCCCTGATCTTCTCCGGCGTTCTCGATCGCTTTCCGAATCTTACGTTCGTGCTTTCGCACGGAGGCGGCGCCTATCCTTACCTCGCCGGCCGTTTCGATGTCATGCACGCCCGCATGGACAGAGCGGCGCAAGGTGATGTCGCTCAAAAGGCGCCTTCGGCATACGCGCCGCTGATGGCCTACGACACGATCGTGCATGCGCCGAAGCCGCTGAAGTTCCTCGCCGACCTCGTCGGTGTGGATCGCCTCGTGCTGGGCACCGATTATTCGTTTCCGCCCGCTGACCTGGCCCCGCTCGACAGCCTTCGGGCCGCCGGTTTGAGCGCAAGCGACACCAAAAAGATCACGGAAGAAAACCCGCGACGCCTTTTTCCACGGCTCGGATCGCAGTAGGCGGCGAGGTTCAAGCGGACTTAAGCCCGCTCCGCGCATCGGCAGAGCCCCCGCACTTCACAGCCTTGTCGATTGGCCCTATCTATTCAAAGGAGCTGTTTGGAGGCCGCTCACGTGCCCAGGAAAACCGCACGGCATGCCGTATTTCCGGCCCCCGGTCACGATCACGGCCGCTGCGCGCGCGATGCGATCGGCCACGCTGAAACGCTTTGCGCCGCGCGCAATGAACGGCTGACGCCGCTGCGCCGGCGTGTGCTGGAAGCCTTGCTCGCGAGCCATCAGCCGCTCGGCGCGTACGACTTGATCGAGCGTCTCGGCGCCCGCACTGCGCGGCCGGCGCCGATCACGATCTACCGCGCGCTCGACTTCCTGCGGCAGCAAGGCCTCGCGCACCGGATCGAAAGCCGCAACGCATTTATCGCCTGCGTGCACAATCACGAGGGCGCCGATCCGGTCGTGTTCATGATCTGCGAGCGCTGCGGCGCCGTCGGAGAGGCGGCTTCAGCCACCGTCGCCGAAACCATCCGCAATGCTTCGCGTGACGTGGGCTTTACGCCCAAGACGCCGGTGATCGAGATCACCGGCGTCTGCGCCCATTGCCGGCCGGCGTGAATTCACCAGCGCAATCGCCGAATAATCTCAATATGACCGAGGCAAGCCGAGCACGTGCTCGGCGAGGTACGACAGGATCATGTTGGTCGAGATCGGCGCGACCTGATAAAGCCGCGTCTCACGGAATTTGCGCTCGATATCGTATTCCTCGGCAAAGCCGAAGCCGCCGTGCGTCTGCACGCACATGTCGGCCGCCGCCCATGACGCATCGGCCGCGAGCAGCTTCGCCATATTGGCCTCAGCGCCGATGTCCTTGCCCGCTTCATAGAGCCGCGCCGCTTCGTGCACCATCAATTCGGCGGCGCGCATCTGCGCATAGGCGCGCGCGATCGGAAACTGCACGCCCTGGTTCTGGCCGATCGGACGCCCGAACAGCGAGCGCTCTTTGGCATAGGCCGACGCCTTGTTGATGAACCATTTGGCGTCGCCGATGCATTCCGCGGCAATCAAAATGCGCTCGGCGTTCATGCCGGAAAGGATGTAGCGGAAGCCTTGGCCCTCCTCGCCGATCAGGTTCTCAGCCGGCACGCGCAGATCGTCAAAGAAGACCTGCGTGGTCGCGTGATTCATCATGGTGCGGATCGGATTGATGGAAATGCTGGTGCCCTGCGCGAGCCGCATGTCGACGATGAAGACCGATAATCCTTCCGTGCGTTTTTTCGCCTGCTCCTTGGGCGTCGTGCGCGCGAGCAAAAGCATCAGGTCGGAATGTTCGGCGCGCGAGGTCCAGATTTTCTGGCCGTTGATGACGTAGTGATCGCCCTCGCGCCGCGCCGTCGTGCGTAATGAGAGCGTGTCGGTGCCGGACGTCGGCTCGGTGACACCAAAGGCCTGCAGGCGCAGGTCGCCTGCGGCGATGCCCGGCAGATAGGTCGCCTTCTGCTCGTCGCTGCCGTGACGCAGAATCGTGCCCATGGTGTACATCTGCGCATGGCAGGCAGCGCCGTTGCAGCCGGAAGCCTGCACCTCCTCGAGAATCGCGGCAGCCGCGCGAATCCCCAGACCGCTGCCGCCGTATTCTTCCGGAATGAGCGCGGCGAGATAGCCGGCGTCGGTCAGCGCCGCGACGAATTCGGTCGGATAGGCGCGCTCGCGGTCGAGCGCGCGCCAGTATTCGCCGGGAAACTTCGCGCACAACGCGCGCACGCCGTCGCGAATTTCGGCGAATTCATCGGCATGCTCGGGCGTACGTTTGCTCATGCGGGCTTCTCCGTCGTCATGCCCGGCGCCGTGCCGGGCATCCCACGCCTTCTTGACAAGGAAACAAGACGCGGATGGCCGGGACAAGCCCGGCCATGACGAATTTATTAACTGACTTCCGCGCGGCCGTTGTTGATTGCGATAACGTCCCGCTCGACGACACGCGAGCGGAAACTTACCGCGTCCCCATCGCGCCATATCTCGGTGCGAATGGTCTCACCCGGGAAGACCGGCGCGGAGAAACGCCCGGCCATGGCCTTTAGCCGGACCGGATCGTAACCGCACACCGTCTTGAGCAGCGCATGACCGGCGACGCCGAAGGTCGCAAGGCCGTGCAAAATCGGGCGCGGAAAGCCGGCTTTCCTGGCGAAGTCCGGCTCGACGTGCAGCGGGTTGATGTCGCCGGAAAGCCGATAGATCAGCGCCATTTCCGGCCGTGTCGGCAGGTCGCAAACCACATCCGGCGCACGCGCCGGAAGCGCATGCGGCGCCGGCGCTTCCCGCTTCGGGCCGCCGAAGCCGCCATCGGCGCGGCAGAATGTCGTCTGCTTCAATGTCGCCAACGTTTTGCCGCTTGCCTTGTCGATCACCAGGCGCTCGGAATAGACGAGCGCGCCTTTGCCTTCGCCCTTGTCGATCACCTCGACGATGCGCGTGCGGCCGATGACGTCGCCTTGAATCGCGACCGGCTTGTGCAGCGCAAAGCTTTGCTCGCCGTGCACGACCTTGGTCCAATCCACGCCCGTTTGCGGATTGCGCAGCCAGTAGGGCGTATAGCCTTGCACCAGCGCGAACGTCGGCAGCGCCTTCAGGTTTTTCTCGTAGACGAAGGCGAGCTCGTTCTCGTCCATCGGATCGTGGCCGAGGCCGAGACCGAGCGCGTAGAGAATGCAATCGCGCGGCCCGTAGGTGTGCTCGACTTCCGGAATTTTCAGCGCGAGCAATTTTTCGTAGACGATGGGCATGCAAGCCGTGTCATCGCCCGGCTTGACCGGGCGATCCAGTAAACATCGTGTTTGGTTGTGTCTTCACAATTCACCTATCTGGTGAGTACTGGATGCTCCGCTTTCGCGGGGCAAGACAGATTAGCGCGGATCCCAATTGAACACGTCGCCGGAACGGTCGAGGGGTGTAAGCGCGGAGCCGAACGCCGCCTTCAAACTCCGGTCGACCTTCTCCGGTGTCCATCCATCCGGATTGTGCATCGTCTTGATCGGCCGCGTCTGGTTGAACAGGAAGATCTCATTGTTGCGGACGGAAAAGATCTGTCCGGAAATTCCTTCCGCGCGGTCGGAAGCGAGGTAGACCGCGAGCGGCGCGATCTTCTCCGGCGTCATCTGCTGCATGCGTTCGACGCGCGTCTTTTCCGCTTCCGT
>DASSRW010000059.1:0-30591 GCA_035701545.1 Pseudolabrys sp.
ATATTCGACCGTGCAGAACTGGTATCCGGGCGACGCCGAAGGCAAGGGCGGCATCTTCAATTTCGTCACCAAGCGCGGCGATTGCCGCGGCCCGCGCTCGAAGATTTCCTGGACGCAGGTCGAGACCGGCTCGGCGATCACCTGGAAATATCCGAGCTGCATTCTGCGCGGCGACAATTCGCGCGGCGAGTTCTACTCGATCGCGATCTCGAACGGCTATCAGCAGGTCGACAGCGGCACCAAGATGCTGCATCTCGGCAAGAACACCACGAGCCGCATCATTTCCAAGGGCATCGCGGCGGGCAAATCCAACAACACCTATCGCGGCCGCGTTTTCGCGCATCAGAAGGCGAAGGGCGCGCGCAACTTTACGAACTGCGACTCGCTGTTGATCGGCGACCAGTGCGGCGCGCACACGGTGCCGTACATTGAAGCAAAGAACTCCTCGACCGTCTTCGAGCACGAGGCGACGACCTCGAAGATTTCCGAGGACATGCTGTTCTACTGCCGCCAGCGCGGCATGTCGGCGGAGGAGGCGACCGCGCTCGTCGTCAACGGGTTCGTCAAGGACGTCTTGCAGCAGCTCCCGATGGAGTTCGCCGTCGAGGCGCAGAAGCTGATCTCGATCTCGCTCGAGGGCAGCGTGGGCTGACGCCATGACGGAATATTGGTTCAAGCCGAAGCGATATGGCTACGGCGCTACGCCGGCGACCTGGCAAGGTTGGGCGGCGACATTTGGCTGCGCGGCTGTGCTTGCCGGTTCGATCATCGCCATGAATTTGCTGGTGAACCGATCGAACGTCGTCGGCTGGATGCTCTGGGGCGTCCTCGTCGCAGGGGCAACATGGTGGTTCGTCCAGTTCAGCCGCCGCAGGACCGATGGCGAATGGCGCTGGCGCTGGGGCAACCGTTCGGACGCCACCAACGCCTGACGCGGAAAACAAGTTGAGATTGCGAGGAAGAAAAAAGTGCCATTGCTTGAAGTCAAAAACCTGCACGTCGAAATCGGCGGCAAGAAGATTCTGAACGGCCTCGACCTGACCATCGAGCAGGGACAGGTCGCAGCCATCATGGGCCCGAACGGCTCCGGCAAGTCGACGCTCGCCTACGTGCTTGCCGGCAAATCCGACTACCAGGTGACCGGCGGCGAGGTGCTGTTCGATGGCGAGAACGTGCTCGACATGAAGCCGGACGAGCGCGCGGCGAAGGGCCTGTTCCTCGCTTTCCAGTATCCGGTTGAAATTCCAGGCGTAGCGACCATGACCTTCCTGCGCACCGCGCTGAACGCGCAACGCAAGGCGCGCGGCGAGGCCGAACTGTCGACGCCCGAGTTCATGAAGCGCGTGCGCGAAACCTCGGCGCATCTCGGCATCGATCAGGAGATGCTGCGGCGCGCGGTTAACGTCGGTTTCTCGGGCGGCGAGAAGAAGCGCAACGAGATCATGCAAATGGCGATGCTGGAGCCGCGGCTCGCGGTGCTCGACGAGACCGATTCCGGCCTCGATATCGACGCCCTCAAGATCGTGGCAGACGGCGTCAACCGCCTGCGCTCGCCCGATCGCTCGATGATCGTCATCACGCACTATCAGCGCCTCCTGAATTACATCGTGCCGGACGTCGTGCACGTCATGTCGAAGGGACGCGTGGTGAAAACGGGCGGCAAGGAACTCGCGCTCGAGCTTGAAGCCAAGGGCTACGCGCAATTCCAGGACGAGGTCGCAGCGTGATTGGTCCAGGGCGCAATTGTTTTTCTTCATCTCTCCTCTCTGGAGAGAGGTCGGCGCACGAAGTGCGCCGGGTGAGGGGGAAAGCGACTATCGACAGTCACTTGCCCCCTCACCCGGCTCGCCTTGCTTGCGCAAGGCTCGCCACCCTCTCCCCCGAGGGGAGAGGGGAAGGAAGCGTGCCATGACCGCCGAACTGCGCACGATCAAGACTCCGGCCGAGCAGGCGCTGCACGAGGCCTATGCGGACGCCCGTGCGAAACTGCCGGGCAAGGGTGCGCTGGCGAAGCTGCGCGAGGATGCGTTCCGGCGCTTCAATGCAACGGGACTGCCGCACCGCCGGATCGAGGAGTGGAAATACACCGATCTGCGCGCGCTGATGCGCGACGCAAAGCCGCTCGCCGGCGCGCCTGATGCGGCAGCGAAGGCGCTTGCCAGGGAGCCGGACAAGGCTCTGGCCGGCATCAATTGCCGGCGGCTGGTATTCGTCGACGGGACCTTTGTGCCGGAGCTTTCGGACCTGTCGCCGGAGGCGGGCATTGCCATCGGTTCAATGGCGGCGGCGCTTGCCAATGGTGATGTGCTTGTAGCGGCGCACGTCGGCAAGACCGTCGAAACGGATGACAGCGCCGTCGCGCTCAACACCGCGCTGATGGGCGACGGGGCGGTGATCCGCATCGCCGGCGGCACGCGTGTGGAGCGGCCGATCCTGCTCGACTTCATTTCTGCTCCGCAGCCGAGCTCCGTCTTCCAGCGGTCGCTGATCGTGGTGGAGAAGGGCGCGCGGGCGTTCGTGATCGAGAACCATCGCGCGAGCAAGTCGCAGACCAATGCCGCGCTGGAGCTTGTGGTCGGTGAAGGTGCCGAAATTGACTATGTGAAGATCGCGCGCGAGCAGAGCCTTCACATCGGAACGCTGATGGCGTCGGTCGGAACGCAGGCCACGTTTAACACGTTTCATTTCACGCTTGGCGGCACGGCCGTGCGCAACCAAAGCTTCGTGCGCTTCAACGGCGAGGGCACCGTTGCCGGTATCCGTGGCGCAGCTCTGCTGCGGGCAAAGGAACACGCCGACAATACGCTGCTGATCGATCACGCGGCGGGCGCGTGCGAAAGCCGCGAGCAGTTCCGCTCGGTCCTCGACGGTGAGAGCCGCGGCGTCTTTCAGGGCAAGATCATCGTGCGGCCGCACGCGCAGAAGACCGATGCCAAGATGTCGAGCAACGCGCTGCTCATCTCGGACGACGCCGAGGCCGACAACAAGCCTGAACTTGAGATTTTCGCCGACGATGTGCAATGCGGCCACGGCGCGACGGCCGGCGCGCTCGACGAACACCTGAAATTCTATTTGAAGGCGCGCGGCATTCCGGAAAAGGAAGCCGAGGCGCTGCTCATTCAGGCGTTTGTCGGCGAGGTGATCGAAACCGTTTCACACGAGGCGCTGCGCAACGCGATGCTCGACATGGCGGCCGAATGGCTAAAGGAGCGCGGCTAGCCATGTTCGTGCGAGCACTCGTTCTCCCGCTCATTTCCGCGAAAGCCGAAGCATTGCGTCCTCGCTTCCGCCGGGACGAGCGGAGCTTGGGGTAACACTGGTATGCACCAAGCGGTGAAAAACGGCAGTTATGACATCGCCCGCATCCGGCAGGATTTCCCAGCGCTGGCGATGCAGGTCTATGGCAAGCCGCTCGTTTATCTCGACAACGCGGCCTCGGCGCAGAAGCCGCAAGTCGTGCTCGACCGGCTCGACCATGCGTACAAGACGGAATATGCCAACGTCCACCGCGGCCTGCACTACCTCGCCAATGCGGCGACCGAGGCCTACGAGAACGCGCGCGAAAAGGTACGCGCTTTCATCAATGCCGAGCGCGCCGAAGAAATCGTCTTCACGCGCAATGCGACCGAGGCAATCAATCTCGTCGCGTACACGTTCGGACGCGAGCGCCTTAAGGAGGGCGATGAAATTGTGCTCTCGATCATGGAGCACCATTCCAACATCGTGCCGTGGCATTTTCTGCGCGAACGGCAAGGCGCGGTGATCAAATGGGCGCCGGTCGACGACGAAGGCAACTTCCTGATCGATGAATTCGAGAAGCTGCTGACGCCGCGCACCAAAATGGTTGCGATCACGCAGATGTCCAATGTGCTGGGCACAGCCGTGCCGGTGAAAGAGGTCGTGGCGCTCGCGCATGCGTGCGGCATTCCGGTCCTGGTCGATGGCGCGCAGGGCGCGGTGCATCTCGACGTGGACGTGCGCGATATCGATTGTGACTTCTACGCCTTCACCGGCCACAAAGTTTACGGGCCGACCGGCATCGGCGTCCTCTACGGGAAGCACAAGCATCTCGCCGCGATGCCGCCGTTCAATGGCGGCGGCGAGATGATCCGCGAGGTGTTCGAGGACCGCATCACCTACGGCGACCCGCCGCACAAATTCGAAGCGGGGACGCCGTCCATCGTGCAGGCGATCGGCCTCGGGACGGCTATCGATTACATCAATTCGATCGGCAAGGAGCGCATTGGCGTGCATGAGCGCGGGCTTGCGGCATACGCGCACGAGCGCCTCCGGCAGATCAATTCGCTGCGAATCGTCGGCAATGCCAGGGACAAGGGGCCAATCGTTTCGTTCGAGATGAAAGGCGCGCATCCGCACGATGTCGCGACGATCATCGACCGCTCCGGCGTCGCCGTTCGTGCGGGCACGCATTGCGTGATGCCGCTGCTCGCCCGCTTCGGTCTGACGGCGACCTGCCGCGCGTCCTTCGGCCTCTACAACACCAGGGAAGAGGTTGATACGCTTGCCGCGTCGCTCGTCAAGGCACAGGAATTTTTCGCATGACTGACGAAACACCCAGCGTCGAGAAACAAGGTGAAACCGCGGTTGCGGAGCCTGCGTCCTCGTCAGCTTTGCCGCAGGATGAGCTCATCAAGATCACCGACGAGATCGTGTCGGCGCTCAAGACGGTCTACGACCCGGAAATTCCCGCCGATATCTACGAGCTTGGCCTGATCTACAAGATCGAGGTGGAAGACGACCGCACTGTGAAGATCGAGATGTCGCTGACGACGCCCAACTGCCCGTCGGCGCAGGAGTTGCCGGTGATGGTGGAGAACGCGGTTTCTAGCGTGCCCGGCGTGAAGGAGACGAAGGTGCAGGTGGTGTGGGATCCGCCCTGGGATCCGAGCCGGATGTCGGACGAAGCCCGACTCGTGCTCAATATGTGGTGAGCGCCGGTGCGGTTGCCGTCGCGCCGGTGAAACACCAAATTAAAGGCTTGGACGTTATAGAGGACTGCATGGCCACAGCACGACCCCGACCTCAGGTAATGCGGCTTACGGAGGCCGCCGCCGCCCGCATCAAGGACGCAATGGCGCGCGCGGAGCGCCCGGTGATGGGTGTGCGCGTCGGGGTCAAGAACGGCGGCTGCGCCGGCATGGAATACACGATGGAATATGCCGAGGCGCCAAATCCCAGCGACGAGGTGGTCGAGGACAAGGGCGTGAAAATTCTGATCGACCCGAAGGCTGTACTGTTTCTGCTCGGCACCGAAATGGATTTCAGAACCGAGAAACTGTCAGCTCAATTCGTATTCAACAATCCGAACCAGACGTCCGCCTGCGGCTGCGGCGAGTCGGTTCAACTCGCGCCGGCGAAGGACACCGCGCAATAGTGGGGCAGGCTGGTCAGCTTCACTGACGGCCGCGAATTTGCACGTCTGTTCGCCTGTCAGGCGACACGCGCGGCGGCGACCTCCGGATCGGTCTCACACATCACGCGGTTGCGGCCGTGCCGCTTGGCGGCATAAAGACACGCGTCGGCCCGCTCGAGCAATGTTTGCGCCGTATCGTCTTTCCTGAGCGTGGCGGCGCCGACCGAAATCGTCACGCGGCCGAGATGCTCGCCGGTCGAACGCTTCATCAGCTCCCTGGTCATCACGGCGCGCCGGATGTGATCGGCAACCGTTACCGCCGCACGCAGCGGCGTTTTCGGCAAGATGACCCCGAACTCCTCGCCGCCATAGCGCGCCGCCGTATCCTGGCCTTTGACGTTTTGCTTCATGCACGTGGCGACGAGGCGCAGCACCTGATCGCCGGTGAGATGACCGAAGCTGTCGTTAAACGTCTTGAAATGGTCGATGTCGGTCATCAGCAGGGAAAGCGACTCACCTCGCGCGTGAGCGTCGGCAATCGCCTGCGCGATAACCGCATCGAAGGCCTTGCGGTTCGGAAGCTGCGTCAACGGATCGGTCAAGCTTTCGGTACGGACGGCTTCGAGATTCTGCTGCAGCTCGCGAATTTCGCGTTTCGACGCATTGAGCCGCGCTTCCAGCTTCTGGTTCGAGGCTTCCATCTCCTTCGTCGTCTGCACCAGACTCTCGACGATCGTCCGCAATCCCTCACGATCCTGCGATTGAACGATCTTCTCGCCCATGTCGGCGAGACTTTCGGTATAGCTGCTGGCGCTGCCGGCGGCGGCGTCGATCATCGCCATCACCTGATCGATTTCGCCCACCACCTGACTGCCGACCTTGTCGATGCGCTCGGTCAAGCGCGAAGGCGACAGATAGCTTTCGAAAAGCTGATTGAGATCGTCCTCGCTCAGCGAGCCCTTCTTCCGGAGAATTTCGTTTATGCGCTCGTTGAACGCCGGATTGTAGCCGGTCGCGTAGGTGTACCAGATTTCGTAGTTGCGCGGATAAGCGGGCTGGGAGAGCGCCTTGATTTGCGCAAGCGCGATCTGCGCAAACGCCATCGTGTGTTCGTGGTCGTCCACGTGTCCCGCCGACATCGCAGAATCCTCGCTACAGGCTGCAGCGCGTCCGGAAAAGCCAGGTGAATTGACGCTGGTCTGCGGCTCAAAACTACAGTGCCAAACACGGTAATAGGTCGCGGTGAACGGGACGTAAATTCAGGAGAGGTGCAGCAATTACCGCTGCGCGTGCCGGTTTCAGGCCCTCGCCGGAACCGGCCGGAGGAGAAATGCCGGCAAATGGCTCTTGTCGGCTTCATTCTCGCGCGGTGCGCGCGGACGCTGTTGAAGGGCAGGCCGGTCCTGCCTTCGCTGCTGCTGCTGCTGCTGTTGCTGTTGCTGCTGCGAGCCATTGCGTTTGCGCCCGTGCCGGGCACGATCTTGCTGCTGACGTGAGCCTTGTCCCCGTCGGAATTGCTCTTCCGGCTGTTCGTTTGAGAGGGAGCTGCCCGCCCATGGAATAGTCTGTCCGATCAGCCGCTCGATCGTATCGACGGCGCGGCGGTCGATGGGGGCGACAATGGTGACAGCGGTGCCACTCTTGCCAGCACGGCCGGTGCGGCCGATGCGATGGACGTAGTCGTCCGGGTGATGCGGCACGTCGAAATTGAAGACATGGCTGACGTCCGGAATATCGAGGCCGCGCGCGGCAACATCCGAAGCGATCAAAAGCTTGGCTTCACCCCTGCGGAACGCATCGAGCGCCGCCATGCGCGCCGGCTGATCCATGTCGCCGTGCAGGGCGACGGCGTTGAACTTGTGCCGCAGCAGCGACCGGTGCAGCTGGGCCACCTCGCGCTTGCGGTTGCAGAACACGATCGCGTTCTTGAAATTGTCGGCCGAGCGGATGAGGTTGCGCAGCGTCTCGCGCTTTTCATGCGGATCGCGCCCGGTGGCGACGAGTTGCTGGCTGATGGTGGCAGCGGTGGTTGCCGGCTTCGATACTTCCACGCGCACGGGATTGTGCAGGAACGTGTCGGCGATGTGCTGAATTTCCGACGGCATTGTTGCGGTGAAAAACAGCGTCTGCCGTGTAAACGGCACCAGCTTGCCGATGCGCTCGATGTCCGGAATGAAGCCCATGTCCAGCATGCGGTCGGCTTCGTCGATGATCAGCAACTCGACGCCCGACAACAGCAGCCGGCCGCGCTCGAAATGATCGAGCAGGCGCCCCGGGGTTGCGATCAGCACATCGACGCCGCGCAGGAGCTTGGCGTCCTGATCGTCGAACGAAACGCCGCCGATGATCAACGCGACGTTCAGTTTGTGGTTCTTGCCGTACTTCTCGAAGTGGTCCGCGACCTGCGCGGCAAGTTCGCGCGTCGGCTCAAGAATGAGCGTGCGCGGCATGCGCGCCCGCGCGCGGCCCTGCTCGAGCATGGTCAGCATCGGCAGGACGAAGGCCGCGGTTTTACCCGTGCCGGTCTGCGCGATCCCGAGCACGTCCTTGCGCTGGAGGACGTGGGGAATTGCCTGTTCCTGAATGGGGGTGGGGGTTTTGTAGCCGGCCGCTTCGATGGCGGCGAGAACCTTGTCGGACAAGCCGAGATGGGAGAAAGGCATAAATCCTCGAGTCGGGGCCGCCCGGAGCCCGCGCCGGATGAAAACGGGTTGCGATGCGCGGAAGGACGGCCGAATCTTCTACTCGTACCGTTCGACCGGAACATAGGGTCGCACCGGCGAAAGTCAATGTATCTGAAGTCCAATAAAGCATATTAATTCTTAATGTTTTTGGCTTGGGAAGAGCCGATGGCGCAACCCGTTCCGATCGTTCTCATTCCCGGTTTGACCTGCACCGCGCGCCTCTATGCGCCGCAGCTTCCGGCCCTGTGGCCGTTCGGCCCGGTAACCATTGCTGATCATCGCCGCGACGACAGCATGGAGAAGATTGCCGCACGCATTCTGGCCGATGCGCCGCCATCGTTCGCCCTCGCGGGCCTGTCGATGGGTGGCTATATCGCGTTCGCAATCCTGCGGCTTGCGCCTGAGCGCATCACGCGGCTTGCGCTGCTCGACACCTCGGCCCGCGCCGATACGCCCGAGCAGACCGCGCTGCGCAAAACACAAATCGCCATGGCGCAAGAGGGGCGATATGGAGAAATCGCCGACCTGGCGATGCCGCGTTACCTGCATGCCGATCGGCAGAACGACGAGCCGCTCAAGACGACCGTCCGGCAGATGGCTGATGAAACCGGGTCGGAAGCATTCGTTCGCCAGATGACAGCCATCATGACACGCCCGGACTCGAGACCGCTGTTGCCCACGATCAAGTGCCCGACTTTGGTGCTGGTCGGCGACGGCGACGTGGCGACGCCGCCGGAGCTTTCGCGCGAGATCGCGGCGGGCATTCCGCGCGCCAAGCTGTGCGTCGTCCGCGACTGCGGTCATTTGTCGACGCTCGAACGTCCCGAGCCGGTCAATGCCGCGCTGGTCGACTGGCTTCGCGGCTGACATGGGCCAGCCTTTCCGCCATTTGTTCCTTTGCGCCGCCGATCGTTGACCCTATAGCCGCAGAAACCATCCGGAAGCACTCTTTATGCGTACGCAAGTCGGCATCATTGGCGCAGGGCCTGCGGGCCTCATGCTCGCGCGGCTGCTTCAACTTTCCGGCATCGAGTCCATCGTGATCGAGACACGCGATCGGGCTTATTGCGAAAGCCGCGTCCGCGCCGGGCTGATCGAGCAATGGGCGCACGACATGCTGGTCGAGGTCGGCGTCGGTGAGCGGATGCAGCGGGAAGGGCTGTTTCATCGCGGCATCAAATGGAATTTTGCCGGCACATTGCATCCGATCGACTTCGTCGATCTCGTCGGCAAGGGCGTGGTGATCTACGGCCAGCAGGAGATCGTGAAGGACATGATCGCGCACCGGCTCGGCACCGGTCAGCCGGTTCTGTTCGAAGTCGACGACGTAAGCGTGCACGATGTGGAGAGCAATCGGCCGAAGATTCGTTTTCGCCACGAAGGAAAGACGCAGGAGATCGACTGCGATTTCATCGGCGGCTGCGACGGCTTTCATGGCATCTGCCGGCCGAGCATTCCGGAAGGCGTGCTCACAGCCTACGACCGGGAATATCCTTTCGGCTGGCTGGGCATTCTTTCGGAGTCGCCGCCGCCGGATGACGAACTGATCTATTCCTACCACGACCGCGGCTTTGCGCTTTTCACCATGCGCTCGCCGGTGCTGGCGCGGCTCTATTTCCAGTGCGCGCCGGACGAGGACATCGATAACTGGTCCGACGGCAAGATTTGGGAAGAGTTGCACGCGCGGCTCGGCGGCGTGCGCGAGCTCAAGGAAGGCAGCATCGTGCAGAAGGGCGTCACGGCCATGCGCAGCTTCGTGGTCGAACCGATGCAGCATGGCCGGCTGTTTCTTGCCGGCGACAGCGCGCATATCGTGCCGCCAACCGGCGCCAAGGGAATGAACCTTGCGTTGGCGGACGTGCGTATGCTCGCGCGCGCCATCGCGGAGTTCTACCGTTCCGGCAAGACCGACCAGCTTGACGGTTATTCAAAAAAGGTGTTGCCGCGGGTCTGGAAGGCGCAACGCTTCTCCTGGTGGATGACGCAGATGCTGCACCACTTCCCGCACGAGAACGCGTTCGACCGGCGCCGGCAACTGGCGGAGCTCGACTATCTCGTGGGTTCGCGTGCGGCGATGACAACCCTCGCCGAGAACTACGCGGGATTGCCGATCGATTGATTCTCGGCAATCGCCGCCCGCAGGGGCCGATTGAGCAGCGCAATGATGCCGCCCGCCATGGCGACGATCAGGGCGCACATCAGGAAGAAGCGGCCTTTGTCCATCGCCGACCAGAAGCTTCCGAGATAACCGGCGAGGAAATTTCCGGTGAAGCTCGTGGCGAGCCATACGCCCATCATCATCGACAAAACGCCCGGCGGCGCGACCTTCGTCACCAGCGAAAGCGAGGTCGGGGAGAGATAAAGTTCGCCGATCGTCAGAACGACAAAAAAGGCGAACAGCCACAACCAGCTCGCCTTGTCACCACCGGCAAAATGGGCAGCCGCAAACAGCACCAGGAAGGATGCCGCGTTGAGAAAGCAGCCGATGGCCATCTTGGCGACCGTCGAGGGCTCGCGCGTTCCTTGCCGCCGCCACAGCGCGACGACGAAGGGCGTAAAGGCAAAAATCATGAACGGGTTGAGCGCCTGAAACCAGGTGACCGGAATCTCGCCGCGCCACACCCAAAGATCGATGCTGCGGCTGGTGAACCCGTCGGCCCACAGCACAATGGTGTTGCCCTGCTGCTCGTAGGTCGCCCAGAAAAACGTCACCGGAAAAAAGAGGACGAGCAAACCTGCGATCGCGCGCCAGTCGGCGGCGCGGAGCCGCTCCCGATGCGCAGATTGGCGCGCGCGCGTGAACTGGTCGGGCGGCAACGTGCGTGAGGCGTAAAGATAGGTCAGCAATCCGATTGTCATGCCGACGCCGGCCGCCGCAAAGCCGTAGTGCCAGCCGTATTCCTCGCCGAGTGTCCCGCACACGAGCGGCGCCAGAAACGCGCCGAGGTTTATGCCGACATAGAAGATCGAAAACGCCCGGTCGCGGCGGCGGTCGCCGGCCGCGTAGAGGGCGCCGACCTGGGTCGAGATGTTCGGCTTGAACGCGCCGTTGCCGAGAATGAGCACAAAGAGCGCGAGCAGGAACAGCGGCTCGAAGGCCATCATGAAATGGCCGATCGCCATCAGCGCCGCGCCGATGATGACCGTGCGGCGTTGCCCAAGCAGCCGGTCGGCGATGAGGCCGCCGAAGATCGGCGTGAGGTAAACGAGGCCGGTGTAAAAGCCGTAGATTTGTGACGCGAGCGGCTGCAGGTCGAGCGGCCCGAAAATCGTCTCGAGCAGGCTCCGGAATGTGGCCAGACCGATGACCGCGCCCGCCTGCGGCGGCAACAGCAGATACCTGGTCATGTAGAGAACGAGCAGCGCGCGCATTCCATAATAGGAAAAGCGCTCCCACATCTCGGTCGCGAACAGGAATGCCAATCCGCGCGGATGTCCAAAAAGATCGGCGTCGGTTCTGGCGTTGGCTGCCACAGGCGGGTGGGGGACTGACATCAGCCTGACACCGGCCCACGCAAGCGGTGAGCGACATTTGGAATCCTGGCACATGCCGGCGGCGGCTCTTGCCTGCGTCGCGGGCCCGTGTAGGCTGACCGGCGGTTCGTCACATTCAAGAAGGACACCAAGGGAGGAACGAGCGCATGAGAGCGATCCGTGGCGCTTTGGCCTGCGCGCTTGCCGCGCTGCTGGTAGCGATGGTTGCGCGTACCGCGTCCGCGCAGGGCGATGCCGCGAACTACCCGAACCACGTCATCCGCGTCATCGTGGGCTTTGCGGCGGGCGGCGGCAACGATATTTTTGCGCGCCTGGTCGTGCCGAAACTGCAAGAGGCGCTCGGCGGAACGACGATCATCGTGGAGAACAAGGCGGGGGCAGGCGGGCGGATCGCCGCCGACTACGTCGCGCACCAGCCGGCCGACGGTTACACGCTGATGGTCGGCGCCACCGGCCAGATGTCCATCGCCGCCGCGATCTACCACAAGCTCAAATATCATCCGACCAAAAGCTTCGTGCCGCTGGCCATGATCGCGTCGTTTCCGCTGATCCTTGTGGTGCCCGCGACGACCCCGGTCAAATCCGTCGCCGAATTGGTCGCCTTTGCCAAGGCGCACCCCGACAAGGCAAATTACGCGAGCTCCTCGCCCGCTTTCACCATTGCGACCGAATTGCTGAAGCTCAAGACCGGAATGCCCGGGACCATGATCCCGTACAAAAGCAGCAATGAATCCAATCTCAGCGTTGTTGCCGGCCAAAGCCTGCTGACGATCTCCGACGGCCCTCCCGCAATGCCGCTGGTAAAAGGAGGGAAGACCCGCGCGCTGGCTGTCACCGGCGCGGAGCGTTCGCCCGAATTGCCCGACGTGCCGAGCATGGCCGAGGCGGGATACCCGAGCGTGAACGTCAAATTGTGGAGCGGCTTCTTCGCGCCCGCCGGCACGCCGGCGCCGGTCGTCAAGAAACTGGAGGAGGCCTTGTCCAAGGCGCTGGCGGACGGCGTCGTCAAGCAGCGCCTGTCCGCGATGGCGGTGAAACCCGGCGGTCCCACAGGCGATGCGTTCAGAAAGCTGATCGACGACGACATCAAGAATTATGCCGAGGTCGTCAAGGCTGCGAAGCTCAACTTCCCCGAATAACGCAAGTTAATCGGATGGTGACAAGCGCCGACGGCGATTGCCGTCGGCAAACGCGTTGGTAATCTCCCGCTTGGGTGAGTAACCGGGTTCATAACCATGCGGGTGTGTGCGTCAGTTGTCTTGATGTTTGCGCTCCTCGCGCCCGCCGCGGCGCGGGAGCCATCGGTCGCGAAGGTGTTCGAGCAATTCGGCCTGTTCGGGACGTGGGCAATCGATTGCGAGCGCAAACCGTCGCCGGACAATCCGCGCGTGACCGTCTTCAGGCCGAGCGGCGCGGGTCCGGTCACCGAAAAAGATGACGCCGGGCCGGGCACCTACGTCAACCGCTATACCATTGTGTCGGCAAGACCGCTCACGGACAATACCGTGCGAGTCGAGGTGCGCTACCGCGTCGGAAAAAGGCAGACGCAATTGCAGGAACAAATCTGGTTCGTCCGCGCCGGCAACTGGCGCACGCTCTTCAACAAGCCGAAAGGCGAAAGTGCGCGCGTGAAGGACGGCGTCGTGGTCGGCTCAGGAGCGGAGACGCCGGTTCTGCACAAATGCAGCAGCGCAGCGCTCAGACATCAAGCAGCTCGTCCTTGGCGAATTCCGCGTTCTCCTGAATAAAGGCAAAGCGCGCTTCGGCCTTCGTGCCCATCAGGCGCTCGACGGTCTTTTCGGTCGGCTTGCGCTCATTCTCCACCAGCACGACGCGCAACAGCGTGCGCTTGCCGGGGTCCATGGTGGTCTCTTTCAGTTGCGCCGCCATCATCTCGCCCAGCCCCTTGAAGCGGCTGATCTCGACCTTGGCGTTGGCGTGGAATTCTTTTTTTTGCAATTCCTCTTTGTGCTTGTCGTTGCGCGCGTAGACGATCTTGCCGCCGTGCGAGAGCCGATAAAGCGGTGGCACCGCGAGGTAAAGCCGGCCGTTGTCGATCAGCGGGCGCATCTGCCGGTAGAAGAACGTGATCAGCAACGACGCAATG
Source organism: Pseudolabrys sp. (assembly GCA_035701545.1). Lineage (GTDB taxonomy): Bacteria > Pseudomonadota > Alphaproteobacteria > Rhizobiales > Xanthobacteraceae > Pseudolabrys. The sequence continues at coordinate 13,661 of DASSRW010000059.1, forward strand.
TGGGCGCCGTCAACGTCGGCGTCCGTCATGATGATCACCTTCTCGTAACGCAGGTCCTTTTCGTGGAAGTGCACGCCGGTACCGCAGCCGAGCGCCTGGATGAGATCAGCGAGCTGCGCGTTCTGCGCGAGCTTGTCCTTGCCGGCGGAAGCAACGTTGAGGATTTTGCCGCGCAAGGGAAGAACGGCTTGCGTGCGCCGGTCGCGCGCCTGCTTGGCGGAGCCGCCGGCGCTGTCGCCTTCAACGATGAAAATCTCCGAGCCCTCGGCGGCGGAATTGGTGCAGTCGGCAAGCTTGCCGGGCAGCCGCAATTTGCGCACGGCCGTCTTGCGCGAGATTTCCTTTTCCTGCCGCCGGCGGATGCGCTCCTCGGCGCGCTCGATCACGAAGTCGAGCAGCTTGTTGGCTTGCAGGGGATTGCCGGCGAGCCAGTGATCGAAGGGGTCCTTGATCGCGTTCTCGACGATGCGCTGCGCCTCGGTGGTCGCGAGGCGGTCCTTGGTCTGGCCCTGGAATTCCGGCTCGCGGATGAACACGGAGAGCATGCAGGCAGCGCCCGTCATCACGTCATCGCTGCTTATGGGAGCCGCGCGTTTTCCCTGGCCGACACGCTCGGCGTGATCCTTCAGGCCGCGCAGCAGCGCGCTGCGCAGACCGGATTCATGCGTGCCGCCGTCGGGCGTGGGAATCGTATTGCAATACGACAGGAGCGTGCCGTCGGCGTCCGCCGTCCACGCAATCGCCCATTCGGCGGCGCCGTGCCGGCCGGTCTTGCCGGCCGAGCCGGTGAAGATGTCCGGATGCACGAGCGTTGCGCCGTTGAGATTGGCGGCGAGGTAATCCTTCAGGCCCTCGGCGAAATGGAAGGTCGCCTTTTCCGGCACGTCTTCCGCGCCCTTGAGCAGGGCCTTGTCGCAGCGCCAGCGGATTTCGACGCCGCCGAAGAGGTAGGCCTTGGAGCGCGCCATCTTGAACACGCGCTCGGCCTTGAAGGCGGCCTTCGGCCCGAAAATCTGCGGATCGGGCCTGAAGCGCACCTTGGTGCCGCGGCGGTTGGGCGCGCGGCCGGCCTTGATCAGCTTGGTCTTCGGCTTTCCGCGCTCGAACGCCATCGTATAGAGCGTCTGCTCGCGCGCGACTTCGACCTCCATGCGCTCGGAGAGCGCGTTGGCGACCGAGACGCCGACGCCGTGCAGGCCGCCCGAGGTCTCGTAGACCTTGGAATCGAATTTGCCGCCGGCGTGCAGCGTGCACATGATGACTTCGAGCGCCGACTTGTTCTTGAACTTCGGATGCGGATCGACCGGAATGCCGCGGCCGTTGTCGTTGACGCTGACGAAGCCGTCGGCCTCCATCTCCACTTCGATCCAGTCGGCATGGCCGGCGAGCGCCTCGTCCATGGCGTTGTCGATGACTTCGGCAAACAGATGATGCAGCGCCTTCTCGTCGGTGCCGCCGATATACATGCCGGGCCGGCGGCGCACCGGTTCGAGGCCTTCCAGCACCTCGATGTGTTTCGCGGTATAACCGCCGTCGGTTCCCCCGCGCGCCGCCGATTTCGCCCGCGCGGCCGCCTTGCGCGCGCCGCCGCGGTCGCGCGGCAGCTCGAAAAGGTCTTCCTGTTTGGACGAGGTTTGTCTGGTCGCAGTCTTGGCCATGAGCTTGGTAGATAGGGGTTGGGCGAATCGGTTGCCACCGACTATGCCACGATCATGCGGCAAAAGTGGCCGCATGCCCGCCTTTTGCCGATGTTTTGTCGCGGCCAGCCTGCGCGCGCCGCGTTAACGGCGTGCTAACTTGGCCTTCAGAGGCCGCATTCCGCGGATGAAGGCGTTGGTCCGGCGATGGATATCGAGCATTATGTCCAGCTGATCCTCGCCGTTGTCCGCGACCACGAAGCCTGGACTCTTCCGATCGTCTTCGCGCTCGCCTTCGGCGAGTCGCTCGCGCTCATCTCGTTCGTGGTGCCGGCGACGGTCGCGCTGGTCGGCATCGGCGCGCTGGTCGGCGCAAGCGGCATCGATTTTGTGCCGATCTGGATTTCGGCCTCGCTCGGCGCGGCGATCGGGGACTGGCTGTCGTACTGGTTCGGGATGACGTTCAAGGGGGCGGTGGCGAAGGTCTGGCCGCTCTCGCGCCATCCGGGCTTGATCGCGCGGGGACATCGTTTCGTCGAGCGCTACGGAGTCTACGCGGTCTTCGTCGGGCGTTTCCTCGGTCCTCTGCGCGCTACGGTGCCGCTCGCCGCCGGCGTTCTGGTCATGCCGCGGCTGAAGTTCCAGATCGCCAACTTCTCGTCCGCATTCCTGTGGGCGGCGCTGCTGCTGGCGCCGGGCACCTTCGGCCTGAAGTTTCTGCACCTTGGCTAAAAAATAGCGGGCTCCGCCTTCATCGCGGCGGAGCCCGCGCCGATCTGAATGAAGTCGCCGCGACCGCGGGCTACTTCACTGTGTCGGCGGCGGCCTTGCAGGTCACGCCATCCTGACCGCCGGTGCCGCCCGAGCAGCCGATCGCGCCGACCATCTTGCCGCCTTTCACGAGCGGAAAACCGCCGGTCGAGGCAACCAGCGTCGGGTCAAGCGTCGCAACATAGGGATGACCGCTTTCGAAGGCCTTGAAGAAGACCTCGGTCGGCCGGCGATAGCGCGCCGCCGTGCGCGCCTTGCCCTGCGAGATATTGACTGACGCAATCTGCGCGCCGTCCATCCGCTGAAAAGCGATCAGGTCGCCGTTGTTGTCGACGACGGCAATGTTCATCTTCCAGCCATGCTTCTTCGCTTCCGCCGCTGCCGTATCGATCAGCTTGATCGCCTCTTCGTAGTTCACCGGCGTTCCGTACGGAATGTCGAACGGCATCTTTTCGGGTACACCCTGCGCAAACGCGCTGCCGGTGGTCACGATCGCAGCGACGGCCGCGCCGGCCATCAGAGACAATAGACGCATATATTCCTCCCACAGGATATGATGCCGGTGTCGGTCCGGCATTGCTTCACCTGCCCATTCAGGCGCAGGGTTGTCGACGGCCGATACCTTAGCCAACCCGCGGCTGCTCGCCTATACGGACCGGTCCCAAAGTCGCTGGGAGTCTTTTGGAATATTTCGGGCGTGATGGGGTTACGCCGTCAAATCGGCGCGCTGTCACGCGCCACGACACAAAAATCCACACAGGAGGAAATCGACAATAACTGAACTGACACGACGTCAAGCGCACACGGACTGGATCGCGCTGTTCGACAACGATCCGGCGCTCACGCTCAAGACGCGCCACAAATTCTACGACATGGCTTCGGCGGAGAAGGTGCTGGTAGCTGGTTATCATTTTTCGTTCCCGGCGGTTGGCCACGTCGAGAAAAATGGCAAGAACTTCCGGCTTGTTCCGGCGCTCTGGACGCCGGTCTGACGCCAGCGCATCGTGAAACCGTGAAGGCCGCCCGATCCAGGCGGCCTTTCTTTTTGCGGAACCACGCTGGCGGCATCCGGATCGAGCGGTTACATTGAATGATGCCAGCTTGAATCGGGTGTTCCGATGACCGCAACTGCTTTCGAATCCGCCCTGATGGCACGCACCGATGAAATGCTTGACGCGTGCACCAGGTGCGGCAAGTGCGTCGAGGTCTGCCCGGTCACCGGCCCCGCCGGCGTGAACGCCGCGCCGCAAGAAGTCATATCGGGCATCCTCGACATCGTGCGCACGGGTGAGGGGCCGGAGGCATCGCGCGCCTGGGCGAAAGGCTGCGTGCTGACCGGCGACTGCGTCACGGCTTGCGATTACGGGGTCAACCCGCGCTTCCTGCTGGCGATGGCGCGCATGAAAATGGCGCAGCATACGAACGAGCCGCGCGAGCGTCGCAAAAAGGGCGTGGAAAATTTCCGTCTTGTGGCTGACGGCTCGAACGTGCTGGCGCGCATGCAGTTGAGTGCCGACGAACTGACGCGGCTCGGGCAAAAAGTCGCCCAACGGCTTGAATCCGGCTCAACCGTCAAGCCGGGAGAGCGGCCGGATTTTGTTTTCTACACCGGGTGCAACGTGCTGAAGACACCGCACATCGCGCTCACCGCGCTCGACGTCATGGACGCGCTCGGCGTCACCTACAAAGTCATGGGTGGGCCGAGCCATTGCTGCGGGATCGTCCAGTTGCGCACCGGCGATACCGAAGTGTCCGGCCGCGTCGCCACCAATTCGCTCGACAAGCTGGCGGAAGGGAAGGCCGGCGTGATCTCGTGGTGCGCGAGCTGCCATGTGCAGTTCACCGAGAACACGTTGCCGACCATCGAGAAGGTGCGCGGCTCGCGGCCGTTCGAGATGACTCCGTTCATGCTGTTTCTGAAGACGCGATTTGATGATTTGCGGCTGCTGCTGCGCAAGCCGGTGCCGCTGAAGGTCGCATTGCACAAGCATCCAGGAATCAAAGGTGTGGTCGAGGCCGCGACCGAACTCTTGCAAATGGTGCCAGGAGTCGAGCTGATTGATTTGCGGCAGCCGGCCGTCGGCCTGATGAGCAACTTCCTCAACGCTTTGCCGGAGTATAAGCGCGGGCTTTATGTCGCCGAATTGGAAGCCGCGGAAAAGGCCGGCGTGGACGCGCTCGCGGCGATCTATCACGCCGACCATCGCGACCTGTGCGCCCTCGAGCGCGATTGGCCGTTCAGGATCGTTAACGTGCTTGACATCGTCGGCGAGAGTATGGGGCTGAGCCACGCCGATCATTTCAAGCGGCTCAAGATCATGCAGGACGCCGATGCGATCGTTGCCGATTGCAAGGACCTGATTGCTGCGAACGGCGTCGATCCGGGGTTGGCCCGCGACATGGTGGTCAAGGCCTTGCTGATAGACCAGCCGGTGCCATTGCGGGGAAGGCCGGTTGACCGCACCCAGGGTTCCGCCTATATCGCCCCGTCATGAAAACGTTTGCCGCCGCCATTTCGCGCCGCCGCCGTACCGTCACGGCACGGGAGCGCTCGCGCGCGTGAACGCCCCTGTGCCGCCGGACGAGGATCCTGCGGCGCGTCTCAAGTCCCTGCCGCTCTCCAAATCCGGTATGACGTAAGCTGCTTCCGCCGCCGCGGAAGCCGATTGCATTTCCGGCATCGGTGCCGGCCGTGAGGAGAAGGGGGCTGCGATGGCCACCAAATCGAGAGTCGGCGTGTTAGGGGCGTCCGGCTATACCGGGGCCGAATTGGTGCGGCTGTTGCTCCGCCATCCGCGCGCCGAGATCGCGCTACTCACTGCCGAGCGGCGGGCGGGCCTGGAGATGCGGGAGGTGTTTCCGCAGTTCTCTCCATACTCACTGCCGAAGCTTGTCTCGATCGACAGCATCGACTGGATCGGCGCCAATCTCGACCTGATCTTTTGCGCGCTTCCGCACGCCACGACGCAGAAAGTCGTTTCGGCGATCTTCGCGGCCATGCCGGCGGCAAAGGTGGTTGATTTGTCGGCAGACTTTCGGCTCGCGGACATCACGGCTTATGCCAAATGGTATGGGCATGAGCACCATGCACCCGATCTACAGAAGCAGGCGGTGTACGGACTCGTCGAAGTGCACCGGCGCGAGATCAGGAACGCGCACCTCGTCGCCAATCCCGGCTGCTATACCACAACGGCGCAGTTGCCGCTCATTCCGCTCATCAAGGCCAAGGCGATCGATCTCGATGAGATCGTCATCGATGCGAAGTCGGGTATGACCGGGGCTGGGCGCGCCGTAAAAGAGTCGATGATCTTCTCAGAGGTGTCGGAAGGCTTTCATGCCTACGGCGTAGGGCATCACCGGCATATGGCCGAGCTTGACCAGGAATTCTCGCGCGCGGCCGGACGCGACGTTGTGGTGACGTTCACGCCGCATCTGGTGCCCATGAACCGGGGAATTCTCGCGACCATTTACGTGCGCGGAAAGCGCGGCCGCACCGCAGAAGACCTTCATGGGCTACTTCTGAAGTCTTACGCAAAGGAACCCTTTGTGCACGTCATGCCGTTTGGCGAAACGCCGCAAACGCGGCACGTGCGCGGCTCCAACATGACGTTTATTGGGGCTGCCAAGGACCGGATCGAAGGTCGGGCCATTGTCGTTTCGGCGCTCGACAACCTGGTGAAGGGCGCATCCGGCCAGGCGATCCAGAACATGAATCTGATGCTTGGATTTCCGGAAACGATGGGACTGGAGCAGGTGGCGCTGTTTCCGTAGGACGTTCTCCGGAATATCCTTCGTCGTTCCGGGCGCGGTCTCTTTCCTGCCGTCCCTGAACGATCGGAGAATGAAATGTTCGACGTCAGCAATCAGCCGCCGCCCCTTGAACCGTACAATGTTTTCGAAAGCGATCAGGCGCTGCGCGAGGCTGTTGAGCGCGAGGGTGCCGGCTGGGCCGCCACAGAACTGAGCGCACTCGGCGCAACGGTTGGCGAGCCGGAAACGATCAAGGCCGGGTTTGACGCCAACAAGTATCCGCCGGTTCTGAAGACACTCGATCGCTACGGCCATCGGCTTGACGAAGTCGAATTCCACCCGGCCTGGCATCAACTGATGACGGTCGCGCTCGAAGCCGGCCTGCATTCGAGCCCGTGGGCGGAGCCGAGGTCCGGCGCGCATGTCGCGCGCGCTGCCGGCACGTACCTGCTCAACCAGATCGAAAGCGGCGTCTATTGCCCGCTGGCGATGACCTACGGCTCGGTGCCCACGCTGCGGCACGCACCCGAGATCGCGGCAGAATGGTTGCCGCGCATTTTTGCCCGCCGTTACGATCCGCGCTTCCGGCCCGCGAAAGAGAAAACGTCGGCACTCTTCGGCATGGGCATGACCGAAAACCAGGGCGGCTCCGATTTGCGCACCAATACGACGCGCGCCGAGCCGTCATCCGACGGCAGCTTTCGTCTCAGCGGGCACAAATGGTTCATGTCCGCGCCGACGTGCGATGCCTTCCTCGTGCTGGCACAGGCGCCAAAAGGCTTGAGTTGTTTTCTGCTGCCGCGCTGGACGCCGGACGGCGAGCGCAACGCGATACAAATCATCCGCCTCAAGGACAAACTCGGCAACAAATCAAACGCGTCAAGCGAGGTTGAGTTCTTTGGCGCCTATGCGCAACTCGTCGGCGAGGAAGGACGCGGCATTCCTACCATCATCGAGATGGGCAATTACACGCGGCTTGACTGCGCCATCGGCTCCTCGAGCCTGATGCGCGCGGCGGTCGCGCAAGCGATCCATCACGCGAAGCACCGCATCGCCTTCCAGAAGCATCTCGTCGACCAGCCGCTGATGACGAACGTGCTCGCCGACCTGGCGCTCGAATCGGAGGCGGCGCTGGCGCTGACCATGCGGCTTGCGCGCGCCTACGACGAGAGCGACGAGGCATCCATGGTCTTCCGCCGCGTGGTGACGCCGGCGGTGAAGTTCTGGATCTGCAAGCGCGCAGCTACGCTCTCGCAGGAAGCCATGGAGGTGCTGGGCGGCTCCGGCTACATCGAGGAATGCGTGATGCCGCGCATCTACCGCGAGGCGCCGGTCAACTCGATCTGGGAAGGCTCCGGCAACGTCATGTGCCTCGACGTGCTGCGTGCCATCGAGCGGACACCGGCCGCCGCCGAAGTGCTGCTGAGCGAAGTGACCGCGGCCGGCGCCGACAATTCTGCCTTGAAGGCGTTCACGGCGAGCCTGCAAAAACGTTTGACGACTCGCGACCGCGCCGATGAATCGCAAGCGCGCGCCTTTGCGCGCGATCTGGTTCTGGCCCTGCAGGCAGCCCTGCTGATCGAGCATGCGCCGGCCGCGGTGGCCGACGCCTTCTGCGCATCGCGGCTTGGGGGCGATCGCGGCGGGGCCTTCGGAATGCTGCCCCGCGGTGTCGATACGCAGGCGATCGTCGCCCGCGCGGCGCCGCAAACCGGCTAAAGCGCGCCAAAAATCGCCAGGGCAAGCCAGACCTGTGCGGCAAAACCGGCCGCGAACGCAAGCGTGCGAAACACCGGAATGCCGAGCGTATAGACAATGACGTGCGCGAGGCGTGCCCAGAAGTAAACGGCGCAGGCCGTGACTGTGCCAGTTGTCGAATACCCTATCGAATCGAGAATGAGCACGAGGCTGGCGAAGATCACCAGGTTCTCGACTGCGTTGGTATGGGCGAAATAGAGCCGCTGCGCCCATGCGGATTGCGGCTTGTCGCCACGCGAAGGGTTGGCCATCGTGCCCATCAGTCCGCGCACTGCAATGCGGTCGAGAATGTAGGGCACCCACATCAGGCCCGTCAGGATGACGGTCAGCGTCAGCCACAAAAGCTCTCTGGACATCGCGTCCCCCTAACTGCGCCAGTTTGCGCTAGTCCCGAACTTTAACATAAGAGCCGGGAGCGTCCTCGATGGGTTTGAGTTTTCCGCCGCCGACTTTTCGGGCTGCCACGGTTTTCCGATCGTGCGCCTTGATCCACTCGAGCCAGTCGGGCCACCACGACCCGGGATGCGCGGTTGCGCGCGCAAGCCATTTGTCGAGATCGCCGCCGGCCAGGTTTGCGGCCGTCCAGTATTGATACTTCTTCTTTTCCGGCGGATTGACCACGCCGGCGATATGACCGGAGGCGGCGAGCACGAATTTTACCGGGCCGCCAAAATATTTGGAGCCTTCGAGGACCGATTTGGCCGGCGCGATGTGATCTTCGCGCGTGGCCAAGTTGTAGACCGGCACCTTGACCTTGCCCAGATCGAGCCTGACGCCGCCGATCTTCATCCGGCCGTTGGTGAGATTGTTGTCGAGATAGCAGTTGCGCAGATAAAAAGAATGATTGGCCGCCGGCATGCGGGTGGCGTCCGAATTCCAATGAAGGATGTCGAACGGCACCGGCTTTTTCCCGCGCACGTAGTTGTTCACGACGTAGGGCCAGATCAGGTCGTTCGAACGCAGAAGATTGAAGGTAGTGGCCATACGCGAGGCCTCGAGATAGCCCTGCCGCTTCATGTGCGTTTCGAGGGACCTGATCCGCTCCTCGTCAACGAATATCTTGAGGTCGCCGGCATGCGTGAAGTCCACCTGCGCCGTGAAGAACGTCGCCGATACGGCGCGGCTCTGCCGTTTTGCGGCGAGATAGGCAAGGGTGATCGCAAGAAGAGTGCCGCCGACGCAATACCCGACCGTGTGCACCTTGCGCTCGCCGGTCACCTTTTCGACCACATCGAGCGCGGTGAGGATTCCCTCTCGCATGTATTCCTCGAAGCTCTTTTCGGCGAGCTTCGCATCCGGATTGACCCAGGAGATCACGAAAACGGTGAGGCCGTTCTCGACGGACCATTTTATGAACGATTTGTCGGGCGTCAGATCGAGAATGTAGAACTTGTTGATCCATGGCGGAACGATCAGCAGCGGATGCTTGTGCACCTTCTCGGTCGTCGGCTCGTACTGGATGAGCTGCATTAAATCGTTCTGATAGATCACCTTGCCGCGCGTCGTTGCCAGGTTGCGGCCGACTTCGAACACCGCAAGGTCCGACTGGCGAATCTTGAGATTGCCTTTTCCGGCGGCGATGTCCTCGGTCAGCATGCTCATGCCGCGCACGAGGTTGCCGGCGTTCGAGGAAAAGGTTTCGCGCAGCAGTTCGGGATTGGTCAGAACGAAATTGGACGGCGAAATCGCGTTGGTGATCTGCCTGATGTAGAACTCAGCCTTTTGCCGCACGTGCGGATCGACACCCGCGGCGTCGCGCACCAGCCGGTCCGCCCAGTCGGAGGTGAGCAGATAGGCCTGCTTCAGGAAATCGAAGAACTGATTCGACGACCACTCCGGATCCGCGAAGCGTTTGTCTTTGGGGTCCGGGGCGGCCGCCGGGCGAGGGGCTTCGCCCGCCATGCGCTTGACCATGCCCGCCCACAGATCGAGATATGCGCGGCCCAGGCTCGTTTGCAGTTCGAGCGCCCGCTGCGGATCGGACAGCCAGTATTCCGCGACCTGGCCTATGGTCTTGACGATGTCGGTAACATCTTCGGCGACGCTGCCGTCGATCTGGCCCTGTTCGCGCGGTTTCAGGTACGCGGCCAGCGCCTTGCCGCCTTCCTCGACCAGGCGGGCGAGGTTGTGCGCAAAGGCCTCAAGATCGAGGTCGCCAACCTTGGCTGGTTCGGTTGTTCGCTTGTCCATGCGCAGTCGGTCCCCTTTGGCAGACATGGCCCGGCCCGCCGGCTCCTGCAAGTCGCGACTCAAAGCATGGTTTCGCTTGCGAAAACGGCCCCTTCTCACCCACCTTGTTCCCGACACATTAAAGGGCTACCCGGCCTCTGATATAATTCATTGAGTCTACAGCAGTTTCGGGGTCTACCGGGGCTTTGATGCGCTCAAGGGACTATTTGGTTGTAACGCTCGCCGCCCTGTTCGGCGGATCGCTGCTCGTTGGCTGTACGGCGGCGGCCATCGAAGACAAGCTCCCGTCCTCCGTTGGACTTCCAGCCGATACGCCCGCGCGGCCGGCAACCCCGTACCAATATCCCGCTGTTCATGACATGCCGCCGCCGCGCTCGGACAAGCCTTTGACCGAGGGCGAGCAAATCAGGCTGGAGAAAGAGCTCACAAAGCTGCGCGACCGGCAGGAAGGTCTTAACGCGCAGGCGAAAAAGCGAGCTCCGGCGCGAAACCGAAAAAGAAACCTGCCCCCTTAAGCTTAAGTCCGAGCGATGGCGCAAAGAGTAACCCATGATAAAAGCCAGCAGGGGTAACATCCTGCTGGCCGGAAGGGTGGCCCGCGCAGGCTTGCGCGCAGGCGGGTCAGGATTGAAGAAGGTCTAAGCCGATGGAAGATTTTCACCGCATCCGCCGCTTGCCGCCTTACGTTTTCGAAGAGGTAAACCGGGCCAAGGCCCGCGCGCGGAACGCAGGAGCCGATATCATCGACCTCGGCATGGGCAATCCGGACCTTCCGGCTCCCGCGCATGTCATCGACAAGATGAAGGAGACGCTGGGAAAGCCGCGCACGGACCGCTATTCCGCTTCGCGCGGCATCCCGGGACTTCGCCGCGCGCAGGCCGCCTATTACGGGCGCCGCTTCGGCGTGAAACTCAATCCCGAAACCCAGGTCGTCGCGACCCTTGGCTCGAAGGAGGGCTTCGCCAACGTCGCGCAGGCCATCACCGCGCCCGGTGACGTCGTGCTCGTTCCGAACCCAAGCTATCCGATCCATGCGTTCGGGTTTCTGATGGCCGGCGGCACGATCCGCTCCGTTCCATCGGAGCCGACGCCGAATTTCTTCCACACGCTCGAGCGCGCGATCATCCATTCGATCCCCAAGCCGATCGCGGTCGTCGTCTGCTATCCGGCGAATCCGACGGCTTACGTTGCGAGCCTCGACTTCTATCGGGATCTCGTCGCCTTCGCGAAGAAGTACAGCATTTTCGTCCTGTCCGACCTTGCCTACGCGGAGGTGTACTTCGACGGCAGCCCGCCGCCGTCCTTGTTGCAGGTGCCGGGCGCGATGGATATCGCCGTGGAGTTCACGTCGCTATCGAAAACATTTTCGATGCCTGGCTGGCGCATGGGTTTTGCGGTCGGCAATGAGCGCATCATTGCAGCGCTCGCGCGCGTCAAATCCTATCTCGACTACGGCGCGTTCACGCCGGTGCAGGTCGCCGCAACAGCCGCGCTCAACGGTCCGGAGGACTGCATCCAGGAAATGCGCGAAACGTACAAGCGTCGCCGCGATGTCCTGGTCGAGAGCTTCGGCCGCGCCGGCTGGCACGTGCCCAGCCCCCGCGCGTCGATGTTCGCCTGGGCGCCGATTCCGGACCCGTTCAAAAGTCTCGGCAGCATCGAATTTGCGACTCTGCTTGTCGAGAAGGCGGAGCTTGCGGTCTCCCCAGGGATCGGATTTGGCGAGTACGGCGAGGGCTACGTCCGGATCGCGCTGGTCGAAAACGAGCAGCGCATTCGGCAGGCCGCGCGCAACGTCCGCCGCTTTCTTGAAAGCGGGGCTGAAAAGTTGCACAACGTCGTTCCGCTTGCCACCCGGCGTTAGGCCGCGTCGCGAATTTCATCGGCTCATTCCGGGCGGATTTCTTGTTGTGCCGATCTCACACCGGATAACTGCATTCATTTTTCATGACGGATAAATCTCAGGCTCTAAGAATTGGGGTTGCCGGATTGGGGACGGTCGGCGCCGCGCTCGTTTCTCAGATCATCGATCAGCGCGAGGCGCTTGCGGCGCGCTGCGGGCGTCCTGTCGATATCGTTGCCGTTTGCGCCCGTTCGCGTGGAAAGAATCGCGGCGTCGATCTGAAAAAGCTCAAATGGTTTTCCGATCCGGTGGCGCTCGCACGCGAATCCGGCGTTGACGTTTTTGTAGAGCTGATCGGCGGCGCGGGCGATCCGGCAAAGGCGGCCGTTGAAGCGGCGCTTTCGTCCGGCAAATCCGTCGTCACCGCGAACAAGGCGCTGCTGGCGAAGCACGGTCTGCGCCTGGCTGCGCTTGCGGAGAAGAGCAAGGTTGCACTCAATTTCGAGGCGGCGGTCGGCGGCGCCATCCCGATCGTCAAAGTGCTGCGCGAAGGGCTTGCCGGAAATTCGATCGAGCGCATCTACGGGATTCTCAACGGCACCTGCAATTACATCCTGACGCGGATGGAGCAGGACAAGCTGAGCTTTGCGGATTGCCTGAAGGAGGCGCAGCGCCTGGGATACGCGGAAGCGGATCCAACCTTCGACGTCGAAGGCCACGATACCGCGCAGAAGCTTGCAATTCTTGCAAGCCTCGCATTCGGCACGCGAGTCGAGCAGGGCGCGGTCTATGTCGAAGGCATCTCCTCGATTACGCCGGCCGATCTCGCCGCCGCGGACGAGCTTGGCTATCGCGTGAAGCTGCTGGGCGTTGCGGTGCGTACGCAAAAAGGAATCGAGCAACGCGTGCACCCGACGATGGTGCGCAAGGATGCGGCCATCGCGCAGGTGATGGGGGTGACGAACGCCGTTACGGTGGATGTCGCCGGGATCAATCCCCTGACGCTGGTCGGTCCGGGCGCGGGCGGCATGGCGACCGCCTCGGCGGTGATTTCGGATATCAGCGATATCGCGCGCCACGGCGGGGCGGCAACGACGCCGTTCGGCCGTCCTACGCCGGCCCTTGCAGCGGTGCGCAAGGCGCCGATGCAGCGCCACGAAGGCGGCTATTACATAAGGCTGCTTGCGCGCGACAAGCCGGGAACCGCCGCGACAATCGCCAAGCGCCTCGCGCAGCACGATATTTCCATGGAATCGATCGTCCAGCGTCACGCCAAAGAGGCGGACGTTGCGACAAACTCCAACGGCGCCGTCCCCGTTATCCTCATCACCTATGCCACCACCGAAGATGCGGTGCGCAAGGCTCTTGCCGCGGTGGGGCGCGATAGGGTGATCTCGGGGCGTCCGCAGGTGATCCGGATCGAGAAGAACTGATCCACCGGCGGCGAGTTGAGTAGCAGGGGAACGCACATGGCATCGCCGATTACTGTTCAGCCCAATCTCCTGCTCGAGCGGATTTTGACGATCGAAATCGTCCGCGTCACCGAGCGCGCCGCGGTGTCGGCGGCGCGGCTGCGCGGGCGCGGCCAGGAAAAGGCCGCGGACCAGGCGGCGGTCGATGCCATGCGCCGCGAGCTCAACAAGCTGCCAATCGACGGCACCGTCGTGATCGGCGAGGGTGAGCTTGATGAAGCCCCGATGCTGTTCATCGGCGAGCAGGTCGGCAACAAATCGGGGCCAAAGGTCGATATCGCCGTCGATCCACTCGAAGGCACGACTCTCTGCGCCAAGAACATGCCCGGCTCCATTGCCACGCTCGCGATGGCGGAAGAGGGCACGCTGCTGCATGCCCCCGACGTTTACATGGACAAGATTGCGATCGGCCCCGGCTATCCGAAAGGGACCATCGATCTTGATGCGCCGCCTGAAGAGAACATCTTGAATCTCGCGCGGACCAAAGGCGTGAAGCCGGAAGGAATCACCGCAATTCTGCTCGATCGGCCGCGCCACGCTGATATCATCGCGGCGGTGCGCAAGACCGGCGCATCGGTGACGCTGATCACGGACGGCGACGTTGCCGGCGTCATTCATTGTGCCGAGCCGAAGACCGGCATCGACATCTATCTTGGAATTGGAGGGGCGCCGGAAGGCGTGCTGGCGGCTGCCGCGCTTCGTTGCATCGGCGGTCAAATGCAGTGCCGGCTGGTGCTCGATACCGATGAGCGGCGCGAGCGCGCTGGCAAGATGGGCATCGATGATCCGAAAAAGAAATACGAAATCGAGGACATGGTGCGCGGCGATTGCCTGTTCGCGGCAACCGGCGTGACCGACGGCCCGATGCTAAGCGGCGTGAAGTTCGCCAAAGGCGTCATCGAGACGGAAACCGTGGTGATGCGCTCCGTCACGGGCACGGTGAGGCGCGTGCAGGCCGAACACCGGCAGTTCGAAAAATTTCATCTCGGCTGAGACACGGCCCGCTTTTCAGCCCAGCGGAGCGAGGGCAGGAATGTCCTGCTTGCGTCCTGTTTGCTGTGCCAATGTCCGGCCAAGGTAGCTCGCGATCGCGCCCATGCCGCTCTGCGATGTGCCCTGCCGGCCGTCCTTCGCTTCCGCATCCGGATTGTAGTTGGTGTTGGTGTTCACATCGTAGGTGTATGAGCGCCCGCTTTCATCCACGATAAATTCTATTCCAGCGATTCCGATATCGTTCGCCGCAAGAATCTCCGTCCAGCGCGGCAGGAGCGGATGTTCGAAGCTGTCGACGATCCTGAACTTGTCGCCGGGCGCAACAGCCGGGCAGACGCCGGCAACCGCCGGCGCATCGATCTGGCATGCATCGGCTGGGCACAGCTCGAAACCTTGTGAGGTATCGACCCGCACCGCGTAGAGAAACCTTCCGCCGACGAATTCAACGCGCGTGATGAACGGCTCGGGTGTCTTGATATACCGCTGCACCAGCGTGATGCCGTCCACAGACTGCGCAAAGTCGCCGCTCGCAAGATGCTCGTCGAGTGCGGCCGGTGACAGAAACAATCGTACGCCCAGACCCTTGCCCGCGCGATTGTGCTTGAGAATGAGCGGAAAGCCGAGCCGCTTGGCCGCGGCCGGAATGTTCTCCTTCCCGACGACCGCAACGGTGTCGGGGACCTCGACGCCAAATCTGGTGAGCGCCTGATATTGCGCCACCTTCGAGACTTCCAGTTGCAAGGCGCGCTCGCCGTTGACAACGGTTCGGCCGTGGCGCCTGAGCCATGCCAGAACGGCCGCGGTCAATTCCGGAGCGTAACGATGATCGCGCGTGTGCGACGAGGCGCTCATGCGGTTGTAGAACACGCCGAGCGGCGGCGCGATCTGCAAATCGAGAACTCCTTGATCCAGAAACCATTCGCTGAAGGGTATCTTGCGGAGTTCGAACTCCTTGCGCAGCGGTTCAACCCAGGCGTCGTTCTCGTGGATAACGTAGACACGCGGCGTTTGATCTTGATGCGTGAGGCTCTGGTGCATGGTTTGCTGATGTCCCGATGGTGCGCTGTAGGTATCCATCCGGGAGGCGGGCGGCAATGGCCTGGATTCGCGAGAAAGCGGCTTCTGCCTCATTGTGTCCGCGTAGTTGGTATTTCCTTCTGCATGCGATTCGCGGGATCGATATGCTCAAGCCTTGCATCGTCAGCCGGTCGCCTTGTCCATGGCATTGCCTGCTTACATAGCTCCGCCGCAGGCCGGCGCTTTCCTCGGTGTCGAGCGATCGGCCACCGGCCGGCAATGGCGCGACCGGCTCGACGAGCGCGGATCCGCACGCGCGATGGCGATTGCGCAGCGTCACGGCATTTCCGAACTGCTGGCGCGCGTGCTCGCAGGGCGCGGCGTGGAGCCGGCCGAGGTCGAGGCGTATCTTGATCCCACCGTCAAGCGGCTGCTGCCTGATCCGCACGGATTGACGGCGATGCCGATCGCAGCCGCGCGCATCGCGGATGCGATCATTGCCGGCGAGAGCGTCGCGATCTTCGGCGACTATGATGTGGACGGCGCGACCGCCACCGCGCTGCTGGCGCACTATTTGCGGCAATGCGGGCTCGATCCGATCATCCATATTCCCGACCGCATCTTCGAGGGCTATGGCCCGAACGTCGACGCGATCCGCTCGTTTGCCGAGCGCGGCGTGAAGCTTCTGGTCACCGTCGATTGCGGCACGACCAGCATAGAGCCGCTGGCGGAGGCGAAGAAGCTCGGCCTCGACACCATCGTGATCGATCATCACCAGGCCGACGAGCAGCTTCCACCGGCGGTCGCGATCGTCAATCCGAACCGGGCGGATGATCTCTCCGGCCTGGGGCATCTTGCTGCGGTAGGTCTTGTGTTCGTGACGCTGGTCGCGGTCGCGCGCGAATTGCGCGGGCGCAACTTCTGGAGCGCGGCTCGCCTCGAGCCTGACTTGTTGTCGCTCTTGCATCTGGTTGCGCTCGGTACCGTCGCCGATGTCGTGCCGCTCGTCGGGCTCAATCGCGCTTTCGTGGCCAAAGGGCTGATCGCGCTGCGAAGACGCCAGCACATTGGCACGACGGCGTTGATGGATGCCGCGCGTTTGTCCGGACCGCCGGAGCCCTGGCATCTCGGCTTCCTGCTTGGGCCGCGCATCAATGCCGGCGGCCGCATCGGCCGCGCCGATCTCGGCGCCCGGCTGCTGCTCGAAGAAGACCCGACCGAAGCGGCGCGCATCGCCGGCGAGCTTGAGCGGCTTAACCGTGAGCGGCAGGCGCTCGAATTGGCCACGGTCCAGCAGGCCGAGGCCGAGGCGTTGGGCGCACTCGGACTCGAAGGAAAGGGCGCAGTGGTCGTCACGGCGCAGGATGGCTGGCATCCGGGGGTGGTCGGCCTTGTCGCAGCGCGGCTGAAGGAACGCTACCGCCGCCCGGCGTTTGCGATTGCGTTGGAGCCGGGCGGCACGGGGACGGGTTCGGGACGCTCGATCCAGGGCGTCGATCT
>DASSRW010000060.1:0-23576 GCA_035701545.1 Pseudolabrys sp.
CCGCAATTGAAGATTACAGTGCCGCGCTGCGTCTGCAGCCGGGGCTTGCGAGCGCGCTCTATGGACGCGGACTGGCCAAGCGAGAAAGCGGCGACGCAAGCGGCGCGGAGGCGGATTTTGCCGCGGCAAAGAAATTCGATGCCAGGATTGCTGAGGAGTTCTCGCACTACGGCGTCAAATGACAAGGCGCGCATCGGGCTCGATCGGACGTCTGCCGTATCGCAGCGCCTTCTTTGTTTAGACTTTCGGAACCGATGTTAACCGCCGCTTAATCGGCGGATAGCCCCTTCAGAAAACCCGCCCTTTGAAAGCCCGCCCGGCCTGCAGCCGGCCCGACCTGTCAGCTCCTTTCACGGTCGATTCACCCCGAGGACCAAAAACCCGTAACGGCACCCTGTCGGTAAACCGGGTCTGCAAAGGTTCGGCCGCATAACGTCCCGCAAACATTCAAAAGTTGCAGCGCTGGCGTGAAGCAACGTTTCGGATCGTGGGGCGTTAACGAATGTGTGTCCTTGCTCAGATTGCGCGCATTCTTCTTTTGGCCGGCCTTTGTTGCAGCGCCGCTTACGCGGATATGGGCGCGCAAGAGTCCCGGTCGTCTGCAAAGCTGGGCGCCACGAACAATCTGCGCGAGCCCCAAACCGCCATCCCGCTTGGCCGGGTCGCGCACCTGACCACGCTCCCCGGCGGCAACGACGCGCGCATCTCGACCTTGAGCGAACCGTTCGGCGCACGGGCTACCCCGCCCGGCGAAATCTCGCTCAAATGGCGCGAGCTTCAGCCGCAGATCGAGGCCGATCTTGAGGAGGCCGCGGCCTGCCATGCACACGCCGGTGCATGCTCCGAGGAAGTGCGCCGGTTCTTGTCACTCGTCGCGGTCGGGCAAAGACAGCACGGCCGCGCTCAACTGGGCTGGATCAATCGTGCGGTCAATCTGAGCATCAGGCCGATGAGCGATTGGGCGCAATACGGCTTTGCCGACGTATGGACCTCTCCGCTCCAAACGCTTCGCAGCCGCGCCGGAGACTGCGAGGACTATGCGATCGTCAAATACGCCGTCCTGCGCGAATTGGGCTTTGCGCCCGACGACCTGCGCGTCGTGATCCTTGAAGATGCGCAATTGCATGCAGAACACGCCGTGGTCGCCGTTCGCGAGGATGGAAACTGGCTGATCCTCGATAATCGTACGATGGCAATTCTCCGCCCGGAAGACACGCGACAGTACCGTCCGCTGTTTGTGCTGAATTGGGAAACGGCGCAACCAATCAAAACCGCTGCTGTCGATCCAGTTACAGGTCGATAGTCTGGCCCTCGCGTGCCGTAATCGTGCCCTCGCGCGCTTTGGCCGCTTCGGCCGCGATCGCATCCATCACGTCGTCATCATGCGACGGGTCATGATGAAACAAGCAGACTCTCCTGGCGCCTGATTCGTTCGCGAGTCGAACGCCGCGGCGCCAGGTCGAATGTCCCCAGTTGGATCGGGAAACGATCTCCTCTTCGGTGAACGTGGCATCGTAGACCACGAGATCCGCGTCGCGAGCCAGCGACACAAGGTCTGCATCATGCGCACCGGGAAACCCTGCGGTATCGCTGAGCAGCGCCAATGTCCGCCCGTCATATTCAAGGCGATAGCCATTTGCACCATCGGGATGATCCATCGGCGCCGTTCGCAACTGGATGCCGTCGCCAGGGTGCAAAACGTCGCCGGATTGAAAGTCGCGAAATTCGATTGCCGCCTTGAAAATCTCTATCTGCACCGGAAACAACGGCGAGCTCATCAGCCTTCGCGTGACCTGCTCGATACTGGTCGCCGGCCTCAGATTTGCGGCCCAGATGCGGACGACATAATTCTCGCAAAACAACGGTTCGAAAAAAGGCAAGCCTGCAACGTGGTCGAGATGACAATGCGTGATGAAGATATCGACCTCGCGTATTCTTCTGTCCCTGAGAAGCTCGATGCCAAGCGGCCGCAATCCCGTGCCGGCATCAAAGATAATCACCCGCTCGCCGCAGCGAACCTCGATGCAAGGCGTGTTTCCGCCGTAGCGGACCGTTGACGGCCCCGGACAAGCGACGGTTCCCCGGACTCCCCAAAACCGAATCTGCATTGATGTTGCACCGCTTCTCTTCTGGAGTTGGCACGAGCGCTTGGCTTGACGTGAGTTGGGGAGAACCTACCGGACGAGAGCCGGCGCGAGATAGCCCCGCATCATAAGACGCGCCATACCCCGTATTGCGCAGGGCTGCCGGCTTATCCAACGACTTTGCGCCGTTTGCCCGTGCCTCGGAGAGGCATGGGATACCACGGCGGCCTCCGAACCCCCTGTTTTCCTGCGATTTTAGCAAAAAAACCGCATTCTTTCTTTCGTTCGGCGGCGCGCAGGGAATCGTCAAATAAGCGCTTTTTTGTGATGCCGGACACAGCCCCACCATGCCTCTCAATCTACGTTGATGCTCACGCAAGAGGCCACCGCCCTTGCAAACACGGTTCGGAGGGCATCATGACCATCACCGCCATTTACTCAACCAGCACCGCCGCCACCTGGCAGGGCAGCGCCACCAGCCTCTTCGCCAGCGTCGCGTCTTACATCGGCCAATTTGCCGAGGGTGCCCGTGAGGGTCGCACGATCGAAGCGCGCTATCATGAGCTCTCACAGCTTTCCCGCGCCGACCTGGCCAAATGCGGCCTCGACCGGCAGAGCATGGCGCGCGCGGCCCTGACCGGACGTTAAGCGGACCCCACCAAATTCTGGTAAAAGGCGCGGAGTTGACCAGTTTTATTCCGCGCCGGGGCAGAGAATGGCATCGTCTTTCCGCCCTACCAATTTATTGCTCGACCTTCCCGAGCAGCTATCAACCAGCCTGCTCGCAAGCGCCAAGCCGGTAAGGCTGTCGGCAGACCAGACGCTGTTCATGGCCGGCGATCCCGGCGACGGCTGCTATCAGGTAGACGAGGGCTTGCTCAAGGTCAGCATGGTTTCGCCGACCGGCGCTGAGCGCATTCTGGCGGTGCTGGGGCCGGGTTCGATTGTCGGCGACCTCGCGATGATCGATGGACGGCCACGATCGGCTTCTGTGACGGCGCTCCGCGAATGCAGACTAAGGTTCGTCAGCCGCAGCGCCTTTGAAGCGATCGGCACTCAATGCCCGGAAATCTACAAGCATCTGCTCCGGCTGTTGGCGCGGCGTCTGCGCGACACGGATCAGGTGGTCGCCGCAGGAAGCTTCCTGCCGGTCAAGGGCCGGGTGGCCTGGGCGTTGCTCGATCTGGCCAAGGCCTTCGGTCATGAGGTGGCCGCGGGTCGCATCGTCATACGGCAGAAATTGAGCCAGAGCGACGTCGCCGCGATGGCGGGCATCGCCCGTGAGAATGTGAGCCGGATTCTGAACGAGTGGATGCGATTGAAGCTGGTCACCCGTTTGTCCGGGTATTATTGCATCGAGAACATGGCGGCGCTCGAGAAAGAGCTTCAGCTGTAGCGCGCAACCCTTGCATTTGATCAAGGGATGCTTTGCAATTTGCCGGCTGCGAACCCGTCAGCGGCCGAGGATACCTGTCCATGTCAGACGATTTCGTCGGATTTGCTTTTCTGACCGAAGCAGAAGCGCCGACCTGGTATTTGAAAGTCGGCGAGACGGTCTTCAAGGAAGGCGATGTCGCCGCCGAGTTCTACGTCATCAAGCGCGGACAAATCGACATTCAGCTCGGCAACCGCTTGCTCGACACCCTTGGAGCGAACGACATCTTCGGCGAAATGGCGTTGATCGACTCGGCCCCGCGCAGCGCCACGGCCGTCGCCAAAACCGATGCAGAGATCGTTCCGATTTCGAAGAAGCAGTTCCTGCTTCTGGTCAGCCGGGCGCCGTCGTTCGCGCTCGACGTCATGGGCGTGCTGGCTCGGCGGCTCCGGACCACGAACTACGCGATATGATTGCGCGAAGGCCGACGCGTACGGTGGACGCTCGGCTCACGCATAGGGATCGTATGGATAACCGGCATACGCCAGGTTGGCGCCGCTGTCGCCGAGCAGGATTTCCATCTTTTCGACGGTCTTTTCGATCACGCTGCGCGGCTGACCCATCTGGATCTGGCTCTTGAGCTCGATGAGCGTCTGATTTGCGGCATCGAGTCGCCGCGCCAGCACGGCCGCGACGTAAAGGAGCGCGATCGGATTCTGCCCGAGCAGCGCATCGGCATTGGCGACATGGAATTGCGACGTTTCGGACGCACGAACGTCCGCCGAATGCGGCTGATCCAGCAGCGCGGAAAGCTCGCCGAACACGGCGCCGGGCTCGGCGACTTTTGCCACCTCAATGCCGTCCCGGATGATGGCGACGGCGCCTTTGTTGAGGATCAGCAGGAGGCCGGTCTTTGAGCCGGCGGCAAGCACCTTTTCTCCAGGCTGATAGGTCGCAAGCGGCAGCGCAGCAAGGCTCTTCTGAAAAACGGCGGTGTCGGGGATGATGGACATGGCGCAGTCACCTCGTCGGCAGTCTCACCAGCAATCCAGATGCTGACATACACCGGCGTGGTTGATTAGACCAGCGGCCGCTCAAAAGGCGCCGCACGCGAACGACACCTCATCCAAACGGATGATGTGGGATGAACGCCGTGGTCAGGCGCTCCGTTTGGGCTCGCTGCAATCGCCGCGGCCAGATCGAACGCCCGAATGTCGAGCCGCCAATCGGCCGACTGCGCAACCACCGCGGCATGAAAGCCGGTCATCGGCTCAAAACTTTGCACGGACCAGCCGGCGCAGCCGCTCAGCAATCTGGCCGGCTCTCCCGGCGCCAGCGACACATCGAAACTGTCGAGCGGGATCGAGAGGCCGCAGCCGCGCGCCTTGATGTAGGCCTCCTTGCGCGTCCAGCAATTGAAAAACGCTTCCAGCTGCAGCGAGGCATCCAGTTCGCGCAGACAGCGGGACTCGAAGGGAGAAAAGAACGCCTCCGCCACATCGAGAGCGGGAAACGCCGGATCGCGTCGTTCCATGTCGCAGCCAAGCTCTCGCCCGCGCGCGATGGCGACAAGGGCGGCGCCGGCGGAATGCGAAAGACTGAAATGCAGGTCGCCGCCGGCCAGAAACGGCTTGCCGAACGCGTTGGTGCAAAACGAAAGGCTTGGCGGCGGAACGGACAAATAGCGCGCCAGCAGCACACGCAGCCCTGCATGCCGCGCGACGTAGCGGCGGCGATCCGTGTGCGTCCGGAAACGCTGCGCCCGTTCGATCTCCTCATCGCCAAGCAACGCCAAGAGCCGCTCCGGATCGACATCGTGCCGATCCAGATCGATCACATAGACGTCGACGTCGGCGGGCATCTCACACCGCCATCTCTGCGAGTCTTTGCTCGCGCGGCCGCTGCTGTGCATCCGCCAGGCGCTCCTCAATCAGACTGGCGAGCCTGCGCACGTTGGGCTCCTGGATGAAGTCTTCATGGTTGCCGAAAACATCGTCGGCGAAAAAGGCGCCGCGGACGAGCGCCTCCCAGCCGGGACGGCAATCGACGCCCGCCGGACGCCGCGCCGCCTGAAACAGCGCCACGTCGCCGCCGTAGGCCGGCGGCGTATAGTTGATGGCCGAAGCGTCAAGCATCGCCTCGCCCACGGCCAGCGGCGGTTGTCCGACAAGCCAGGCCATGCGCCCCATCAGGTGGCTGAGCAGAACCCAGCCGTAGCGGCGTCGGGCCGGCCCCCGAAGGCGCACAAGCTCCGCGCAATGAAAGCGCAGCTTGCCGATCTGGCCTGCAAGGCCGCGGCGCGCTTTGAGTTCGTCCCTGAACTGAACGGGATTGATGGAATCGAGCATGATGACAAGGCTCACCTGTTCGCCTTGCGCCCGCAGCTGTGCGGCGACTTCATAGGCAAGGATGCCATGGGTGCAAAAGCCGCCGATGCTGTAGGGCCCGCGCGCCTGCTGCGCCCGAACCGCCCGCGCAACCTCGCTCGCGAGCGCCTCGAACGGCGGCGGGCTGTCGCGGCCGTGCGGAAAATCCAGCAGCACGTCGAAAAACGGCTGCTCCGGGCCGAGCGCCTCGGCAAGCGGCAGAATGGTGCCGCCGCCGCCCATCCAGTAGAGCGGATGTCGCGATCCGTCCGGCCGGACCGGAACGATACGCGGCAGCGCAACTCCGACCTCCTGCAAGCGGGCGGCGAGCTGATCGAGTTGCGGCGCATAGAAGACCGCCGCCATCGAAAGGCTGATGCCGAACTCCGCCTCGATCCGCCTGAGAAGCTTCGCGACGAGGAGCGAATGTCCTCCGAGGTCGAAGAAGTTGTCCCGCGCGCCGATCGCGTCCGTGCCGAGAATGTCTTTCCAGATCGCGGAGAGCCTGCGCTCGGTTTCGTTCTGCGGCTGACGAAAATCGCGAACCGGCGGAGCATCTTTCGTATTCGGCAACGCGTTGCGATCGAGCTTGCGATTGGGCGTCATCGGCAAACGCGGCAGCGCGACATAGCGCGAGGGGAGCATGTAGTCGGGCATGCTCTGTTGCAGGAATCGCCGCAGTTGCGCGGCGGACGGCGCCGGCTGCTGGCGGGCCACGATATAGGCGGTCAGACTCATCTCACCGGATTCATCCGGCCACGCTTTGACGGCGGCCGACGCCACGTTGGGATGCTTCAGCAGAAACGATTCCACTTCCTCCACTTCGATGCGAAAGCCTCGCACCTTCACCTGATTGTCCAGCCGCCCGAGGCATTCAATGCTTCCGTCGGGCCGATATCGTGCAACATCGCCCGTGCGATACAGCCGCTCGCCGGCCGCGAAGGGGCTCGCAATGAACCGGCTCCTGGTCAATTGCCTGCGATTGCGATAGCCGCGCGCAACACCTTTGCCGCCGACAAGCAGTTCTCCGCTCACCCCGATCGGCACAGGATTTCCTGCATGGTCAACGATGAAAGTCTTCGTGTTCGCGACCGGCTTGCCGATCGGAATCGGGCCTTCACCCGCCTCGACCTTGTGCAGAGTCGACCAGATGGTCGTCTCGGTCGGCCCATAGACGTTCCAGAGGCCGCCGCCGCGCGCAAGCAGCTTGTCTGCAAGTTCGCGGGGCAGCGCTTCGCCGCCGCAGAGAATTTTAAGGCCTTTTTGTCCCGGCCAGCCGGATTCAATGAGTGCCCGCCACATCGCGGGCGTCGCCTGCATCACCGTACAGCCGGAGCTTTGGATCAGCTTGGCCAGCAGTGCAGGATCGGCGGCGACATCCGACGTGGCAAGCACGAGGCGCCCGCCGCTGACAAGCGGAAGGAAGATTTCCAGAGCCGCAATGTCGAAGGAAAGCGTCGTGACCGCGAGCATGCGGTCTGATGCCGCAAAACCCGGCTCGCGTTGCATCGATGCCAGAAGGTTCACGACCGCGCCGTGCGGGATTTCGACTCCTTTCGGCTTTCCCGTGCTGCCAGAGGTGTAAAGCACGTAAGCAAGATCGTCGGCGGAAACCGCGATCGCCTGTTCGTCCCCGTTGCCATCCCGGAGCGCGTCGTCGCAAAACACGGAGACAGCATCCGACTGAGGCAGCCTTTGCCGAAGAGAACGGCGCGTAAGAAGCGCGCGCGGCTTCGCGTCGTCGAGGATCAGCTTCAGGCGCTCGGCCGGAAACCGGGGATCAAGGGGCAGATAAGCGGCGCCCGCCCGTAAAATTCCGAGCAGCCCCGCAACCATCTCGATCGACCGATCGATGGCAAGAGCAACCAGCGCGCCCCTCCCGACCCCGGCGTCGTGCAGGCGCCTGGCGATTACTGCGGCCGACCGGCTGAGCTCGCCGTAAGTGCAAGAGCGGCCGCCGCACAGGACCGCCACGGCACGCGGCGTCTGCAAAGCCTGTTTCGCGAACCATTGGTGGATGGCGAGCGCCGGGATCGGTGCTTCCGTCTGGTTCCAGGTGACAAGCGCCCGGTGCCGCTCCGCTTCGGGCATGAGCGGCAAGCCGGCCAGCGTGCAATCGGGGTTCTGCACGATGCCTTGCAGCATTGTCCGCCAATGCTCGATCATGCGCCGAATGGTCGCCGCATCGAAAAGGTCTGCGCTGTAGATGAAGCGGCCGATCAGGCCTTCGTTGCGCTCTTCCAGCTCCAGATAGAGATCGAACTTGGCAACGCCCACGTCGACATCCATTTGCGTGAGCTCGAAGCCGCGCCGGAACGGCGGGGCCGGCGGTTGGATCGAGAAGAAAACCTGAAACAGCGGGTGCATGCCGGAATTGCGCGCGGGAGTGAACTCACGCACGACGCGGTCAAACGGCACGTCGCTTGCGTCCAGCGCCCCTGCCACCGCATCGCGCGTGTGCCGGAGATAATCCCTGAACGCGAGGTCGGCGGAGGGCTGCGTGCGCAACACGATCGAATTGAGGAAATAGCCGACGACGTTCTGCAATTCAGGACGCCTCCGCGTATCCGTCACGCCGCCGATGATGATGTCGTCCTGACCGCTGTAGCGGTGGAGCAGTGATTTGAACGACGCGAGCAGCGTCATGTAGAGCGTAACGCCCTCGTCGCGGCTAAGCGCCTTCAATGCTTCCGTCAGACCGGCGGACAGGGAAAATCGTTCCATCGAGCCGCGGTACGAAGGAAGCGGAGGACGGGGCCGATCGGTCGGCAGCCGCAGCAACGGCGGGGTGCCGGAGAGAATGCGGCGCCAGTATTTCAGATGATCCGCGACAGCCTTGCTCGATACATGCCGCTGCCGCCATTCCGCGTAGTCGGCGTATCGCACGGCACTATCCGCCAAATTCGGCTTGCGTCCGGCGGCAAATGCCTCGTAGGCATCCGCAAGCTCGGGAACGATGACGCGGCAGATCGAAACGCCGTCAAAGATGATGTGATGCAGTGTCAGAAAAAACCAGTGCTCGTCTTCGGCCAGCTTGACGCCGGTGACGCGAAGCAGAGGCGCTTTGCTGCAATCGAACGGTTTGCGCGCGTCGGCCGTTCCCAGATGCAAGGCCTCCCGCTCGCGGTCCGACGGCGGCAAGTGGCTGAGGTCGTCAATGATCAGCGGCACCGTCACGTCAGGATGCACGGTTTGCACGACATCGCCGCCGATGGTGTCGAACGAGGTCCGCCAGGCGTCGTGCCGGCGCACGATCTCGTTCAAGGCCCGCTCCATCGCCTCACGGTCGAGCGCGCCCTTGTGCCGGATCGTCATCGACTCGTTGTACAGAGATACGCCGGAGGCCATGGCCGAATGCAGCCACACGTTTTGCTGCTCCGGCGACAGCGGGGGATTCGTCCCGGCAGGCAGGCGCCCAATCGCCCCCACTTCGGCAATTGGCTCCGGGCCTGTCGCCTCTCCGCTCAGCATCCGTTGCAGAAGGAGAAGCTTGGCTTCGGTCAACTCCGAAGAGGACGGTACCGCCTGCGTGCTCATCAGTGCCCCCTGGCGGAGGAGGCATTGAAACGGACAGGCAGCGACTTCAGCCCGCGCAAGCCGAGGTTCTCGCGCCAAACCAGCGGCTCCGGGACCAGGGCGAGATCGGGAAGCCTGCGCAGCAGCGAGAGCAGCGCGATCTGCCCTTCCATTCGGGCGAGCGGCGCGCCGAAGCAGTAATGGGCGGCCCAGCCGAAGGCGAGATGGCGATTGTCGCTGCGCGTCAGGTCCAGCCTGTCGGGATCGTCAAAGCGGCGTGGATCTCGATTGCCGGCGGCCATGACCGCCATGACCGCGTCCTGCTTGCGAATGAGCTTGCCGCCGAGCGTCACGTCTTCGGGTGCAAGCCGCGCGGTGTGCTGGCTTGGGCTCTCGTAGCGCAATAGCTCTTCCACCGCCGACTGAACGATGGACGGATCGTCGCGCAATTGCGCGAGCTCGGCCGGGTGCCGCAGGAGCGTGAGCAACCCATTGCAGATGAGATTGGTCGTGGTTTCCTGGCCGCCGACCATGGTCACGATGATGTTGGCGACGATCTCCTGCTCCGACAGCCGCGAGCCTTCGACTTCGGCCGTCATCAGCGAGCAGATCAATCCTTCGCGCGGCGTGCGGGCGAGCTCCCGCATCGCGGAGCGAAAGTACGCACTCATCTCGCGCAGGCTGCGCAGGACACGCTCCGCGCGGTCGGGATTGTGCTGGAAATTGCCCAGCATCTCGGCGAAATCCGCCGACCAGCTCTTGAGCTGACGATGGTCCTCCGGCGGCAGGCCGAACAAGGTTGCGGTGACGATTGCGGGCAGCGGGGCGGCGAAATCCGCCATCACGTCCATGCGGCCGTTCGCCACCACGGCATCGATCAGGGAAACGGCGATTTCCTCGATCTGCGATCGCAGCCGTTCGACGCGCTGCGAGGTGAATCCCGCGGAGCAGAGCTTGCGCAACCGGGTGTGACTCGGCGCGTTCAGGAACAGCATCTGCCTGGACATGACTTCCGCTATCGGCTCAAGCGCGCTCAAGCCCAGCGCCTTGATCTGCTCCGGCGACGGCGTGCGGTCGGCCGAAAAACGGCTGAGGACCGTCAGCACGTTGGCATAGTCGGTGACGACCCAGGCATGCAGATACGGGTCCCACATCACCGGATCATGCTCGCGCAGCCGCCGGTACAAAGGGTAAGGATCGGCAAGGACGTCCGGGTCGAGGAGTTGAGAAAGGCTCAGGCTCGGATCGAGCTCATGCGGCCTGGAACTGGACAACGACGCTATGCTCAAGAGATCAACCGGGGACTGAAACGCGTTCAACCTGTCGCTGAGCTTCTTCCTCGCTCATCGACTGAATCTTCTGGATGACCAGCTGCTCAACGGAAGCGGCAAGGCTTGCAACCGTCGGTGCCTTGAACAAGTGCCGCAATGTCAGGTCGACGCCGAATACCTGCCGCACCTGAAGCACCACTTGCGTGCCGAGCAACGAATGGCCTCCGATGAGAAAAAAATTGTCATCGACGCCGACGCGATCGGCGCCGAGCACTTTCGCAACAATCTCGGCCAGGCGGCGCTCCGCGGGCGTAGAGGGTGCGCGATATCGCGCGGCGGACGGCGTGTTCTCGGCAGCCGGTTTCGGCAATGCGCTCTTGTCCAGCTTTCCGTTCGCGGTCTGCGGCAACGCGTCCACCCGCACGAACACCCCGGGGATCATGTGATCGGGCAAGAGCCGCGTGAGAAAATCGCGTAGCTCCTCGACGGCCACTTGGCCGCCATTCCCCTGCACGAAATAGGCGGCAAGCCGCCGCTCGCCGTCGGGGCCGTCCGCAATCACGGCGCTCGAGGTGATGGCGGGATGGCGATTGAGCGCGGTGGCGACTTCGTCCGGCTCGACCCGATAGCCGCGGATTTTCTCCTGATTGTCGACGCGGCCCTGGAATACGATCTGGCCATCCGGCAGAGCGCGTCCGAGGTCTCCGGTGCGGTACATGCGAGCGCCGGGCCTGGAGCTGAACGGGTCCGGCAGAAAACACTCGGCGGTCAATTGCGGCCGGTTGCGGTATCCGCGCCCGACGCACGCGCCGCCGATGCAAATCTCGCCGCTCTCGCCCTCGGCAACCGGACCGCCATTCTCATCCAGAAAGTAGATTTGCGTATTCGGGATTGCAGATCCGATGGTCGGCAGCAGAGTGTCGCCTGTCTCCGCCGGCACGCGGCCCGATGTCGCCAGCACGGTGCATTCCGTCGGCCCATAATTGTTGATCACCGCAAACGGCAGACCGCGTGGCGGGAAGCTGTGCAGTGTTTCGGCGCCGGTGAGTAGATAGCGCAGCGCGATATCGGACGGCCAAGCCGCCTTCATCAGCGGCTCTGCCAGCACGGTCGGCACGAACGACACGGAAATCTTTCGATCGATCAACCAGTCGCGCAGCAGCGCAGAAGACGTGCGCGTGGTTTCGTCGGTCAGTACGAGCGTGGCCCCGGCAACGAGCGTCGGCCAGACCTCCCAGACCGAGGCATCGAAAGAAAGGCCGGCCAGATGACCGGTGCGATCCATGTTCGTCAGGCCGAACGCCTGCCGATGCCAGGCGACCAAATTCTCCAGATTTCCGTGCGTTATCTCGACCCCTTTTGGCTCGCCGGTCGAGCCGGACGTGTAAATGACGTAGGCGAGATTTTTCGGGCTGATGCCGGCAGCGCCGATCGCGGGACCGGAATCGGACACGGCGGCGGAGACGCGGTCAAAGGCCACGCACGTCCTGTGATCGGCTGACAGGATTTCAAGGAGTGGGCCGGCAGTCACCACCGCCGGCGCCTGCGCATCGTTCAGCACGTGCCGCAAACGCTCCTGCGGCCAGGCCGGATCGAGCGGAAGATACGCCGCCCCCGATTTCAGGACGGCCAGGCAAGCGACAATCTGCTCGAAAGAACGCGGAAGGCACACACCGACAACGCGCTCTTCTTCCGCTCCGAGCTTTTTCAAATAGATGGCCAGCCGATTGGCTGCTGCATCCAGCTCCCCATAGCTCATGCAAATGGAGCCGGATTCGAGGGCGATCGCCTGCGGAGCAGCACACGCGGCCTCCGCGACGAGCTCGGGAACGGACGACATTCAATAACCCTCCCGGCGAAATCAATGCCGAGCGATATCGTCGGGTTCCGAACGGTGGAAGAATTTGGCGCGCTTGTAATGCAGCGACGTCAGAGGTTTTCGCGGCCGGGTTTCTCGTTCTGCAAAGCGCATCCAAATCGCGTTGTGCTCCAAAGGCTAAGCGCTTTGCCATTGCGCGGTCTCGTCTGTTGCGGCGAATCGTCCGCCTCGAGCCGCCGGCATGCCGGCTCCATGGCAATCGGCCGAACGCCGGCCGGGCGATGCTCCATAACCGCGCCGTATGGCTGTGCGATGACCGCGCATCTCGCGGCGCTCCGGGGCAGAAAGCGTGCCCGACTGTTACGGAGTGGAATGCAGGAGCCGCTTTTGAAAGGCTCGAATGAGAACTTCCCCCGTTGGAGGTACCCCGTCAGCAGAGTGGGACCGTGTTGGTGGTATTCGGAGAGGGTTGGCGAACTCATCCGCCGGCTGTTTTTCCCTCAGCGTTCCCTGAACGTGCGCGCAATCTGCTCGCGCAGCGGCTTCAGCAGGTATTGCAGGGCCGTGCGAGCCCCGGAGTCGATGAACAGCTCGACCGGCATGCCGGGCAACAGCTTGAGGTCGCCCAGCCGCGCGATCTCCTGCGGCGGCAGGCTGGCATGGACGAGAAAATAAGACTGGTTCCTGCGTTCGTCGCGCATCTGATCCGCCGAAACGTAAGTGACGACGCCTTTGATTTCGGGCGTCGCCCGGACGTTGCCGGCGAGGATGCGCGTGGTCGTCGCGCTGCCGAGCAGCACGCGGTCGACGTCGTGCGGCGCGACCTTTGCCTCGACGATGAGACGATCCCTGGAGGGAACGATATTCATGATCGTCTGGCCGGCATTGACGACGCCGCCGACCGTGTGAACGGCCAACTCCGTGACATAGCCGTCCTGCGGCGAGCGGATGTCGATCCGCCTGAGCTGGTCTTCCGCAGCGATGACGCGCTCCTTCAATTCGGCGATCTTGCCCTCGGTCTCGCGCAGATCCTTGAGGACTTCCGAGTTGAAATCGCGGTCGAGCTGGATGATCTGAAGCTGCGTCTCGCTGATCTTGGCGTGGGCGCGGGCGATGTCGGCGACGAGCTGGCCTTGTTCGCCCTCGAGCCGCGACAGGTCGCGCTTGAGCTGCATGTAGCGCATGATGCTGACGAGGTTCTGCTTGTAGAGGTCGGAGACGCCGCTCAGCTCCTCGCCCGTCAGCTTTGCTTCTGTTGCTTTTGCTGCTGCTTGTGCATTCAACCCCTTGATTTCCTGCTCCGTCTGCGCAATCCGCTCACGCAGCTGCGACTGCTGCCCGAGTCTGCCGCTTCTGCGCGATTCAAAAAGTTTTTCTTCGCCGGCCACCGCGATGGCGATGTGGCTTCCCGCCGGCACGTCCAGCATTCCCTTCGGAAACGTAACATTTGCGGCGTGGTCACGCTCGGCCGTCAGCCGCGCCTGCCGCGCCAGCAATTCGTCGAGTTGGGATTTTACGATGCCGAGGTTCGCGCGCGTCACCGTGTCGTCGAGCCGGACGAGCAGCTGGCCGGCGGCGACAAAGTCGCCGTCTTTGACAAAAATTGCGCCGACGACCCCGCCGTTTGGATGTTGCACCTTCTTGATGTTGGATTCGACGGAAACCACGCCCGGCGCGATGACCGCGCCGGCAAGATCGAAGGTGGAGGCCCAGCCGCCGCCGACGCCAACCAGCAGCAGAAGCAGCAGAAACCCCAGCACGTTCAAACGCCGGATGCGCAGCCGCGGATTGTCGCCGTATTCCTTCATCAGCCGCCCCCGCCCGCTTCGGCGACCTTGAGATGGGGCGCATTCGCCACGCGCAGCGGTCCCGTCACGAAGCCGCGCAGCACCTCGTCGCGCGGCCCGAACGCCTGCTGCGCGCCGTTCGCCAGCACGAGGACCTTGTCGCAGACCGCGAGCACGGAGCGCCGATGGGCGATGATGAGGACGATGGCGCCCCGCGCCTTGGCGCTTTCGATCGCCGCGAACAAGGCGTTCTCGCCTTCCGTGTCCAGGTTCGAGTTTGGCTCGTCCAGCACGATGGCGAAGGGATCGCCGTAAAGCGCGCGCGCAAGCGCGATGCGCTGGCGTTGCCCGGCCGACAGCGCCATGCCCGCATCGCCGATCCTGGTGTCGTATCCGCCGAGCTGGCGCAGGATCATTTCATGCGCACCCGCAGCCTGCGCGGCGGCAATGATTGCGGCGCTGTCGGCCGCAGCATCCATGCGCGCGATGTTCTCGGAAATGGATCCGTCGAAGAGCTCGACCCCCTGAGAAAGGTAGCCAATGTGCCGTCCCAGCACTTCCGGATCCCACTGGTCGAGCGTCGCTCCGTCGAGGCGGACCGAGCCCCGCACCGACGGCCAGATGCCCAGCAACGTGCGGACAAGCGAGGTCTTGCCGACGCCGCTCGGGCCGATGATGCCGAGGCATTCGCCGCCGGCCAGGCGGAATTGAACGTTGCCGAGGATCAGCGTCTGCGCTCCCGGAGCCGCGACCGCGAGCTGCTCCACGTCCAGGCTGTCGGAAGGCTTCGGCAGCGCCGTTGCGGCGGGAGCTTTCTGGAGGCGCGCCAGCGTCTGGGAAAGGCGGCGCGCGCTCTGGCGGGCGGCGATGAAGGTGCGCCAATTGGCAATCACGGTTTCAATCGGCGCAAGCGCGCGCCCCATCATGATCGACGCGGCGATCATGGAGCCGGAGGTCAGCTGCTGCTCAATAACCAGGTAAGCGCCGGTGCCGAGAATGGCCGACTGCATGAACAGGCGGAAGACTTTCGACAGGCTCGAGTACGAGCTCGACAGATCCGACGAGCGGCCGATTGCAGCAAGATAACGGCTGTTCGCCGCATTCCAGCGTTGTGCAAGCGCCCCAACCATTCCCATGGCGACGATCGTCTCGCTGTTGCGGCGGGTCGCCTCGATCAGACCGGAGCGGACGCCGCTCCCTTCCGAGACAGCGCGCGCGGGCGCGCGGCTCGCGCGCTCCGTCAGAATGGCGACCGCAAACAGGATGATTGCAGCCGTGAGCGCGACCGCGCCCAGCCACGGATGAATGAGAAAGCAGATGGCGAGAAATACCGGCATCCAGGGCAGATCCGCCATCGCCGCAGGACCTGTGCCGGTCAGGAACGCGCGAATCTGATCGAGATCGCGCACCGGCGCATAAGGCTCGCTCGCATTGCGGCTGCGCACGGCAAGACGCAACACGGCGTTGTGCACGGTCGTTCCGAGATAATGGTCGAGCAGCGCGGCGCCCCGCACGACGATGCGAGTACGAATAATGTCGAATGCGCCTTGGAACGCATACGCGGCCAAAAGGAAGATTGAAAACGCGATCAATGTCGGGACGCTGCGGCTGGACAGCACGCGGTCATAAATCTGCAGCATGTAGAGCGGGCCGGCGAGCATCAGGACATTGGTCGCGCCGGAAAACAGCGCGATGCTCCACAACGCGCGGCGACACTCGCGCAACGCGTTGGCGACATCCGGGTGCATTGATTGCACGGTTTTACCAGAAGTGTTCACGCGTCCTCTCGATCGCGCAGAACATCCATTCCTGTTGAAAGCAGACGACGCCGGAAGGCCTTCGCCTAGTGTCCTAAATGATTGATTTTAGATGCCATTTATTTAACTTACAAGGCGCAGAGCCTGTTAGCGTTAAGGGCGCCTGGTCCGCCGTTCGGCGTACCGCCGATCTCATTCGACTGGCTCGCTACCGCAACCCAGGGCATTCGAAGGCTAGCGCGAATTGTGCAGCGCTCTCCAGATTTTCTCCGCGGTTGCCGGCATCTCGATGTTCGCGCCTGCCGGCAACGCGTCGATCACCGCGTTGATCAGCGCGGGCGTTGCCGCCGTGGTGCCGGCTTCGCCGGTGCCTTTCACGCCCAGCGGATTCGACTTGCACGGCACCGCCATGTGCTCAACTGTCATTGAGGGCACGAGCGTTGAACGCGGCATCGCGTAGTCCATGAACGAAGCGCTCAGCAGCTGTCCGCCGCCCTCGTAGACGACGCCTTCGCATAGCGCTTGACCCAATCCTTGCGCGACGCCGCCGTGCACCTGCGCTTCGACGATGGTCTCGTCGAGAATGACGCCGCAATCGCCGACCGCGACATAGTTCGGCACGGAGAGCGCGCCGGTTGCGGGATCGATCTCGACTTCGGCAATATGGCAGCCGTTCGGAAACGTCGCCGGAGTCTTGGCGACCGCACGCGTGTCGAGCGTTTCCTTCACGACGTTCTGGCGCACCAATTCCCTGGCGTGTTCGGCAACCTCGAACAGCGATACGCTGCGATCCGAATTGCGCACCGTGTATCGTCCGTTGACGTAATCAACGTCGGCTTCGCCGGCCTGCATCAGCAGGGCGGCAACGCCGCGGCCTTTGTCGATCACAAGCCTGACGACGTGTGCGACGGCATTGCCGACCATGAAAGCCGAGCGCGAAGCCACGGCACCGAATCCCGGCACGTCGCGCGCCGAGTCGCCGGCGGTCACCGTCACCGCCTCGCGCGCGATGCCCAGCTGCTCGGCAGCAAGGCGGCCGAACACGGTCTTGTGCCCCTGCCCGCTCGCGCCGGCGCCGATGCTGACATTCACCTTGTCGCCGCCGGGAAATGAAATGCCCGCGCCTTCCTCCGGGATGGCGCCGGCAATTTCGAGATAACAGCCAATGCCGATGCCGCGCAGCTTGCCTTTTCTCTTCGCCTGCTTGCGGCGCTCTCGAAAGCCATCATAGTCGGCGAGCGCCCGTGCTTTCTCGAACAGCGCGGGAAAATCGCCGCTGTCGTACGTATTGCCGAACGGCGTCTTGTAGGGGATCTGCTCCGGCCTGATCAGGTTGCGGCGGCGCAATTCGGCTGGATCGATGCCGAGCCTGTCGGCGGCGGTATCGATCACGCGCTCGAGCAGGAAGCTTGCCTCGGGCCGCCCGGCGCCGCGGTAAGGACCGATCGGCACCGTATTGGTGACGATGCAGCGCGCGCGCACCGAGGCGACGGGGATGTCGTAGACGGTCGGCAGGCAGCCGGAGATATGCAGCGTCGAGCAGAAGTGCGCGACGCCGGTGACGTAAGCGCCGACATTGGCAAGGCCCTCGACGCGCAGTCCGAGAAACTTGCCGCGCGCGCTGAGCGCAAGCTCCGCCGTCCAGAACGAGTCGCGCGCGTTGTTGTCGCCGAGGAATGCCTCTGTCCGGCTGGAGGCCCAATGCACCGGCTTGCCGAGCGCGCGTGCTGCATGCAGCAGCGCGACATATTCGGGATATCCGGACGCTTTCATGCCGAATCCGCCGCCGACATCGTCGGTGAGCACGTGCAACTGCTCCGGCCTGATGTTCAGCGCGCCCGCCGTCTGCATGCGCACGCCGGCGACGCCCTGTGTGCCGCAGCGCAGCGTGAACATGTCCTTGGCGGCGTCATAGCTTGCGCTTGCGGTGCGCGGCTCGAGTGAGGCGCAGGCGAGACGCTGGTTGTTGAGATCGATGCGGACGACGTGCGCAGCCTTGCCGAAAATCTCGTCAAGCCTCGCGCGGTTTTTGCCTTCCAAGTCCGCCGGCGCAATCCAGTCGAAGGCGACATTGCCCGGCGCCTCCTTCGGCCACAGCTCCGTCGCGCCTTCGCGCAATGCGCTTTGCGCACCGACGATTGCGGCAAGCGGCTCGTAGTCGACCGCAACAAGATCGGCCGCGTCCTGCGCCGCGCCAAGTGTCTGCGCCACCACCAGCGCGACCGGCTCGCCGACATAGTTCACGCGCTCATGCGCAAGTGCCGGCCGGAACGGCCCTTCGATGATCTTGCCGTTGCGGTCCGGAATGGGATGCGGGTGCGAGACCGAATGGTAGTGCGCGGCGGCGAGATCGGCGCCGGTGAACACGCCGGCAACACCGGGCACGGCTTTGGCCCTGCTTGCGTCGATACCAGCGATGCGCGCGAGCGCGTGTGGCGACCGCACAAAGCAGACGGCGAGCGCGCCATCCGCCTTCACGTCATCGCCAAAACGGCCCGCGCCGCGCAGCAGGGCGTCGTCCTCCAAGCGCCCGTTCCAGCCACCCTTCTGCGCGCTACCAAAGCGTTCCATGCACGGTTCCGAATTTCAGACTCACTGAGCTCAGGCGGGACAAAGTCTCGCGACGTCCTCTGCTCCCGCGAGCGCAACTCACCGATCCCATTAACACATTGTTAGCTTTTCATTTCACCGGAATTAACTGCAAAAAAAGGGGAGCGGAATACCATTCTTTCGATTTCCGCGGCGCTCGCGGGCGCTGGGGTTGCGGACACTGCTAATGAGTGACGGAGCTTCTTCGCACGTCCTGTGGCGCGGATGGCGGCTGGTCGCGCTGGCCGGCGTCATTGCGTTTTGCGGCTGCCTTCTGCTGTTTCCCCTCCTTGCCCCGGCCCGCGGCACCGGCACATGGATTTTCTGGGCCGGGCTGGCCGCCGTCGCGGCGATGATCGCAGCGGAAGCGCTGCTGGCGCGCCTGATGCGCGCCAACAATGTTCGCATGCGCTCGGCGCTCGACAACATGTCGCAAGGCCTTTGCATGTTCGACGGGGCCGAACGGCTGCTGATATGCAACAAGCCATATTTGCGGATGTACGACTTGTCGCCCGAGGTCGTGAAGCCGGGCTGCACGCTCATGCAACTGCTCGAATACCGGATCGCGAAGGGCACCTTTGCAGGCGACCCGGCGGGATACCGGCAGCAGCTCATCGCAAAGATGGCGAGCGGCCAGGTCACCAGCACCGAGGTCAAGTCGGCGGATGGTCACGCCATCTGCGTCATCAACCGGCCGATGCCGGGCGGCGGCTGGGTTGCGACCCACGAAGACATCGACGCGCGCAAGCAGGCCGAGCAGGACCGCGCCTCAATGCAGGAGCAGCAGCGGCTGCGCGAACAGGTCGAGGAGGCGATCGCGTCGTTCCGGCGCGGTGCCGAAGGCCATCTACGCATCGTTGCGGAGAGCGCCCAGACGATGCGCTCAACCG
This sequence comes from Pseudolabrys sp., assembly GCA_035701545.1. Taxonomy (GTDB): domain Bacteria; phylum Pseudomonadota; class Alphaproteobacteria; order Rhizobiales; family Xanthobacteraceae; genus Pseudolabrys. Next base: position 19,455 of record DASSRW010000060.1, read on the forward strand.
CGACGACGCTGCTTTCGAACTCCGGCCAGACCACGCAGCGCGCCGACAGCGCGGTGCAGACCTCGAACGAAGCGGCGGCCAACGTCGATACCGCCGCGACGGCGGCCGAGGAGCTGTCGGGGTCGATCGTCGAAATCGGCCGGCAACTCAGCATGACGACCGACATCGTGCGCACGGCGGTGTCGGAGGCGCGCGGAACCAATGAGCGGATCGGCGCCCTCTCGCAGGCGGCGCAAAAGATCGGCGAGGTCATCAAGCTCATCCGCGCAATCGCCGGCCAGACGAACCTGCTGGCGCTCAACGCCACCATCGAGGCGGCGCGGGCGGGCGATGCCGGCAAGGGTTTCGCGGTCGTTGCCTCGGAGGTGAAATCGCTCGCCGTCCAGACCGCGAAAGCGACGGAAGACATTTCCCGCCAGATAACCTCGGTGCAGCACTCGACGGCGACGGCGGTGGAAGCGATCGGCCGCATCGCGGCGCGCATGCGGGAAATCGACGAATGCACCACCTCCGTATCGGCTGCGGTCGAGCAGCAAAGCATGGCGACCGGCGAAATTTCGCAAAGCGTCGGCAGCGCGGCCGGCGGGGCCAAGCTGGTGGTAACGGCGCTCGGAGGCGTCGCCGGCGCGGCGACCGAAACGCGAGAGTCGGCAGAATCCGTGCTGGCGGCATCGGAGTCCGTCGAATCGGCGGCCGCCGAGTTGCGCCGCGAAGTGGAGAGCTTCCTGTTGAAGGTCGCGGTCTAAAGCGCGCTTGTTTGATATTGAAGCGCCGCGTGTGAGGGCGGGCTCCCTCTCCCCACAGGAGAGGTGAAGAGTGCTCCGGGTGATTCAATCTAAAGCAAACTTGGTCCAGCTGCCGGGATCGGCCTGGGCGTGAGCCAGCGCTAGACGAACAATCCGACCGCCCAGTAAAAAAACGCCGCGAGGACAGCCGCGGCGGGAATGGTCACCACCCAGGCGATCACGATCTCGCGGGCAACGCTCCAGCGCACCGCCGATACTTTTTTCGCAGCCCCCACGCCGATGATCGACCCGGTGATCGTGTGCGTGGTCGACACCGGAATCCCGAGGTGCGTCGCTGCGAAAAGCATCACGGACCCGGCCGTTTCCGCGCACACGCCCTGCATCGGAGTGAGCCGCGTGATGCGCGTGCCCATCGTGCGCACGATGCGCCAGCCGCCGCCGAGCGTGCCGGCGGCCATCGCAAACTGGCAGGCGAGCACCACCCACAGCGGCACATAGAATTTTTGTCCGAGATCGCCCTGCGAAAACAGCAGAACGGCGATGATGCCCATCGTCTTCTGCGCGTCGTTTCCGCCGTGTCCGAGCGCATAGGCGGAGGCCGAAATGAACTGCACGCGGCGGAAGATGTTGTCGGCGCCATAGGGCGTATAGCGCAGGAACGCCCAGGACACGAGCAGCATCAGGAAGAGCGCCAGCAGGCAGCCGAACCCGGGCGAGAGGAAGATCGCGGCCGCGGTCTTTCCAACGCCAGTCCACACCACCACGCTCACGCCGGCCTTGGCGATGCCGCCGCCGACAAGCCCGCCGATCAGCGCGTGCGAGCTCGATGACGGGATTCCGAGCCGCTGCGTAATGATCTGCCACGCGATCGCGCCCGCCAGAGCGCCGAAGATGACGCGGGCATCGATCACGTTGACGTCGACGATGCCGCGGCCGATCGTTTCAGCGACGTTGAGCCCGAACACGAGAAAAGCGATGAAATTGAAAAATGCCGCCCAGGCGACGGCATACTGCGGCCGCAGCACGCGCGTGGACACGATGGTCGCGATGGAATTGGCGGCATCGTTCATGCCGTTGAGGAAGTCGAAAGCAAGCGCCACTGCGATCAGGCCGTAAAGAAGCGGCCAGGGAAGCGCGGCGGCGTCCATCGTCGTGAGCTCCCCGATTTATGAAGTCATTCCGGGGCGCACGCGTGCGAACCCGGAATCCAGAGGCAACTTCAGTGCTTGCATCTGGATTCCGGCTCTGGCGCTTCCACCTTCGCGGCTTGAGCCGCTACGGCGGACTGAAAGCCCGCCATAGCTCGCAGAGCGAGCGGAGGCGGGTCGCGCCATCCCCGAATGACCGGAAATGCTAAACATGCTCGATGACGATGCCATGCATGACGTTGGCGACGTCGTCAAACCGGTCGACCACCTTTTCCAGATGATCGTAGATCTCGTTGCCGACAAAAAAGGCCATCGGGTTTGCGTTGACGTGCTCCACGTAGAGCGCGTGCAGGCCGTTGTCGTGCATCTCGTCAGTGCGCCCCTCGAGCTGCGAGATGCGCTCGGTGAGCGAGCTGATGTGGACCGCTTCCGAACTGAGCGACCTCAGCAGCGGGATCGCCTCCTTCACGAGCTCTGCGCACTTGACGATCGCGTCCGCCATGTCGCGCATCTGCGGGGTAAATTGCTCGACGTCGAACAGGATGATGGCCTTGGCCGTCTTCTGCATCTGGTCGATCGAATCGTCCATCGACGTGATGAGATCGCGGATGTTGCCGCGGTCGAACGGCGTGATGAACGTGCGGCGGACGGCGATCAGGACCTCGCGCGTGACATCGTCCGCGTCATGTTCACGGTCCATCACCGTCTGGCAGTTCGCCTTCACCGCGGCGCCGCCTTCCAGCATCGCCCGCAGCGCCTTGGCGCCGGCGAGCACCGCATCCGAATGCCGCGCGAACAGATCGAAGAAGCGGTCCTCCTTCGGCATCAAGGCGTGAAACCAGCGCAGCATTATTGTCCTCATGGCCTCCGGGCGGGCGCGCCGGCAAAGTAGTGGGTGCCGGCGCCTTTGCAAAAGGCACCTTCGCCGCAAGCTGGGGAAAAGAGCGGGGACCCGCCCGGAAACCGGCAGCCTCGCCCGGTATAGGAGATCGCGGCCGGCGCAGCCACCCTGCTTTAGCATCGTGAAATTCAAATGCAAAAACAAAGACTCAGCTTGGCGCCGCGCGACAATTGCAGCCGGAAGAGTTGCTGCATTGGGCGGCCGCCTCGGTTAGGTTGCCGCCCAACAAAAGTGTAATTCGACGGAGAACGGAATGCGGTTGGGCTACTTCACGATGCCGGTTCATCCCATCGGCCGGGATTGGTCGCAGACGCTGCGCGAGGACCGCGAGGCGATCATTCTTGCAGACAGGCTCGGCTTCCACGACGCCTTCGTCGGCGAGCACCTGACCGACGCCTGCGAGAACATCACCAACAGCATGATGTTCCAGGCGACGCTGATCCACGACACAAAGACCATCAAGCTCGCGACCGGCACGACCAATCTCTCGCACATGCATCCGGTGCTGATCGCGGTGCAGTCGGCGATGTTCGATCATCTCGCGCAAGGGCGGTTCATTCTCGGCATCAGCGCCGGCGCGCTCACCTCGGACGCGGAAGCGCTTGGTCTGCTGGACGAGGATCGCAACAAGATCTTCGCCGAGGCGATCGACGTGATCCTGGCGATCTGGGAACGCGACCCGCCCTACAACATCGATTTTCCCGACAACCGCTTCAAGGTCGCCATCAGCCGCGTGCCGGCCTACGAGCTCGGCGTCGGCATCATGGCGAAACCGTTCCAGAAGCCGCGGCCGGAAATCGTCGGCACCGTGGTCGCGCCGTTCTCGCCCGGCGTCGTGCAGATGGGAAAGCGCGATTTCCATCCGCTGTCGGCGAACTTCCTTCTGGCGAAGCATTTGAAGTCGCACTGGAGCAACTACTGCAAAGGCAAGGCGGAGGTCGGGCAGACGCCGCAGGTCGAGGATTGGCGCGTGGCGCGCGCCATTTTCGTCGCCGACGACGACAAGACGGCGCTGCGCTACGGCCGCGAGGACGCAAACAGCCCCTATCGCTTCTACTATGAGCAGATGCGCGCCAAGATGAAGCGCGGCAACCGGCTTTACGTGTTCAAGAGCTACAAGGAACAGCCGGACGAGGAAATGACGCACGACTGGGTGATGGACCACTGCGTCATCCAGGGCAGCGTCAACAGCGTGGTCGACCAGATTCTGGCGCTGCGCGAGGAGACGGGCGATTTCGGCGAACTCGTCTATGCCGGCATGGACTGGGTCGATCCGCAGCTTGCCAGGCGGTCGATGCAGTTGATGGCGGAGGAAGTGATGCCGCGC
>DASSRW010000061.1:0-51322 GCA_035701545.1 Pseudolabrys sp.
AGGGTCGTGGAAGTACTCCAGAGCATCATCGATGAGTCTGCCGACCGTTGAAGGCGACGTTTGACAGCAGGAGGAGGTCTGCAGATCGATTGTCAGTTCTTATCGTGGCTGCGCCACGTTGCGCGCGATTACGAAGAGCGAGTTGGCACAGAGGATTTCTCCCTCCGCCAGTCCAAGCGAGAGGGAACTGGAAACCAACATTCTCCAGGATCTTTCGAGCGGATGGATCGAGGCGGCTCGCGACGAGCCCGGCCCCGTTCGTCTCAAGCGACCGCAGCCAGCATTTATCCCGTAGCGCTGCCAGTGATCAGCCGGACAAGCTCTGACTGCCGCCGTGTATCGGTTTTCTCGAACACGTGCTGGAGATGCGTCCGCGCGGTCGTCACCGCGATGCCGAGATGATCGGCAGCGGCTTTGAGGCCTGCACCCTCTGCGATGCGCAACGCCACTGCCGCCTCCATCGGCGTCAGCCCGAAAAGCGCACGCAACTGCTCCTGACGGCTGGTCGTGGCGCCGTCAGGGTCGGCAATGAAGACAATTGCCCCCGGTCCATGGAACGTCACCCAACCGCGCTCGACGGCGAGCGGTGCGACATGCACGCTCAGCGGCCGTTGCGGCGGCGGTCTGGTCACAGCCATCACGCCGCCTGAGGCTCCGCTTCGGCTCGCGGCTGAGGCGATCAGGCCGAACAATCGCGCCGCCTCCGCTCCGTCGCGGGCAGCAAGCTTTCCCCGGCAACCGTAAAGACCCTCGCCGGCAGAAAGGACGCGTTCAGCCGTACGATTGGCGAACACGATCTCGCCGTTGCCGGCAACGATGAGAACGGCCTGCTCGATGGTGTTGAGCACCTCCACGGTGCAATTGCGTTCAAGCTGCGCCCGCGACATGCGCAGCGTCACGTCCGCCGCCCGCGCGAGATGCGGCGCTAACAAGCGCAACCTGTCGAGATGCTCGTCACTGAAATCGCCGGCTTTTGCCGAACGTCCGCAGGTCATCACCGCCCAGACATCCTGCTGCTTTGCCAGCACCACGCCGATCGGACAGCACATGTCGCCGGGGGTCAAGAAGTCGTTGTAGTACTCGGACCGCAAATAGATCTCGCGCGGGACCAATTCCCAACCGGGGATCAGGGCGCCCGCGGGAACGCGGGCGATGGCACTGAGGAACAGATTGGTCTTGTAATAATGCTCCGCATAGAGGCGGTCGGCTTCCGGATGCATGCGGACCGACAGACTTTGGCCGCGTCCGGTCTTGCGGTCCTGGAACATGATTTTCGTTCCGGCGCCCTGGAGATAGTCCGAGCAGGATTCCAGCGCCCGCGGCCACCGCTCAGGTTCGACGGCGGCGTCATAGAGTTTTGCAATGAGCCGGTCGAGATCGTCGGCCACCCACATGACATCCAGGTCCAAGGTCTGCAAAAGACTACACCAAAAACGCCGCTTCGTAGGCGCAAAGAATGCGGCCGGGAGGGTCCCGGCGATGTTCGTTTCAGAGGCAACAAAGAATTGGACGAAGCGTTCTTCTGGCCGATCCATCTCATATGTTCGTATGAGGCGCCGCGCGCGCAATTGCCCCAATGCTGGAGACCGATCGTCCGCGCAAGCAGACGGTCCGGTTCCCAGCAGATTGGGAGGCAGCGATGCAGCACCAGGTCCCGCCGCAAACCGCGGTCATGCATATCATTGCTGGTTACTGGCTCTCGCGAAGCGTCTACCTTGCGGCGCGGCTCAAGCTCGCTGACGCGGTCGGCGACGGCGAACTAGGCCTGCCGGACCTTGCCGTGAAGACCTGTACCAATCCGACGGCGTTGCGCCGACTGATGCGCGCACTGACGTCGCACGGCTTTTTCCTGGAACGCGAAGACGGCCGCTTTGCGCAGTCGCCCTTGTCGGAAACGCTGCGCAGCGGCAAGCCGGGCAGCATGCGTGGACTCGCCGAGGCCGAGTTGGGCCACGATCACTACGAAGCCTGGGGCCAGATCGAGACGTGTTTGCGTCAAGATGGAACGGCGTTCGAGCGCATTTATGGAATGCCGATCTGGCGCTACTACGGCGAGCATCCGGAAACCGAAGCTCTGTTTGCCGAAGCGATGAGCAATTTCACCACGATTGCGCATGGCGGCATTCTCGGCAGCTATGAGTTCGCGCCGTTCAAAATGGTCATCGACGTCGGCGGCGGTCACGGCGCGTTCTTGAAGGAGGTGCTCGACCGCCATCCCAGCGCGAGTGGCATTCTGTTCGACGTTCCAACGGTCATCGCGGAGGCGGAGAAAGCCGGCGCAGTTGCCTGCGGTTCAAACGGGCGCGTTCGCCCGGTCGCAGGGGATTTCTTCAAAGAGGTGCCGGCAGGCGGAGACCTCTATCTGCTGAAATTCATCCTGCACGACTGGAAAGATGAGCACGCGATCCAAATCCTATCCAGCGTCCGGATGGCGATAGTTCCCGCTGGACGCTTGGCCGTTGTCGAAATTGTTCTGCCCAATGGCAATGAGCCGCATGTGGGGCCGCTCATCGACCTCAACATGATGGTGATGACCGGTGGCACCGAACGCACGGAAGGGGAATACCGCCAGCTGCTGGCCAAATCCGGCTTCCGGCTGGAACGCGTTGCACCGACCAAGTCGCCATTCAGCATAATCGAGGCGGTACCAGTATGATGAGACTGGATCACCGTTCATGCTCTCGGTGCAGAGGCTAAAGGCGCATCCTGTGCATGAGGTTCACTGCAATCGGTTGCGCAGCAACATGCGGAGAACGTTGGATGCCAGTCGCCTCCCTCTCCGCCAGCTGCACGCGATGCTACATCCGCAGCATCCCTTCGATTCGAAAGCCCTTGTGTACAGATCGAACTCGATCCCGTGCACTTCCAGCACGAACAGGCCGCTCGGGAACAAGTAGGTGGGAGTGTTGTTGCTTATGTAGCGTCGGCACGGGCGTGTGCTGCAAGTTGAAATGCTTCCGCGGCCCTGATTGGGACGGGTTCCTCGCCGGTGCGGCGTCAAGGATGCCAACTACGTTTTGTGATGTCGCTGCTAACTCCCCTTTATTTGCGCGCTCAGAATGTTGCGCGAGACGCCGCGACCGAGGCCAATACCGCTCGAGAAATCTTTCCTGAAGTTCCGTTCGAAACCTGCGATCGTTTGTCCCACGCGGCCGTTGCCCGTGTTACTGCCGGTCTGTCGCCGCCCGCGGTCGCCTTGGCTTTCGCGGACTGGGCGATCCATTTGGCGTTCGCGCCCGGCAAGCAGCTCGATCTCGGTCGTCAGGCCATCGAAGGGATTATGGGCAATCTCGCCTTTGCGGGATGGTCTGCATCCGGCGCGAAACAGGATCCATGCGAATTGGCATCGCCGCACGATCCCCGTTTTCGCGAGCCGCTTTGGCAAACCCCGCCTTTCAATCTGTACGCCCACAATTTCCTGTCGATCGAGCGGTGGTGGCGGGCAGCGACCACGAGGGTGCGCGGCGTCAGCAAGCATCACGAGAATGTAACGACATTCATCGTGCGTCAGCTCCTCGACACGGTCGCTCCGTCGAACTTCATTTTGACGAATCCACGAGTCCTCGAGCGCACGCGAGCGGAATGCGGCATGAACCTTTTGCAAGGTCTGTCTAATTGGATCGCGGACTCCGTTCGTGCACGATCCGGCGCGCGGCCGGAATCGACAAATTTCAAGGTTGGCGAGACGGTCGCGGTGACGGCAGGCAAGGTCGTCCATCGCACGCATTTGGCGGAAATCATTCAATACGCGCCGCTCACGGATCACGTTCGTCCCGAACCGGTTGTGATCGTCCCGGCCTGGATCATGAAGTATTACATCCTGGATCTTTCGCCGAGAAACTCGCTGGTGAGATTTCTCCTGACGCAGGGCTTCACCGTGTTCATGATTTCCTGGAAAAATCCGGGACCTGAGGATCGCGACCTCGGCTTCGATGAGTATCGCACAGCCGGCGTCCTGCCGGCCATCGAAGCGGCGATGTCGATTACCGGCGCCCGCAAGGTGCATGCCGTCGGTTACTGCATTGGGGGCACGCTCCTCGCGACCGCCGCCGCGGCTATGGCGCGAGACGGCGATGATCGGCTGGCGAGTCTGAGCTTCTTCGCTGCCCAGACGGACTTCACCGAAGCCGGCGAGCTGATGCTCTTCATCGACGAAAGCCAAGTCACGTTTCTCGAGGATATGATGTGGGAGACGGGCTATCTCGATGCGCGGCAGATGGCAGGCGCATTCCAATTGCTGAGATCGAACGATCTGATCTGGTCACGCAGCATCCACGAATATCTCATGGGCGAGCGATCGACCCCGATCGACATCATGTCTTGGAATGCCGACTCAACGCGAATGCCTTATCGCATGCATTCGGAATATTTACGCTCGTTGTTCCTCGAGAACCGGCTTGCCGAAGGTCGTTTCGAAGTCGACGGCCGGCCGGTAGCGCTTCCCGACATACGCTTGCCGATCTTCGCGGTCGCCACCGAGCGCGACCACGTCGCGCCATGGCGCTCGGTCTTCAAATTTTGCCTTTTAACCGATGCCGAGGTCACTTTTGTCCTGACGAATGGCGGACACAATGCGGGAATTCTGTCCGAACCGGGCCATCCGCATCGTCATTTCCGCATCGCTACGCACGGAGACGGCAAGTCCTATGTCGATCCCGACACCTGGCTCTCCGAACACCAGCAGCACGAGGGCTCTTGGTGGCCGGCATGGAGTAGGTGGCTTCTCGCGCGATCCGGCGAGCCGGCCGCGCCGCCCCAGCTCGGCGACGAGACAAGAGGGTTCGCTCCGCTCGAGGATGCGCCAGGCCGCTATGTCTTCATGAGATGAGGAAAGCTGGCCGCTTTCCACAGAATGGAGCAATGGGGTGCAACGTGGCCGTCGGAAAAGCAGAGATGCGGTAGAGGTTTCACATGGAGCTGCAAGGCAAGGTGATCGTGGTTACGGGCGCTGCGCAAGGGCTTGGGCGGAAGACAGCCGAAATCATGGCGCGTCACGGCGCCCGAGTAGCTCTCGTTGATATCGATCGCGTCAACCTGCAGGAGACAGCGCGGCTGTGCTCGGGTGGCGGAGGCGAGGTCAAGGATTACGCGGCCGATGTGACGAATGAGTCCGCCGTGGAAGCCCTCTTCGAGCATGTTCACAAAGACTTCGGAAGCGTCGACGGCCTGGTTAACAATGCCGGCACCAACAGCGATGCCCTGCTGGTGAATGTGCAGGACGGGAAGGTTCATAGAAAAATGTCCGTGGAAGCCTTCCACAAAGTGATCGCCGTCGATTTGGTAGGCGTGTTTCTGTGCGGACGCGAGGCCGCTGTCCGCATGATCGACGGCGGCCGCGGCGGGGTGATCATCAACATTTCCAGCATCTCGCGAGCCGGCAATATCGGGCAAACCAACTATTCAGCGGCGAAGGCCGCCGTCGCCGCCATGACGGTGACCTGGGCCAAGGAACTCTCCCGTTACGGCATCCGCGTCGCCGGCATCGCTCCAGGATTTTGTGACACCAGAATGGTGGCCAACATCAAACCCAAGATGCGCGAGAGAATCATATCCACGGTGCCGTTACGGCGGCTGGGTCGACCGGAAGAGATCGGGCGGACGGTGCTCTTCATCCTGCAGAACGACTATTGTAATGGCCGAACGATCGAGATCGATGGTGGCCTGCGTTTGTGAGAAATGAGCTGGCAACGTGAAGAATGTTGGACGCCAATCCCTCTCCCACCGCCGATACGCTCCTAATCGCTGGGTTGCGCTGGACTACGGTAAGCTACGCGGAGAATGTTCGCCGCCAGTTCATCTCCTCCGCCAGTCCCATTGACAGACCAGCTTTCAGCACCCGCCAGCGGCAGAATTTCTTTTGCGTTTCGAGGCCTTTGCGGAACGCCGTCCGAACCTCCTAGACGCTGAGCGCGCGCATGGCGGCAGGCCGAAGCGATGGAGATTCCGCGCTCTCGCGTGATCGATCGCTTGCGATAGAGACCCGATTGCGGGCAAGGTTCCGCGGACGGATTGGCCGTGGCAGATACCGACCATGAACTTGCGTCAGCTCAAATATTTCGTCGGCGTCGTCGAGGCCGGCAATATGACGCGCGCTGCAGAGCAGCTGCACGTCGCGCAGACTGCGCTTGGCATGCAGATCCGCCAACTCGAAGAGGACCTGGGTGTCGCTCTGCTCGTGCGGCATTCCCGTGGCGTGGAGCCGACGAAGGCCGGCAGTCTCCTGCACGCCCGCGGACTCGCCATCCTGAACGAGGTCGAACAAGCCCGAAAGGACGTGCGGGCCTGCGAGCGGGAAGATAGCGAGACAATTCGCTTCGGGATCACACCCGCCCTGATGCTGGTCTGCGGCACCGAGATCGCGATGACTGTGCGCCAGCAACTTCCCAACGTGTTCCTGAGCATCGTGGAAGCGATGAGCCACGTGCTAATCGAGACGCTTGCACGCGGTGAAGTCGACTTCATCCTTTGTTACGACGTTCCCGATCAGCCGCAATTCTCGCGCACGGCGCTGCTGCAAGACGATCTGGTGCTGGTCACGCCGCCGCGCGCCGGCAACGGAAAGCCGATCCCGTTCGTCGAGGCGCTGGAAGAAAGCATCGCCATGCCCGAGGAAGGCGATTCCGTTCGCACCGTCGTCGCCCGTACGGCAAGGGACCTTGGACTTGAATTGAAGGTGGCCTACGAGATGCGGTCGGTCTCGGCGATGAAAAGCCTCGTGATGCGCGGCGCCACGTCTGCCATCCTGCCGTACTTCGCGGCGCTGGACGAAGTGCGCGCCGGAAAGGTCGATGCGCGGCCCATCACCATGCCGGCGATCAAGCGGACGCTCTTTCTCGCCTCGTCGAGGCAGCGCGGCCCGTTCAAGAACGAGGCGGGCCTCACCGGAGCCGTCCGGTCATCGCTCACCGGCCTGCTCGACGCGCTCGGTCCTCTCGCACAGCCGCTCTGGGTCCGCACCGCCTAGCTCCGTACCTTGCGCGCGGAAATTCCGCGGGCAGCCCTCACGCGATCATGTTGGACGCGCGCCGGGCCTGTCGATCATATCGACCGCATCCTGCCGCTGTCTTTGCGTCGTGCTCACAAGCGACGACGGCAGCGGCTTTGACAAAAGGAGGATGCAATGAGGATCGCGCATTTTACCGACTTCGTCGCTGCGGCACTTGTCTGGTCGCTTGCCCATGCGGGGCCCGTCTCTGCCCAGGCGGGCAGTATCCAGCAGGCGACGCTGATGGACGTCGGCCAGAAGACCGGCGAGGTCAGCACCGACCAACTGCGGCACATCCTTGCAGATGGAAGCGCCATCGTCATCGACGCGCGGCCGCGTGAGCAGTTCGACGCCGGTCACATCCCCGGGGCGCACGTCCTCGATGGCGCGTCCGGCGATCAGATCGCGGCCGTGCAACGGCTCGCCAAGGGAAACAAGGCCGCCGCGCTCGTGCTCTACTGCAACGGCCCCTATTGCCAGGCAAGCCGCCGGCTGGGCGAGCGATTGGTGGCGGCCGGTTTCACCAACGTGCGGCGCTATCAGCTCGGCCTGCCGGTGTGGCGTGCGCTCGGCGGACCGACTGTCATCGAATTGGCCGGCATCGCCCGCATCATCAATGTCGACCGGACCGCCGTGTTCATCGATGCGCGGCCTGCGGAGGACTTCGCAAGGGAAAGCCTGCCGGGCGCCCGCAATCTCACCGCCGAATCCCTCAATGGCACGCTCAAGCAGATGATGTCGGGCAAGCTGACGAATCCGCCGTTGCCGCTCGACGATTTCAATCGGCGAATCGTGCTGTTCGGGGGCAAGGGCGCGCAGGTTCTTGGGCTTGCGAAGGCCATGAGCAAGCGGGCCTGGACCAACGTCATGTACTTCCCTGGATCGTACGACGATCTCGCAGCCGGCTTGCGGCAGAAGTAGCAAGGGAGGGTGCCGGGCTATTCGATCAACTCCTGGATGTCGCGGGTGCTTGACCGAGCTTCAGCCCGAGTGCTCGCTCCATGCCGCGGGCGAGACCGCAAACGATTGCGGCTTCTCGCCCCGGCAATGGATTTCCCACATATTGGCATACGCGCATTCAAGGTGGCGCGCGTACCGGCGCGTATCGAACAGAGGCAGTCTCTGCCGGTTTTCGGACAGCTGACGCTTCATTCTCCCGAGCAGCGCCGGGTCGCGGGCAAGCGCAATCGCAAGAGCCTCGTACGCGTCGAGGGTTTCGGTAACGAGCTCTTCCATTCCGATTGCGCGCAAAAGGCTGGCCGCGACGCGGCCGGCAAACGTGCTGCCGCGGCACGTCAGGACCGGAAGACCCGCCCATAGTGCGTCGCTGGCCGTCGTGTGTGCGTTGTGGGGCAACGTGTCCAGAAACAAATCCGCGAGCCGGTGCCGGGCGAGATGGTCCGCGAGCTTGGCGCGCGGCGCGAAGACGAGCCGGTCGGGCGCGATCTGCCGCGCGGCAGCCTCGCGTCTGAGACTGGCCGCGGCGGCAGGATCGCCCTCGATGAGCCACAGCACGCTGTTGCCGGTTTCGCGAAGGATCCGGCACCACACATCGAACATGGCGGGAAGAATCTTGTGATTGCTGTTGAAGCAGCAAAATACGAACGCATCGTTTGGCAGTCCGGCTTCCGCGCGCGGGGGTGTTGCGTCTGAAATCGCGCGCTTCGAATCGTTTACCTGATATGAATCGGGAAGGTAGACGACCTTTTCGGAATAAAGATCGCGACGGTCGTTCGGAATTACGGTCTCATCGGCGATGATGTAGTCGATGTAGTCGGCCCCCATCGTGCCGGGAAATCCGAGATAGTTCACCTGAATGGGGCAGGGGCGAAACGCGAAAAGGCCGGTGCGTTCTACGCCAAAGTATCCATTCAGATTTGCGGCGATGTCGATCTCCCAGCGGTCGAGCATCTCGGCAAGCGCGCGATCCGTGTGGCCTGAGCCGTCGACGAACGTGTCGAACGCGCTCTCCAGGCGTCGCCGTATGTCGCTATTGTCATTGCTCCCGGTGGAGATGCCAAAAATCTCGAATCGATTCCTGTCATGCGCTTCCAGCAATCCTGCGATCAGGTACGAGGTCGCGTGGGCGCGGAATTCGCCGGATACATAGGCTACCCGGATTTTCTCGTGCGGGGAGGCGAGGGGACGCAGCAGGGGCTTCGGCGCGGCTGGGTATGTGTCTGCCGTGAACAGGCGGGCCCCGCGCAATTGTTCACTTTCATCCGGCGAGCAGGCCAACAGGGTAAAAGGATTGGCGGCGAATTTGTTGTCTCTCACGTCTGCGCGCAACTGCTCGATCAACTCGTTCAGGTTGGACCAGTCGCAGGCATACATCTTGGCGCTGATGAGGCGCCCGCGCGCGTATTTGTAGGCCGGGTGCTCGCGCATCACGCGCGCGTAAGCGAGCGCCGCCTCGGCGTGCTTGCCAAGCCGCTGGAGCGCCGCGCCGCGGTTCGTCAGGGCGTCGGCGTCGGCCGGCTTGCGTGCGAGCACCTGATCGAAGCACGCCAGCGCTTCGTCCTGGCGGGCCAGCCGCATCAAAGCCACGCCAAGGCTGTTGAGGGCGCCCGTATCGCCCGGCTCAAGTGCGACGGCCGATTGCAGGCGAACGACGGCGTCCTCGTTGCGGCCGATCTCCAGCAAAGCATTTCCCAAATTCGTCAGCGCGCCTGCGTGCCGAGGTTCGCTTTGGAGCACGCGCTCGAAGCTCTCCAGCGCCTCGAGTGGTCGGCCAAGCTTGAGCAGCGCGACGCCCATGTTGTATCGCGCGAGCGTCGAGGCGGCGCCCGTTTGCGCAATTTCGGCGTAAGCGGCGAGCGCTTCGGAGGCGCGGCCGAGCTCCATCAATACCGCTGCGCGGTCGGCACGTGCTTCAACGGAGTCAGGCTGAAGCAAAACAACCCTGTCAAAGACACTCAGCGCGTCCTCGAAGCGCCTCAGATGCGCCAGCGCAACGCCGCGGTTGTAGAGCGCGGCCGTGAATTGCGGATTGATGGTGAATGCCCTGTCGAAGCTTGCGAGAGCTTCCTCGAAGCGATGCATGGCAATAAGGACTGTGCCATGATTGTTCAGGGCATTGACGTAGTCGGGCCGAATGCTCAGCGCCCGCTCGTAATTCTCGAGGGCATCGCTGAATTTTTTGCGGTCGCGGAGAATGTTGCCCAGGTTCGAGTAAGCTTCTGCGGAGCGCGGATTGATCCGGATCGCTTTCCGGATGAGCTGCTCTCCACGCTCCGGTTCACCCCGCTGCGCTTCCAGGACGCCGAGCAGATGCAACGCGTCGAAATGATCGGGATGGCGACGCAGCGTCAGTTTGTAGAGGCGCCGGGCTTCCGCGAGGTCACCGTGCTGATGGAGATGCACGGCGCGCTGGAACGGATCGGGCGGGAGCCAATGGGAGGAGGACCCGCGGAACGATGGACTGGACATGCACACGCGCCTTGCGTTTCCAGCCGTCCATATCCGATTTTGTGCAGCCGCGCATCGGCGTGGCTTCAGTCCGCGCGGGAACTTGGAAGGCCCGCTATCCCATTGTTCGGGGTCATCCCTTGCAAGTACGCCAATCGTTACGCCTGCCTTCGGCAATCGCGAAAAGGTGAGCCGCTTGCTATTGAACGATGTTGCAGCGCAGCAATATAAGCGTAGGCTCTAATCTTCCGCCCGACCCCGCAATTTCGGCCGTTCCGGCCACTTCAGCCTGATGAGGACCAGCGATGTTGAAGGGCAAATCTGCGCTCGTTACCGGCTCGACTTCGGGCATCGGACTCGCCATCGCCCGCGCGCTCGCGCAGAACGGCGCCAACGTGATGATCAACGGATTTGGCGACAAGGCGGCGATCGAAAAGGAGCGCGCCGGAATCGAGGAGGATTTCGGCGTGAAGGCGCTCTATTCGGCGGCCGACATGAGCAAGCCGGAGGAGATCGCAGAGGCCGTGCGCACAACAGAGAAGGCTTTCGGTTCGCTCGACGTGCTGGTCAACAACGCCGGAATTCAGCACGTCGACAAGATCGAGAATTTCCCCATCGAGAAATGGAACGCGATCATCGCCATCAATCTGTCATCGTCATTTCACACCATCCGCGCAGCATTGCCGGGCATGAAGCGGCGACAATGGGGCCGCATCATCAATACGGCGTCGGCGCACGGTCTCGTCGCGAGCGGCGAGAAGGTTGCGTACGTTGCGGCCAAGCACGGTCTTGTCGGGCTGACGAAAGTCGTGGCCATTGAAACCGCGAACGACGGGATCACGTGCAACGCGATTTGTCCGGGATGGGTGCTCACACCGCTGGTGAAAAAGCAGATCGAGGATCGGGCGAAAGCATCGGGCGGCAGCGTCAAGGAAGAAGAGATCAAGCTCGTCTCGGAGAAACAGCCGATGCACAAGTTCACGACGCCGGAGAGCATCGGTGCGCTCGCCGTGTTTCTCGCCAGCGACGCAGCGGCAACGATCACCGGCTCCGCCTATTCCATCGATGGCGGCTGGGTTGCGCAGTAAGGCTTCTCTACCGGAATCCTGATGAACATTCTCCCTCGCGTCTTCCGCGGCAATAAAGCGCCTGATCCCAGTGGGCCGAAGCGCATCAATCTGGCGCTGCAAGGCGGTGGAGCGCTCGGCGCCTTTACCTGGGGCGTGCTCGATGAGTTGCTCGAGGACGGGCGGCTCTCGGTCGAAGGGATTTCCGGCGCCTCGGCCGGCGCGGTGAACGCCATCATGCTGGCCGATGGCCTTGCCCGCGGCGGACCCGATGAGGCGCGCAAGCGGCTCGCCGATTTCTGGCGGGCCGCAAGTCTCGGCGGCAACCTGCCCGAGGTGCAGCGCCGCGCAGTCGATCGCCTGTTTTCGTTCTGGCCGATCGAGGACACCCCCGTCGGCCTGTGGATGCAGGCTCTGACGCGCTATCTGTCGCCGTATGATTTCAATCCGCTCAATATCAACCCGCTGAAGGATTTGATCGCGCGCTTTGTCGATTTCGAAAAGGTGCGTGCCGCCGCCGACCTGCAACTGTTCATATCGGCGACAAACGTGAAAACGGGGCAGCTCAAGGTCTTCCGGCGGGAAGAAATGACCGCGGACATGATCGTCGCTTCGGCCTGCTTGCCGCATCTTTTCCAGGCCGTCGAGATCGGCGGCGAGTTCTATTGGGACGGCGGCTATGTCGGCAATCCGGCGCTTTACCCGCTGGTGGGCGCAACGCAAACGGAAAACCTGCTGCTGGTGCAGATCAACCCGCTCAAGCGCAAGCAGGTGCCGAAGACGCGCGACGAGATCCTGGCGCGGATCAACGAGATTACGTTCAACTCCTCGCTGATGTCCGAGCTGCGCGGTATCGCCTTCGTCGGCAAACTGATCGACGAAGGCAAGCTGCCGCGCGGCACCGGAGTGGGGCAATATCGGCGGATCAACATTCACCGCATTGCGCTCAGCGGCGCGGCGCAGACGCTCGATGCCGCAAGCCGGCTCAGTACCGATTATGATTTTTTCGAAATGCTGCACAAAAGCGGGCGGCACGCGGCGCGCGATTTTCTCGATGCGCATTATGCGGACATCGGCGTGCGGTCGACCGTTGACCTCGAGGCTGCAGCCGAGAAGGAGCATGCGTGATAGAATGAAGACATGAGCGAGCTTGTTGCCGATATTGGCGCGACACGTCTGGAGATCGTCGTTGCCGACATCACCATCCTTGGGGTGGATGCCATCGTGAATGCGGCCAATCGCTCGCTGCTGGGCGGCGGCGGCGTCGATGGTGCAATTCATCGGGCGGCCGGACGCGAACTGCTCACAGAATGCCGCACGCTCGGCGGTTGTGAAACAGGCGGCGCGAAGATTACGAGGGGCCACAAATTGAAGGCGAAGCACATCATTCACGCCGTCGGCCCGGTGTGGAGCGGCGGCGGCAAGCGCGAAGACGAATTGCTCGCCGGCTGCTATAGGACCGCGCTCGATCTCGCCGCCGAGCATGGGCTGAAGTCGATCGCCTATCCGGCGATCTCGACCGGCATCTATCGCTTTCCGGCGGATCGCGCCGCGCGTATCGCCGTCGGCACGGTCACGTCGGAAGTTTCCGCGCGCCCGCGCGGCATCACGCACGTGGTGTTCTGCTGCTTCTCGCCGGACAGTGCGGAGCATCACATGGATGCGTTTGCGGAGCTGGGGTTGATCTGATTCGCACCGGCCTATCCGCTGTCATGCCCGGGCTTGACCCGGGCATCCATCCTGCCTCTCTGCAGGAGCCGATCTACGTATGTCTCTTTGCTGAACTGTATCACGGATTGCCGGGGCAAGCCCGGCGATGACGCGTTGCGAGGGTCGGAAGTTACATCTTCGGCTCCACGCGGCAGATCCAGTTCTCCATGCCCGCTTTCGCCGCTGGAAAAATCTTCAGCACCTCCGGATCGTGCCCCGGCACGATGTGGCGGCGCGAGGTCGCGAGCTTCTTGATCGTGGCGTAGCCCTCGAGCGTGTCGCCGACGCTATAGGTGATCGGAAATACGCGGCCCTCGTCGATATGCGAGTAGAGGTGGATGCAGTCGGATGACAGCACGACATAGCCGCGTTTCGTCTTCACGCGCACGCACTGCAACCCCTTCGAGTGGCCGCCGATACGGTGGAGCGTGATGCCGGGGGCGAGTTCCTCCGTGCCGTCGTGGAATTCGACGCGATAGGCAAACACCTTTTTCACCATCGCATGCACGTCGCTTTCGCTGAACGGGATGCGCAGCATCTGATGGCACATGCAGCGGCCGGTGCAGTAGGCCATCTCGACATCCTGCACGTGATAGCGGGCATTGGGAAACAGGTCGTAGTTGCCGGCGTGGTCCCAATGCATGTGGGTGACGATCACGTTGCCGACCTTATCCGGCTCGATGCCGAGCGCCTTCAGGCCCTCGCCGACAGGATGGATGATCTTGCGGCCGCGTTCCCTGGCAGCTGTTTCGTCAAAGCCGGTATCGACCACGAACGTGCCGTGCGGGCCGGTGATTACCCAGACGTAATAGGAAATCGATGTGAGAATGTCGTGCGGATCGCCGAAAATGTAGTTCTCCGAAGAGCGGCGCTCATGGCTGGCGTAGCAGACAGCGTAAATCTCGTGGATGTCGTCGCTCATTATTTTTTTCCTCCGATCGTCACGCCAGCGCGCGTCTCCACCATCTTCACGATGGCCGTAAAATCACTGTCACCACCGTATTCGCTATTTGTCGTTTCCCAATTGTCGAGCACAGTTCTCATCACCGCATGCGGTGCATCGAGGTTCCTTGCTTCCTCGAAGCAAAGCTTTACGTCCTTGAGCATTAGCGCCGTTCCGAACCCGTAATTGAAGGTGCGCGGCAGGATCGTCTGCGGAAATTTCTGCTCCGAAGCCGTGTTGCGGCCCGAGCCAGCGTTGATGACGTCGATCATCACCGCCGGATCGAGCCCCGCCTTGACGCCCATGGCGACTGCCTCGGCGGTCGCAGCCATGGCGGTCGCGGACAGGAAGTTGTTGGCGAGCTTCATCGTTTGCGCCATGCCGGGCTTTTCGCCGATGATGAAGACCTTGCCGAACGCTGCGAGCACGTCCTTCACCTTGTCGACTTCGGTCTTCGGTCCGGAGACCATCACCGCCAGCGTTCCCTTGGTCGCGCCGCCGACGCCGCCGCTCACCGGCGAGTCGATCTGCACGATGTTCTTTTTCGCAAGCTCTGCTGCGATCTTCGCCGCGACGCGCGAACCTGTCGTCGAGAGATCGATGAAGCACTTGATCCGTTTGCCGTGGATCACGCCGCCTTCTCCCGTCGCGACCTTTTCCGAAATTTGGAGCGAAGGCAGGCTCGCCATCACGGTCTCGACCCGGTCCGCCACGTCCTGCGCGGATGAGGCAAGCTTCGCCCCCAGCGCGACCAGCGGCGCGGCGGCATCGTTGCGCGTGTCGTAAACGACAAGGCTGTGGCCGGCCTCAATGAGGCGACGCGCCATGGGGCCGCCCATATTGCCGAGCCCGATAAAGCCGATTTCCATTTCATTCCCCTCCGCTTCCGGCCCTGACTTTGCCGTAGCCGCCGATGCACGTCACGCAGGGCTGACCTGCGGCTCAAAGGTGGCACGATTCCTTTACTCTCCTTATTATAAGCAAGCTTATTATAAGGAACCTTGGAAGGTCGATCATGGGCCCTTTGCCCCCTAATCGCGAATTTGCCTTTGCAATCATGGACGTAGCCCGGATGCTGCGGACCTATGCCGACCAGCGCGCCCGCCAATTCGGCATGACGCGCGCCCAATGGGCAGTATTGGTCCGGCTTGATCGCTCGGAGGGACTGAAGCAGTCGGAGCTCGCCGAAATCCTCGACCTTCAGCCGATCACGCTGACGCGGCTGCTCGACCGTCTTGACGCCAGCGGTCTCATCGAGCGGCGGCCGGACCCGAACGACCGCCGCGCCAACCGCCTCTACCTGACGCCGGCTGCGCGGCCGTTACTCGATCGGCTCGACGCATTGGGCGCGGAGATGATGGACACCGTCCTCGAGGGGCTCACCCCGCAGTCCGTCGAACGAATGCTCACCGAGTTCGCCACCGTCCGCGAAAACCTCCGCCGCGCCATCGCCGGGAACAGCGCACATCAGCAACAAGCCGCCAACGGTTAAGCGCCATGAACGAACAACCTCGAAAAATCGTGCCGATGCCGGAAGCGAAGAAAACGGCGCCCGCGCCGGACACAGCAGCGCCGGCGGAAAAGACCGGCCCCGCACGCGTCGGCCGCAAGCGCCTGCGCATGATCCTGCTTGTGGTGCTGCCGCTCATCGCGCTGCTGACCGGCACGGGCATCTATCTTTCCGGCGGCCGCTACATCTCCACCGACAATGCGTATGTGGGCGCGCAGAAAGTCCTGATCACGCCCGACATTTCCGGCAAGGTGATTCACGTCGCGGTCCGCGAAGGGCAGCATGTCAATCCGGGCGACGAGCTCTTCAAGCTCGATCCGCAACCCTACCGGCTGGTGTTGCAGCAGGCGCAGGCCAAGCTCGATGCCGCGCGCTCCTCCTATGACAAGCTGAAGACCACGCTCAACTCGCTCACCACGCTCGCGGAACTCGCGCAGAAGAACGTCGATCTCAAGCAGCGCGATCTCGACCGCAAGATGCAGCTCGTCAAGTCGCAAGCCGGCTCGCAGGCCGATGTTGATACTGCGGCTTCCGCCATGGTCACCGCCAAGCTGCAGGCGCAATTCACGAAGCAGCAGCGCGAGTCGACGCTCAATCAGTTGCTCGGCAACCCCAACCTGCCGCTGGACGAGTTTCCCGAATACGCCCAGGCGAAGGCGGCCGTCGCTGATGCCGAACGCAATCTCAATCTTACGACCGTCCGCGCGCCGATCTCCGGCATCGCGACGCAGGTCGACAATATCCAGCTTGGCCGCTTCATCGCCGCCGGCTCGCCGGTATTCAGCATCATCGACGACCAGAATCCGTGGGTCGACGCCAATCCGAAGGAGACCGACATCACCTATCTGCGCGTCGGCCAGAAGGCGACGCTCGAGGTCGACAGTTTCCCGAACCACACCTTTACAGGGACGGTCGTCTCGGTGAGCCCCGGCACCGGCGCGCAGTTCTCGATCCTGCCGCCCCAGAACGCGACCGGAAACTGGGTCAAGGTCGTGCAGCGCGTGCCGGTGCGCATCGCGTTCGACAAGGACGAGGATACGCATCTGCTGCGCGCCGGAATGAGCGTGGTGGTGAGCATCGACACGCACCACAGCCGCTGGCCGTTCGGCTCGGCGTCGGCGAAGGAAGAAAAATGAACCTGGCGCATACGGCGGCGATCTCGCCGCGTACGCGGCGGATGATGGTGACGGTCTGCGCGATGACCGCCACCATCATGCAGGCGTTGGACACCACGATCGCCAACGTCGCGTTGCCGTACATGCAGGGCTCGCTCTCGGCCTCGCTCGACCAGATCAACTGGGTGCTGACGTCCTACATCGTCGCCTCCGCCATCATGACGGCGCCGATGGGCTGGCTCGCCGACCGTTTCGGGCGCAAGAAACTGTTCCTTGTCTGTGTCGCGGGCTTCACGACCGCCTCGTTTCTGTGCGCGCTCGCGCAGAACATCGAGCAGATGGTGCTATTCCGGCTGATGCAAGGCATGGCGGGCGCGGCGCTCGTGCCGCTCTCGCAATCGGTGCTGCTCGATTCCTACTCGCAGGAAGAGCGCGGCTCCGCGATGGCGATCTGGGGCATCGGCGTGATGCTCGGGCCGATCATGGGTCCGACGCTGGGCGCGTGGCTTACCGACAATTATTCCTGGCACTGGGTCTTTCTGATCAACCTTCCGATCGGCGTCATCACCGTGGTCGGCATCCTCTTCTTCATGGAAGAGACACACCGCCACGAGCACCTGCGCTTCGACTGGTTCGGCTTCATCGCGCTGGCGGTCGGCATCGGCGCGCTGCAATTGCTGCTCGATCGCGGCGAGCAGGTCGGCTGGTTCGGTTCCTCCGAGATCTGGATCGAGGCGATCGTCTCGGTTGCCGGCTTCTATTACTTCTTCGCGCATTCGCTGACGACGCCTGAGCCGTTCGTGCGCTTCGAGCTGTTCAAGGACCGCAATTTCGTCAGCGGCACCGTGTTCATGGTGGCGATCGGCGTGGTGCTGTTCGGCACGATGGCGCTGGTCACGCCGTTCATGCAGAACCTGCTCGGCTATCCGATCCAGACCGCCGGCTTCCTGCTCGGCTCGCGCGGCGTCGGCACGCTCATCACCATGATCGTGGCGCCGCGGCTGATGAAATGGTTCGAGACGCGCTACCTCATTCTTGCCGGCCTGCTGCTCGCCGGCGGCACGCTCTACTACATGACGGGATTTTCGCTCGATACCACGCAGGAGATGATCATCGTCACCAGCATCATCCAGGGCATCGGTCTTGGCTTGCTGTTCGTGCCGATCTCGACCGCCGCGTTTCTCACGCTGCCCGGGCACCTGCGCAACAGCGGCACATCGATCCTGACGCTGGTGCGCAATATCGGCTCGTCGGTGGGCATTTCGATGGTGATTGCGAACCTGACCAGCAAGACGACCGAAATGCACGCGCGGCTGGTGGAGAACGTCACGCCCTTCAACAATGCGCTGCAAATGCCGGACGTGGCCTCGCACCTCAACGTGCATACCGAAACCGGACTCGCATTGCTCGACCGCATCGTCACCCAGCAGGCGTCGATGATCGCCTATATCAACGATTTCAAGCTGATCATGCTGCTGACGTTCGCCATGATTCCGCTGGTGCTGATCATCGGCTCTTCGAAGAACAAGACGCCGGGCGGCTCACAGGCCGAAGAAGTCCACGCGATGGACTGAGGCAGCGATGGAATGAGGCATTGGCGATTGAGCCAGCCGTCCGGCGTTAGCTCAGGCGGACGCGAATTGAACAATCCAATTGTTGCCCCGCACGACGCAGCGAGTGGGCGAAGGCACTACACCAGCAACTTCTCTAATCGGATGGGCAATTGCCGCACACGTACCCCGGTCGCGTGATAAACCGCATTCGCAACCGCCGCCGCTGTCCCGACATTCGCCAGCTCGCCGATGCCCTTGATGCCGGCCGGGTTGACGAAATTGTCCTCCTCAGGGACGAGAATGACTTCGAGTTGCTGCACGTCGGCGTTCACCGGCACAAGATAGTCGGCGAGGTTGTCGTTGACGTAGCGGGCGTTGCGCGCGTCGATCTCGGTGGCCTCGTGCAGGGCGGAGGAAATTCCCCAGATCATCGCGCCCATGTACTGGCTGCGCGCCGTGCGCGTGTTCATGATGTGACCGGCCGCGAACGCGCCGACGATGCGCGGCACGCGGATTTCGCGCGTCAGCGCATTGACCCGCACCTCCACGAATTCGGCGCCGAGCGCGTACATCAGCTTTTCGCCTTTGGAGCCGCCGCCAAGGTACGGCTTGCCTCCGTAAAGCTGCTGCATCGCATCGGGTTTGGCGCCGGGCGGCAGAAACTCGGCGTATTCCTCGAGCGCGCCCACGCCCAGCCGCTTGAACAAGTCGGAGACCTGCTCCTCGCCGCCGTCCGGTGACACGGCGCGACCTTCCGTGAAACGAATCTGGCTTGCCGACTTTCCGGCCAGCGGACTTTCGTTCGAGGTTATGGCCGCGTGCGTGAGCTTCTCGCGGATCGCATCGCACGCCTTCATCACCACGTTGCAGCAGCTCGCCGTCTGGTTCGAGCCGCCGGCGACGGGAGACGGCGGAAACGCGCTGTCGCCGGTCTCCACCATTACGTTTTCCAGCGGAATGCCGAGCCGGTTGGCCGCCATCTGCGCCACGACAGTATCAATGCCGGTGCCGATTTCGTGCGCCGCGATCTGCACGCGGGCCTCGCCGGTTGCGAGCAGCCGCACGCGCGCGGCTGCCGCGCCGACATGGGTCGGATACATCGCGCTCGCGCAGCCAAAGCCGACGAGCCAGTCTCCGTCGCGCATCGACCCCGGCTGCGGATTGCGCTGCGACCAGCCGAACGCTTCCGCGGCCTGGTCGTAGCATTTCATCAATGAGCGGCTCGACCACCGCTTGCCGGTCGCATCCGTCATCGAGTCGTTCACGCGCCGCAACTCGATCGGGTCCATGTTGAGCTTGATCGCAAGCTCGTCCATCGCGCTTTCGAGCGCGTAGATGTAGGGAACGACCGGCGGTGAGCGCATGAAGCCGGGCGTATTGCGGTCGGCGTGCACGAGCGCGACACGTGTCTTTACCGTTCCGTAGTTGTAAAGCCGCGCGCTGTCCTCCACGCCGGCGACGCTGTACGGATCGGGCCGCGACGTGATCTCCCAGCCTTCGTGGGTGAAGCCCACGATCTTCCCGTCAGGTTGCGCGCCCATCCTGATGTGATGGCGCGTTTCGGCCCGATAGGTCTGGATCGTGAAACCCTGGTCGCGGGTTGCGACGAGCTTCACCGGGCGGTTCAGCTTTTTGGCGGCATAGGCCACGAAGCCGGTCCGCGGCGAGAATTGGCCCTTCGAGCCGAACGCACCGCCGACGAAGGGGCTTATGGCGTGGACCTTGTCCGCCGGGATGCCCATCTTTTTGGCGACGGTGTTCTTGACGCCGTAGACGAACTGGCTTGGCTCGTAGACCGTAAGTTCTCCGTCCTTCCATTCGCAGGTGGTCGTAAACAGCTCGATCGGGTTGTGATGCTGGGTCGGCGTGCCGTATTCGGCATCGAAGATGATGTCGGCCGAAGCAATTGCTGCGTCAGCGTTGCCGGCCTGAGGGAGCTCTTTTGAGCGCTTTTCGGTTTCGCTCTCGTCTTCTGTTTCCGCGCCGGGCGAATCGAAAGTCGCACTCGGCTTTTCCGCGTCGTAGGTGATCTTCGCCAGATAGGCCGCCTCGCGCGCCGCTTCGTAGCTGTCCGCCACAACCATGCCGATGATCTGGCCGTCGCAGCCGATCTCGGGCCCAAGATTCTGCCACGAGGACGTTGCCCCGCCGCCGCCTTTCGACCACGGCACTTCGTGCAGGCCTTTGGTGTTCTCGTGCGTGAATATTTCGAGCACGCCGGGCACGGCTTTGGCGTCACTCAGGTCCATTTGCGCAATACGGCCCCTGGCAATCGCGCTGGTGATGAGAAACGCGAACGCCGGATTGCGGACGGCAAAATCCGATCCGTAAAGCGCCTCACCTGTGACCTTCGCGCGGCCTTCGACGCGCGGCGCAGGCTTGCCCATGTTGGCTTTCGGCTCGGGAGCGGCTCGGTTCATGTCAAAGCTCCATGGTCGCGGCTTGCCGCACCGCGCGGATCAGCGTGCGCTTGCCGAGAGCGACCTTGAATTCGTTGTGTTCGCGCGGGTGCGCTTCGGCGAAGGCTGCTTGCGCCGCCGCCTTCAGCGATTCGTCATCAAGCGGCTTGCCTTGCAGGGCTTCCTCGGCGGCGTGGGCGCGCCACGGCAGCGCGCTGATGCCGCCCAAGGCAATGCGAACCTGCCGCGCCACGCCGTCGTCGAGATCGAGTGCGACCGCCGCAGACGCAAGCGCGAATTCATACGATTCGCGGTCACGCACTTTCAGATACAGCGATCGTTTGGCCCACGGGATGGGAGGCAGCAGGAAGGCAGTGATCAGCTCGCCCGGTGCAAGATTGCTCTCGAGGTGCGGCGTGTCGCCCGGCGGGCGGTGCAGCGTTTCGAACGGAATGAGGCGATCACGGTTCTCTCCGGCGATCTCGACCTGCGCGTCGAGTGCGATCAACGCATGGGCAAAATCGCCGGCGTAGGTCGCGATGCATTGATCGCTGGTACCAAGAATGGCGTGCTGCCGGTTGTAGCCGTCCATCGCCGCGCAGCCGGAGCCGGGCTCGCGCTTGTTGCAGTTGGCATACGACGTGTCGCGGAAGTAGGTGCAGCGCGTGCGCTGGAGCACATTGCCGCCAAGCGAGGCCATGTTGCGAAGTTGTGCGCTGGCCGCGAGCTGGAGCGATTGGGCGATCACCGGATAGTTCTCGCGAATATCCGGATGATCGGCCGCCGCCGCCATGCGGACCATCGCGCCGAGGCGCAGGCCTTTGGGTCCGAACTCGATGCTCCCGGCCGGCGAGCGTTCGAGTGCATTGATGTCGGTCACCGTTTGCGGCCGCATCACGTCGAGTTTCATGAGATCGAGAAGGGTCGTACCGCCGGCGAGGTACTGTCCGGGCGCGAGCACCGAAGCGACGTTCTTGGGACGCTGACCCGCCGCGATCTGAGCCTGAACGGCCGCTTGAATGCTGTCGGCACGCTCGTAAACGAAAGGCCGCATCTCAGGCTCCCTTCATCTGCGTCTTGGCCTGCTCGATGGCGTCGACAATGTTGGGGTACGCGGCGCAGCGGCAGAGATTGCCGCTCATGTATTCGCGGATCTGCGCCGCGTTTTGCGCATGGCCTTCGTTCACGCAGGCAACCGCCGACATGATCTGGCCGGGCGTGCAATAGCCGCACTGGAATGCGTCGTGATCCACAAAGGCCTGCTGCATCGGATGCAACGTTCCATCCGCCGCAGCCAGGCCTTCGATCGTCGTCACTTCTCGGCCCTCGGCCATGGCAGCCAAGGTGAGGCACGAGAGGACACGCTTTCCGTCGATCAATACGGTGCATGCGCCGCACTGGCCGTGGTCGCAGCCCTTTTTGCTGCCGGTGAGGCCCATGTGCTCGCGCAGCGCGTCGAGCAGCGTGGTGCGGACGTCCAGCGCCAGCTGATGCTGCTGTCCGTTCACATGCAGTTCGATCTTGTAGGGGCCGCGCCGATCGGCGCGGTCGGGCGCCGCGTCGGCGCGGGAACGTTCCAGAAGCGTCAAGCTCATGCCTGAGACCATTGTGGTTGCGAGGAAGTTCCGCCGGCTCCACCCCGATCGCGTTTCGGTTTTTGGAGGCGTCATGGGATGCTCTTCCGAATTTTGCTGAGGCGGCGCGCAGCCCGCCGGCCTCGCGCACGTTCTGATGAACGTCGCACCGTTTGCGGTTGTTCCTTTTCATTGGAGGAATTATCGACTGGCGCGCGGCATGCGTCTCACGCGCAAAATCAAATCGCGCTGCAATGGAACTTTGGATGAAATCGGCGCGCGTTGTCGTCAGCGCGTGAGATAGTCGCCGCCGGTCAGCAGGAACATCAGAATGAGCCAGAAGAGGCCGGCGACCGCCGCCAGCCGCAGGAGCGAGCTCGACCGGTTCAGCTTCATGAAGAAGAGCGCGATGAGCGTCGCCTTGATGCAGGCGATGGCTAAATTGATTGCGATATTGAACGTGCCGAGCGGCACGTAAGCCGAGCCGACCGTGATTGCCAGCAGGATCAGGAGCGCGGCCCAGATGGCGACCGGCAGCTTCCACAGTTGCAGCATCTCCTGCCGTCTCGATTGTGCGCTTTCCATGCTCATGAGCGGCCCATCAGGTAGAGCAGCGGCAGCAGGAAGATCCAGATGACGTCGACAAAGTGCCAATAGAGCGCCATCGCTTCGACCGCCGCCGTTGCGAGAGGAAGCCGGCGGCGCGCAATCAGCAGCGTCACCGTCGTCACGATGCCGATGCCGACAGTGACGTGGATGGCGTGAATGCCCGTCATGACCCAGTAGAAGGCCCAGAAAATCTGCGTTTCAGGCGGCTCCAGCTTGAAGTCCGGGCCGGGCACGAGGCGATTGTCGATGTCGTCGTGATATTCGAGTCCCTTGCACACAAGGAACGCGCAGCCGAGCGTGATCGTGACGGCGAGGCACAGCAGCGTCATTTTGCGGAAGCCGCGCGTCGCGCTGCGCGAGGCGACCGCCATCGTCAGGCTGCTGGTCATCAGAATGGCGGTATTCACCGTTCCGAAAACCACTTCCGTTTCGCGCGCAGCAATCTTGAACGCGTCGGGATAGATGTTGCGATAGAGCGTGTAGCCGAGAAACAGGCCGCTGAAGAATAGAATTTCGGTGGCGATGAAGAGCCAGAGCCCGAAGGTCGCGCCCTCACGCTGCCGTTCGACGCTCGGCCAGGGCTCGTGCAGCAGGGCAGGAGCTTCGCTCATGCGGTGTGCGCCCGCGGTTCGGCGTCCTCGCCATAGCTGTAAGGGCCGCCGGTCACGGTCGGCGTGCGCTCGAAATTATCTTTGGGCGGCGGCGAGGCCGCTTCCCATTCGAGCCCGGCGGCATGCCACGGATTGCGGCCGGCCCGATCGCCGTAGAACAACGACCAGCCGAGATAGAACAGCGGCAGGATGTAGGCGACCGCAAGAAGCACGGTCCCCGACGTTGAGATCACGTGATAGACCTGGAACTGCTCCGGATAGACGTGGTAGCGGCGCGGCATTCCTTCGTAGCCCATGACGAATTGCGGCAGGAAGGTCGCGTTGAAACCGAGAAACATGGTGATCGCGCCGAAGCGCGCCCAATAGTCCGGATAGAGGCGTCCGGTGATCTTCGGCCACCAGAAATGCAACGCGGCGAAAAACGCCGACACCGATCCGCCGACCATGATGAAATGGAAATGCGCGATGACGAAATAAGTGTCGGTCACGTGGATGTCGATCGGCACCGAGGCGAGGAAAAGACCCGTGAGTCCGCCGACTGTGAACAGACCGAGAAAGCCCATCGCATAGAGCATCGGCGCCTTGAAAACGATCTGCCCGCCGTAAAGCGTCGCCACCCAGTTGAACACCTTGATCGCGGAAGGAACGGCGACGACGAAAGAGAGAAACGAAAAGACGAGATTCGCGTAAGGCGACTGCCCGGCGACGAACATATGGTGGCCCCACACCATGAACCCGATGACCGCGATGCCCATCAGCGAATAGATCATCGCGGTGTAGCCGAACACCTTGCGGCGCGCGAAGCAGGCGAACACCTCCGATATGACGCCCATGGCCGGAAGAATCATGATGTAAACGGCCGGATGGCTGTAGAACCAGAACAGATGCTGAAACAGCAGCGGATCGCCCCCGTTGTTCGGATTGAAGATCGGCACGCCGAACCAGCGCTCGACCACGACCAGCAGCAGCGACATGGCGAGCACGGGCGTCGCCAGGATCATCACCACGCTGACGGCATAGATCGACCAGACGAACAGCGGCAGCCGCGTCCAGGTCATTCCCGGCGCGCGCAGCATGTGCGTAGTGGCGATGAAGTTGATGCCGGTCGCAATTGACGAGAAACCGGTGACGAAAACGCCCGCCGCCGCAGCGATCACGTTGCCGTTGGCGTAGAGAGTCGAAAGCGGCGTGTAGAAGGTCCATCCCGTATCGACGCCGCCGGCGACGATCATGATGATCGTGAACGTCGCGCCGATCACGAACAGGTACCACGACATCAAATTGAGCCGCGGAAAGGCAACATCTTTCGCCCCGATCATCATCGGCAGCAGGAAGTTGCCGAAGGTGGTGGGAATTGACGGCACCAGGAAAAACCACACCATGATGATGCCGTGCATTGTGAACAAACGATTGTATTCTTCATCGGTCAGGAAGAGGCCGTGCGGCTCCAGCAATTCAAGCCGCACCAGGCCGATGGCAAAGCCGCCGATGAAGAAAAACGCGGTGATGGAAAGCGCATAGAGAATGGCGATGCGCTTGTGGTCGGTTGTGGTGAGCCACGACGCGAGGCTGTGGCCCTCGTCCAGGTACGACTCGCCGGTTTTCGAGTCAGGAAAACGGTCGATTGTAATGTCGGTCATTGGCGTTCGCCTTGCTGATTCAGCACGTTCTTGGTCGATAGCGATTTCAGGTACGCGATCAGGCGGACAAGATCCTCCTCGCTGACGACGCCGCGAAAGCTGGGCATCAGCGGCTGGAAACCGGCGACGATGTCGCGGCGCGGCTGCAAGATCGAGTCGCGCAGGTAAGCCTCGTCGGCCGTCACGACGCGGCCGTCGCTAAGGTGGACCGGATGTCCGTAAACGCGATTAAGATCGGGCGCGTGGACGCTGGCATTCGGCCCGTGACAGCCGGAGCAGCCGAGCGTGCGGAACAGCTTCTCGCCTTGCGCCGCGAGTCCTTGCGTCGGCGCCTCGGTTTCCGTCCAGCGTGCGTACTCGGGCTGTGTCATCAGCACGATGCGCCCGGTCATGCGCGAATGCTCGGTGCCGCAGAATTCGGCACACAGCAGGTGATAGATGCCGGCCTTTTGTGCGTTGAACCAGAGATACGTGTAGCGGCCGGGCAAAACGTCCTGCTTGATGCGCAGCGCGGGCAGGAACATGCTGTGAATGACATCCTGCGAGGTCATGACGAGCCGCACCGGTACATTGATCGGCGCGTGGATTTCGTTGATTTCCCGGATGCCGTTCGGCTGCTGCGCGTGCCACATCCATTGCTTGGCGACGATGTGGATATCGAGCGTGTTTTTCGGCGCGTTGAGCGCCGAGAGCTCGCTCGCCGCCGCCCACCAGAAGATAAAGAAGAACAGGAAAGCGGTCGCGCTGATCCATCCGGCCTCGACCTCGTTTTTGAGCATGCGCGGCAATCTCGGGCGCGGCGCCGGTGAGTCCTTGCGGTAACGGATGCCGAAAATGACCACGAGCGCGGTGACGAGACCCACGACCACGATCGAAATGCCCGTCAGAACAAAGAACAGCCGGTCAACGACGACCGCTTGGTGCGACACATCCGACACGAACATGAACGGATTCATGACGCGGCGCTCCCCCGCGTTTTGAATCCCAGCAGCAGGATTGTGCCGGCGAGGGCGACAACCGTCGCGATGCAGGCCGCGGTAAGCCAGCGCGTTATTGTTTCGGTGTAGATGCCGAGCTTGGGGTCGAAGCCGTAGCAGAGCAGGCGGATGTGGTCGGCGAAACTCCCGACACGTCCATTGCCGGCATCCACCAGCGCCAGCCGCAGGTCGCTGCCGGTCAGGCCGAGGCCCGACAGCACGCGCGTGATGCGCCCTCGCGCGCTGACGACATAGGCAACGGCGGGATGCGCGAACTGATCGTGTTCGGCATCGTAGGCATAGCGGTAGCCCGCCGCATCCGTGACAGCATGTATGGAATCCGCATCGCCCCTCAAAAGGAGCGTCGCATCCAGGAGCGCGGGATCGTCGCCGATGCGGGACGCCGCCATCGCTTTGGCTTGTGCCGGAGTATCCTTTGGATCGAGGCCGATGACGACAAGATGGAAGTCGCGGCCTGCTGCCAGTCTTGTTTTCTCAAGCCCCGCGGCGGCGAACGCCAAAATCGGCCCGCACAAGTTCGTGCACGTGTAGTCCGCAAAGATAAGGACGGCGGGCCGCGTGCCGATCGCTTGGCCAAGTGTCAGCCGCTTTCCGCCTTGATCGGCAAAGCGGGTGGTGAGCGGAAGCTGTGCATCGGGCGCCGGTGTTGCGGCGACCTTGCCAAGTTCGCTTCGCGAAAAGCCGCCGTGCGCGCCGGTGCTCGCAGCGATCATGGTGAAAAGGATGAGTGCCAACCGTCTCATTGCGGAGCACTTTGTTGCGGTTGCGTGGTGGCCGCAGCAATCGGTCCATAGGCGTTCGCGCCTTTTGCAGCGATGATCGCCATCGCGCGACCGATCGGAATTGAGAAGACGCCGTCCTTCTTGTCGATCCAGTGATAACCGTCGAGCCGCTTGCGCTGTTCGGCGAGCACGCGGTCGCGCTCGACCGAAGGATCGGCTTGCAGTTTCGGGCCGGCTTGCGGTGCCGACGGCAAGTGGAGGCGGCGGCTGGCGTTTGGCAGGAACACAAGCCAAAGCGCGACCATTGAAACGATGACAAAGCTCAGCAGAAAGACCGCGCCGAGGGCAAACGGCCGCGCCCTCAGCTCCGGCGTCTCAAGCGTGTCATGATTGTTCTGCTCAGCGGCCATCGGATGGGCTCCAACGGCGCGCAAGCGCCTCGTGCCAGCCGGACGCGACATAGGCGCCGATGAGGCTCGCCATGAGGGCGAACGCAAGCGCAGCGGCGGCAATCGACACCGCGCCGAAGGCGGGCGCCAGCAGCCAGATATCGTAAAGCGCAAGACCGATGAGGATGAGCGCGCCAACGAGGCGCAGCCAGCGGCGGCTCGCGCGGACCCGGGCAAAGAGCAGCAGCACCACGGGCAAAAGCGAGGCGAGTATGAAGGTCGCGACCGCGAGTGCGCGCCAGGGCTCCCTGATGCGTTCGGCAAACCAGAACACCTTGTGCGGAAGATCGCCGTACCAGATCACCAGCACGGCCATGAAATCGATGTAGGTGATGGCGAGCGTAAGCGCGAGCAGCAGGCCGCCGAGATCGGCAAGGCTGCGCCGCTCGATGCGGCCCGGATTGAGCAGCGCCACCAGCGCCAGCGACGCCATCATCTGCACGACCGCGGTGCTGGCGCCAAAGGACGTCGAGGCGAATGGCGGTTCGGTCGAGAGAAACCAGTCGCGCGGAATGACGCTGATGATGATCGCGTAGAACAGCAGCCCGCCGGCCGCGGGCAGCACCCCGGTGGGTCGCAGCCGCGTCAGCCAGATCGCGAAGATGCTCAAACCGACCAGTGCGATCAGCGCGCGCGCGGTGAATGATGGAAAGTTGAGATAAATCGCGCCGACGTTGTGCGGCGCGTCTTGCCATGGATAGATCAGCGACAGGCCAGGCAAGAGCAGCAGGAGGAAAACGACGATCAGCGGCGTGCTCAGCGCCATCGGCTTGAGAATGGGCGCGAGGCTCTCGCCCCAGCGGCCGCCAGTCAGCCGATGAATCATCAAGAGCGCCAGGCTGCCGAGCGGAAACGCGCTGACATAGACCAGCGCGATCAGCCATCCCGCCGCGACAAGCCCGGGCGCCTGCCACGCGAATACCAGCAGCGCAATTACCGCCACGACCGCGACGAGGAGCAGGGCGTGGGTGCGGACATCGTTCATGGCAGCTTCCCGCTCGCGTCCGGCGCAAGCGCCGCGGTCGCGTGACGCTGCAATTGCAGCGCGCGGATGTAAGCGACAATGGCCCACCGGTCGCGCGGCTCGACGCGATCGGCGTAGGAATACATGGCGCCGTAGCCGTGGCTGATGACGTCGAAGAAATGCGATGGCGGCGCGCTCATCAGCCGCGGCAGGTGATAGGACGGCGGCGCCGGAAAGCCGTGATGCACGATGATCCCGTCGCCATCGCCGCCAAGGCCGTGACAAGGTGCACAATAAATCTCGAAGCGCTCGCGGCCGCGCGCGAGCAGTTCAGGTGTGGCCGGCGGTGGATTGTTCGCCGCTTGCTCGCGGGCAAGGTCGCCTTGCGCGACGACGTGCTCCGGCAGTGGCCGCGCGGACGTCCCGTCCGCCCATTCCGTTGAAGGCTCGTCGGTATTGTATTTGTTCTGTTGCGTCATGCTGACGCCACAGCCGCTGAGAGCAGACGCGAGCACAATGAGCGGGAGAAGCCGTTTCATGCCTCGACCTCCCGCACTGAAAGCGCACCCGCGTTGCGCAATCTTTCTTCCGCATCGGCGGGTCCCTTTTCAAAGCGGACCACTTCGATCGCCAGCAGAAAGCGGCTCTGGCTTGCGCGCTCAAAGCCTTCGACCGCGAAAAGAGGATGATGGAGGCGGGGCAGGCCCGTTTCGGCCATCAACGCAATGAAACCGCTCACCGCCGCCGCAAATATTCCGATTGCGAACGGAAAGAGCATGAACGCCGGCCAGGAATTGAGAGGCCGTCCGCCGCTGTTGATCGGATAGTCGAGCATGGCGCTGAAATATTCGGTGCCGATCGCGCCGAGCGCGATCGCAATGCCGCCCGCGAACATCACCGCACGCAACCTGGTCGAGCGCGCGCCGAGAAGCTCCGCCATGCCGGCAACCGGAAACGGCGTGAAGGCGTCGAGCACCTTGTCGCCGGCATTCTGCGTCTGCCGCGCCGCCCGCATGAGCGCTTCAGGCCTGGTGAATTCGGCGAGCAGAACGATCATCGCTGCGCGCCTTCATGCAGGATGTGGCGCACTTCATGCATCGACACGCTCGGCACCAGCCGCACAAAGATCAGGAACATGAAGGTGAAAAAACCGAGTGAGCCGAACAGCAGCGTCCAGTCCCAGATGGTCGGAAAGAACAGGTGCCGCATGCTCGGCAGATGCGTGTGCGACAGCGTGTTGAGAATGATGAGGATGCGCTCGAGCCACATCCCGACATTGATGATGACCGCGATGACGAATACGGCGAACACGCTGCGCCGTACTGCTGGCAACCAGAACGCCTGGGGCGCCAGCACGTTGCAGAACAGCATGACGAAGTAGATCGGCGCATAGCTGCCGGTGAACATGAAGGTGACCAGCGAGCGTTCGGCGTGGTCGCCGCCATACCAGGCGTCGAACCATTCGGTCGCGTACGACAGGCCCATCACGATCGACGCCATCAGCATGACCTTGGCCATCACGTCGAAATGGCTGACCGTGATGATCGCCTGCATGCGGAAGCCCCAGCGCACCAGCGCGGCGAGCACCACCACCATCGCGAAGCCGGAATACATCGCGCCGACGACGAAATAGGGCGGGAAGATCGTTTCCGCCCAGCCGGGCATCAGGCTCGCGGCAAAGTCGAGCCCGACCACGCTGTGCAGTGACACCACCAGCGGCACGGCGAGCGCCGCCATAGCCTTGTGATAGATCTCGTAGAAATGCCAGTGGCGCGCCGAACCGCGCCAGCCGAGCGCGAGCGCGCCGTAAACCTTGCGCGGCAGATTGCTGCGCGCGCGGTCGCGCAGCGTGGCGAAATCGGGAATGAGCCCGACGTACCAGAAGACGATCGAGAACAGCAGATAGCTCAGGATCGCCCAGAAATCCCAGATGAGCGCGCTGCGCCATTGCGGCCAGAGCAGCATCGTGTTCGGGTAGGGCGTGAGCCAGTAAAAGTAGAGCGGGCGGCCGAGATGCAGGATGGGGAAAAGGCCCGCGATCGAAGCGGCAAACAACGTCATCGCCTCGGCAAAACGGTTGATCGAGGCGCGCCAATGCTGGCGCATCAACAGAAGCATCGAGGAGATCAAGGTGCCGGCGTTGCCGATGCCGATCCACCAGACGTAATTGGCAATGCCGAAGCCCCAGACGACGGTGGTGTTGTTGCCCCACACACCGACGCCGCGGATGAGCAGCCAGCTTGCCGAGACGATCATCATCACGGTCATGGCGCCGCTGACCGCGAAGGCGATCCACCACGCGCGCCAGGTCCATTTGTGCGGCTGCAGCAGCGGCGCGCTGACGATCCGGTTCACCGCCTCATCGCTTTGGCCGCTCGGCAGAACCCAGCGCTCGGTATCGGCCGGCGGAGTGTCAATGCGGTTGAGCGCGAGGCTGCTCATGATTTGGCCTCGCCGAAATCGGGATTGGGATTGATCAGCCGCGCCAGGTAGGTCGTGCGCGGCCGCGTGCCGAGATGGCCAAGCAGTTCGTAATGGCGCTTTTCCTTGCGCAGCGCGTTCACGTGCGCGCGGGCGTCCTTGAGGTTGCCGAAGCTGATCGCGCGTGTCGGGCAGGCGGCCTGACAAGCGGTGACGACCTCGCCCTCTTTGATGGTGCGGTTTTCTTTTTCCGCATTGCGCCGCGCGCGGCTGATGCGCTGGACGCAATAAGTGCACTTCTCCATCACGCCGCGCCCGCGCACGGTCACGTCGGGATTGTGCTGGGCCTTGATCGGCGGCTCGCCGAGGTTGGCGTATTCCTCGTCGTCGGCATAGCCGAACCAGTTGAAGCGGCGCACCTTGTACGGGCAATTCGACTGGCAGAAGCGCGTGCCGATGCAGCGGTTATAAACCTGAACGTTCAGTCCCTCGCGGTCGTGCACGGAAGCGGCGACGGGACACACCGGCTCGCAGGGCGCGTGCTCGCAATGCATGCATGGCACCGGTTGAAAGCCCTGAATGCCGCCGTTCGCATCGGTGTAGGTATCGACCCGCAGCCAGTGCATCACGCGCGACCGTAAAATCTGATCGGGCCCGACGACCGGCACGTTGTTCTCCGCCTGGCACGCAACCAAACAAGCGTTGCAGCCGATGCAAGCGGCCGTATCGATCACCATTGCCCAGGCATATGGGTCGTCGTTCTGCACGGGCGGATAGAGTGTCGGCTTCGGCCCTTCTTCAAAGGGTGGTCCTTTGAGGCCGGCGGCCAGCGCCGCAAGCGAAACACGCGGCAAAAACTGCGTCGTTTCGCCTTCGAGCCGGAACTGGCCTTGCGTCGTCGGGATGTCGCGCGTCTTGCCGGTTTTTGCGATCGTGACGCCGCTCATCAGCCACGGCTCGTCGATGCCGCGCAGCGGATAAACGTCGAAGCCGGCGCCGTCGCCGATGGCGCCGGCCTTGCGCCGCCCGTAGCCGAGCGTGGTCGCATAAGCGCCGCCGGCCTGATTTGCAGTGACGCGAACGACGGCCTCGACGCTCACGTCTTTATATTTGAGCGTGATCACATCGCCGGTCGCGCAGCGGAGCTGCTGCGCGTCGCGTGAGGAGACCGACAACGTGTTGCCCCAGGTCTCCTTGCTCAGCGGCTTGGGGCATTCCTGCAGCCAGGCATTGTTGGCGTGACGGCCGTCCCAGATCGACGGATCGGGCGCAAGGACGAGCACGGATTCGGCCGGCGATGCCGCCGGCTTGATGGCGATCGTCCTCGGCTGCGCCGAAACAGCGGCATGTCGCGTTTGCGCGATCACGCCGTCATGCAGCACCTGCCGCCACCAGCTGTCGAAATCATCGCCGCCCCGCGGCTGCCAGGTTTCGCGCACCAGATCGTAAGAGACGGGTGACAGCGCGCCGCCGAGCAACGCGAGCACCTGATGCATGGAGCGCGTGTCGTAGAGCGGCCGGATCAGCGGCTGCACGATGCTCGCGGTGCCGTCGAAGGCGCGCAGGTCGGACCAGCTTTCCAGCGTGTGCGACAGCGGCAAGTGCCAATGGCAAATCGCCGCCGTTTCGTCGTCGTAGAGCCCGAGATGCGCGCTGAACGGCAGCTTGGGAAATCCAGCCTTGAAGCCCAGCTCACGCGGAGCATCGTAGGCGGGATTGGCATCGAGGATGAGCAGCGTCTCGATGCGGCTGTTGGACAGGTCGTCGGCGAAGGCGTGCAGGGCTTCGCCGTGCTTGCCCGCCGGATCGACCGGCTCGATCAGATCGACCGGCGCATGCAGCATGTTGTTAATTGTGTGACAGAGCGCGTGTAGCTCGGCCGGCTGCGCGCGCCCCGCCATCACGATCGCCTTGCCGGCCTTGCTCTTGAGGTCGGCAGCCGCGGCAGCGGCAAAATGTTCAGCTTCCGGCGGCAGCGGCGCATTTGCTTTCTCGCCGCGCAACGTGGCGGCGACCGTAAGCGCGATGTTGCGGATGAGCTCGGGCCGGATCGCCAGCCAGTGATCGGCATTGGCGCCGGTGAGCGACAACACAGGCTCGGCGACATAGAGGCGAAGAAATTGTTCGGCGCCGGCATCCGCCTTGCGCGCGGAAGCGAAAGCGCGGCCGTTTGCGATCTGGTGCGGGCCGCTCCCAAGGAAATCGGCATTGAGCGAAAGGATGACCGCCGCCTCGCCGATGCGCGGCAAAGGCGTGAGCGGACGGCCAAAGGCCATGATTGCGCCATCGCGCTCATTGTCGTCCGATACCGGTTCGTAGCGATACCAGCGCGCCTGCGGGAATTGCTTGAGCAATCCATCGATCTGCCGCAGAAGCGTCGGCGACGTGATACGCCCACTGACCAGGCGCAGGCCCGCTCCTGCGCGCGTCTTTTCCTTTTCCATCTGCGTGCGCAACGCGTCGCCGAACGCGTCCCAGGAGGCAATGCCCTTCGGCCCGCGCGGCGCTTTCGAACGGTCGGGGTCATAGAGCGTCAGCACCGAAGCTTCCGCGAACACGTCGGTTGCGCCGAGGCTCGCGGGGTGCCGCGGATTGCCTTCGACCTTGATCGGCCGGCCTTCGACCGAAATTGCAATCACGCCACGCCCATAGCCCGCCATGTCGAGCGTGGTGGCGAACTTGAGTGGAATGCCCGGCACCAGCCGTTCCGGCTGATCGACATAGGGGACGATTTCCTCCGGCGGCTTGCCGCACGAAGCGAGGCTCAACGCCATGCCGCTCGCGAGCAATTTGAGCGCGGCGCGGCGATCCAGTTCGACGGTGCTCAGCGCCGCCGCCTTTTGCTTCGGCGTCACCGATGACATGTCGAGCAATCCGTCAGGTGCCTGGTCTCGATGAGATAGTGCGCGAGCAGCTTCTTGCCTTGCTCGCGCTGGTCCGCCGGCGGCTTCCAGTCGGAATTGAACACCTGGTTTTCAGGCCGCAAATACGGCGTCGGGTCGCGATGACAACTCAGGCACCAGCCCATCGTCAGTGACTCATGCTGCCGCATCAGCGGCATTGTGCCGACCGGCCCGTGACAGGTGGTGCAGCCGATTCCCTTCGCGACGTGAATCGAATGATCGAAGTAGACGTAGTCGGGCAGGCGGTGCACACGCTGCCAATGGATCGGCTTGCGCTCGGCGAGGCTCTGGCGCACCGGCGCGAGCATCGGCTCGTTCGTGTAGAGCTGCGAGTGGCACGTCATGCAGGTTGTGGTCGGCGGCATTCCCGCGAAGGCGGACTTCTCGACGCCGGCGTGGCAGTAGCGGCAGTCGATGGCGAGGTCGCCGGCGTGGTGCGCGTGGCTGAACGGAACGGGTTGCTTCATCGTGATGTTTTGACCCGTGATGTAAGGCGACTGCGTCACCGCGTATCCGATGCCGATTGCCACGAATGGTCCGATGAGGATCGAGACCAGCAGAATCCGTGCAATGGTGTCGGCCGATGGCCGAAATATCTGCGGCACGGCCGCTCCTCTTTTGAAGCTCCCGCCCGTGAATTACTGTGCGATGCTCGCCTGAAGCTGCTTGCGCATGTCGGCGACTTGCGTAGCCGAAACGGCCGGCGCCGAATTGCCCCAGCTGTTGCGAACGAAATTGGCGACCGCCGCGATCTGATCGTCGGAGAGTTTCCAGTTGAACGCCGGCATCGACGATGCCGTGGGCCGCGCCGACGTCGGCACGGTTTGCGCACCCTCGAGGATGACGCGGATTATCGTGGTCGGGTCCGACGACTGGACGTTGGCGTTATGCGCCAGCGGCGGAAACATGTGCGGCACGCCTTTGCCGTTCGCCTGATGGCAGGCCGCGCAACTGTCGTCGAAAATCGCCTTGCCCGCCGCCATGATCTTTTGCTCGGGCTTCGAACCGGCTGCCACCGCCGCGCCGGGCGTATCCTTGATGTAGACCGCGATGGCGTGAAGGTCCGCATCCGGCAACTTCGAGGTCGAGTTGCTCACGACTTCGGACATCAGGGCGGCCGCCCCGCTGTATTTGTTGCGGCCGGTCTTGAGGTATTCAACAATATCATCGACGCTCCACGCGCCGGTTCCGCTGCGCATGTCGCCCGCGATCTGAGGCGCAAACCAGTTCTGGATCGCCCCGCCTTGCAGCCGCTGGCTCGTCTCATCGCCGCCGAGCGGGTTCTTCGGCGTGTGGCAGGCGCCGCAATGCGCGGCTCCCTGCACAAGATAGGCGCCATGATTCCATTCGGCGCTCTTTTGCGGATTGGGCTTGAACTCGCCGGCATCGAAGAACAGCCAATTCCAGCCACGCATGAAGAACCGATAGCTGAGCGGCCAGATCAGCCCATTCATGCGATGCCCGTTGTTCGCCGAGACCGCCAGCGGACTTTTCGCCGGCGGCAGGGTATCGAGATATTCACGGATCGCGCTGATGTCCTGGCGCGCGATCTTCGTGAAGTACGGATAGGGGAAGGCGGGATAGAGCCTGTTGCCTTTCGGGCTGATCCCGAAGTGCATCGCGTTGTAGAATTCGGTTTCCGACCAGGCGCCGATGCCGGTCTCGCGATCCGGCGTGATGTTCGGCGAATAGATAATGCCGAACGGCGTTTCAATAGGGCGGCCGCCGGCAAACGGCGTTCCATTTTTCGAGGTGTGGCAGGAAACGCAATCGCCGGCGTCGACCAGCAGCTTTCCGCGCTGGAGTTGTGCGTACGATGTCTCGGCCGCGTAGGCCGCTGCGCCGAGGAAGCCCGCCGAAGCGGCCATCGCGACAAGCGCGCCATACCGGAAAATGTTCATGGCCGCGCCCTGCTCATGCCTGCACCAGCGCGCCGGGATTCTTGAGGTAGGTATTCTTGATCGCGTCGGCGGCCCAGTAGGTCAGCGCGCCGACCGTGCCGGTCGGGTTATAGCCGGGGTTCTGCGGAAACACGCAGGCGCCCATGACGAACAGGTTGTGCAGATCCCAGCTTTGCAGATAGCGGTTGACCACGCTCGACTTCGGATCGGTGCCCATGATGGCGCCGCCCGTGTTGTGCGTCGTCTGATAGGGCACGATCGAGTAGTGGCCCTCGCGTTTCTTCACGTGGGTTTCGCGCGGCTTCATCGCCTTGGCGATTTCGGCGGCGCGGTCGGTGAGATAGTCCGACATCTTGTGTTCGTTGTCGGTGTAATCGAAGGTCAGCCGCAGCAAGGGGCGGCCGTGCACGTCGTGATAGGTCGGATCGAGATCGAGATAGTTGCCGCGGTGGCTCATCACCGCGCCATGGGTCGCGATGGAAAGGGTTGTCAGGTAATTTTTGGCGACGGCCTGCTTCCACTTGGCGCCCCATTTCGGCGTGCCTTTGGGCACCGGATGCGTTTCGATCGGCCGGCCGTTGGTCTGCCAGCAGGCGAGGTAGCCGCCGCCGATGAAACCAAGACCTGAGTGATCGAAATTGTCGCCGTTGTACTCGTCGATGCCGATGCCGAGTGCGCCCGCGCCGACGAACGGATTCATGATCTTGTCGTTGAAAAAAGCGTTGACGCTGCTGACGATCTGGTAGGCGTAGTTCTTGCCGAGCGCGCCTTCGCCGGTTTGCGGATTGTACCGCTGGCCGATTCCGGACAGCATCATCAGCCACGGATTGTGCTGCGCGAACGCGCACAGGATCACGATTTCGGCCGGCTGCTCCCATTCGTCGCCTTGCGTGTCGACGTAGATGACCCCGGTGGCGCGCTTGGCCGCCGCATCGTGCTTGACGCGCAAGACCTCGCAGTGCGTGCGCAGTTCGAAATTCTTCTTGCGCATGAGGACCGGCAGAATGGTCGTCTGCGGGCTTGATTTCGAATAGTTGCCGCAGCCGAATTTTTCGCAGAAGCCGCAATAGGTGCAGGGCCCGAGCGTGACGCCGAGCGGATTGGTATAGGCGCGCGACATGTTCGCGGAGGGGCAGGGAAACGGCACGTGCCCGGTTTCCGTTGCCGCTTTGGCAAACAGCGTCGGCGCGTAAGCCATCTCCATCGGCGGATTGGGATATTCGCGTTTGCGCGGACCCTCGAACGGATTGCCGCCGGCCTGAATTTTTCCGCTCAGGTTGCCGGCCTTGCCGCTGATGCCGCAGATGTATTCGAAGCGGTCGTAGTAGGGCTCGAGTTCTTCGTAGGTGACGCCCCAATCCTGGATGGTCATGCCTTCGGGCAAGGACCCGTAACGCTTTGTATTGTGGCTTTTCGCTACGAAATCGGACGGCAAAAAGCGCCAGGTCTGCCCGTTCCAGTGAATGCCGGCGCCGCCGACGCCGGTCGCCGGAAGGAATGAGCCGAGATGCCGCATCGGCAGCGCGGTCTGGCTCTGATCGTTGCGGAACGTGAGCGTCTCGCGCGCCGGCTCCTCGAACAGCTCGCGCCGCCAGTAATACCGCAATTCATCCTGCGCGAACGTGACGGCAAAGTCGGTCGGCGTGTCGCGCCAGCCGCCACGCTCGATCGCGAGCACTTTGAGGCCGGCGTCGGCCAGTTCCTGGCCCAAAATCGCGGCAGTCCAGCCGAAGCCAACCAGAACAACATCGACCGCCGGTAATTTCCGCGCCACGAATTTCTCCTTCACGCGTTCGGATTCCAGCCCGGCCGCCCCTTGAGGCCGACGGGCGGCAGATTGAGCTTCTTGCCATGCTGCTTGACGTAAGGCCGGTAGTCGTAACGCGCGCCGGGAAAGCCGATCAGCTTCCAGCCGATCATGTCGCGGTTGCCGCCGTAGATCGGGTCGGAGAAAAAGCCCTCAATGGTATTTTGCAGAAAGACCGTGAAGAAGGTTTTTCCCTCGGAGTTCTTGAGCTTGAGATGCCCTTGCTCGAGGTCCTTGAGGATCTGGTCTTGCTGGTCTGCGGTGAGCTGGGAAAATTTCTTGCCGCTGAATTTCTCGACGCAATGCGCATCGATGTCCTTGATTGCCGCGCGGTAGAGCTCGGCGGGAGAAAGCCGGCTCTGATAGCCTTGCGTGGATTCACCTTTCTTCCACGGACCCTGCATGTACCAGCGCGAGCCTTTGCCGAACGATCCGGCGAGCTGGCGGTCGAGAAACGTGGTGACGCCCGCTTCCTTTGCGCCGGGCCCGAGATCGTCGGCGGGGATGAGACGTGCCACCGCCGCATCGAGAAAGGTCGCCTCATCCGGTGTGAGAAATTGAAACGGCCCCGGCGTGATGGGCGTCGGGGCGTCGGCCTCGCCCGGCATCCACGGCATCTCGCCCGAATAGCTGCGCGCGTCGGCTCGGCTTCCCAGCGCGGCAGTCGAGCCAAGGGCGATCCCGGCGGAAAGAAGATCGCGTCGGGACACCGAAGAATCTGACATGACTGAAAACTCGGCGGATTACATGCGCTCGCCCGTTGCAGC
Organism: Pseudolabrys sp.; assembly: GCA_035701545.1. Lineage (GTDB taxonomy): Bacteria > Pseudomonadota > Alphaproteobacteria > Rhizobiales > Xanthobacteraceae > Pseudolabrys. The sequence continues at coordinate 38,057 of DASSRW010000061.1, forward strand.
AACGCCGCGGATCACGCCGAGTTCCGTTCGCGCCGCCGCCATCACGCCGGAAATCGCGGGCGAAAGTCGTCTTGATGCTGCAAGTTGCAGGTTACGCGGCCGCGCCGGTCTCGATCGATGCAATGCAGCGCCCGCCGAAAGCGCTGGCTTCGCGTGATGCGAGCGGACTCAAGGCCGGCTCGCATCCGTCCATCAGCTTCTGCGGCGCCGTTTGCGGCGGGGCCGGTTTGCGCGGCGCCACGTGAATGCCGCCGGCTGGAACAGAAGGAAACACGACGCCTTTCACGGCAACCGTGCTGCGCGTGTGCGGATCGTTGCGGAATACGACGGAGCCCGCGCGGTCGCGGTAGACGACTGTCGCGCCGTCCTTGCCGCTTCTTTCAATGCTCCGCACCTGCTCCGCCCGCCGCAGCGCCACGCGGTGGAAGGCGAGGCGGTCCTGCCTGCCTTGCGTCTGAGAGAAACCCAGCCATCGGGATGCGAAAGTCGCCGCGTGCGCCGCCGTCGGTTCGCTACCGGTCCAGTAACCGGCAATGAAGGCGCTGAGCAACGCGCCGAGGGCGTATGGAGCAAAACGCAACATCTCGCATGACCGTGTGGACTAGGTGCATGTGCCAACAGGTTTTGTTGTCAGGCTCGTAACGCCGCATCGTCGGGTATGTTCCGAGGCGGCGTGGCGCAGCCCACGGTTTAGCGGAACCGAGGTTAGTAACGCCGCGTTTTTTTCGCCAGATGGCAAAAGCAGTACTACCAACGCTCTTGTCCGAGCGGCCCGTCATCAAGAGCCTGGCGCAGCTGCGCGCCGCCGAATCCGAATGCACCCGCTGCCCGCTCTACAAGGACGCAACGCAAGTCGTGCCCGGCGAGGGGGGCTTGCGGGCCCGGCTGATGCTGGTGGGCGAACAGCCGGGCGACAAAGAGGATCTGGCGGGCAAGCCGTTCGTCGGCCCGGCCGGCCGCATTCTCGACCGGGCGCTGGACGATGCCGGGATCGCGCGCGATGACGCGTTTGTGACCAACGCGGTAAAGCACTTCAAGCACGAGATGCGCGGCAAGCGCCGCCTGCACAAGCGGCCGAACGCCTACGAGATCGAGCGCTGCCGCTGGTGGTTGGACTACGAGCGCGCGATCGTGAAGCCGGCGGTCATCGTCGCAATGGGCGCGACCGCCGCGCGCAGCGTGTTCGGGCGCAACGTGACGATCAGGGCCATGCGCGGCAGGCCGCACCAGATGCCGGACGGCAGGGCGGCGTTTGTCACCGTTCACCCGTCGTCGCTGCTGCGCATGCCCGATGAAGCGGACAAGGAGCGCGAATACCGCAATTTCGTCGCCGATCTGAAGCTTGCGAAACGCGGCCTGAAATAGGCTCTCGGGCCTAGCGCCGGCGGAAATTCGGGCGGCGCTGCTGCGGAGCCGCTGACGGAGCGTCACCCTTGTGGCGGAAGCTGATGCGGCCGCGCTTCAGGTCGTACGGCGACATCTCGACGATCACGCGGTCGCCGACGCCGGTGCGGATGCGGAATTTGCGCATCTTGCCGGCGGTGTAGGCCAGGACCTCGTGCTCGTTGTCGAGCTTCACCCGGAAATTGCCGTCCGGCAAAACTTCCGTAACCGTCCCGTCAAACTCCAGCAGCTCTTCTTTCGCCATTCAGTTCCTCGTTGAGATTGCCTTAGCGGGCGATGCCCGGCCGTTGAAGGAATGTAACATTTCCGAGGCCGTTTGGCTCGCTCTTCCGGCGTTCCTGATGATGGGACTGCGGACGGCCGCCGTGCTGGCTCTTGCCGCCGTTGAGCCGGCCGGCCTGATGGTGACCCTGGCTTTGCGGATGTCCATTGTGCCGCTTCGCGGTGTGGTGGTGCGGGGACGGGCGCTGGGCCGGCCGTTGGCCGGTGCGCCGGTCAGTCGCCGGAATCTGCATGCGGATCAGCCGCTCGATGTCGCGCAGATAGGCTCTCTCCTCATGATCGCAGAACGAGATCGCAATCCCTTCCGCTCCGGCGCGCGCGGTGCGGCCGATGCGGTGAACGTAGGATTCCGGCACGTTCGGCAGGTCGAAGTTGATGACGTGGCTGACGCCATCGACGTCGATGCCGCGCGCGGCGATGTCGGTTGCGACCAGGGTGCGGATCGCGCCGCTGCGGAACGCCGCCAGCACGCGCTGGCGCTGGTTCTGCGACTTGTTGCCGTGGATCGCCTCGGCGCCGATGCCGGCCTTGGCAAGCCCGCGCACGACCTTGTCGGCGCCGTGCTTGGTGCGGGTGAATACCAGCACGCGGTCGATCTTCTCGCTCTTGATCACCTCCGCGAGCAGCGCGCCTTTCGAAGCCTTCTCGGTGAGGATGACGCGTTGTGCGATTTTTTCTGCGGTCGAGGCCTGCGGCGTGACGGCGACACGCGCCGGATCGCGCAGCATCGAGTCCGCCAGCTGCGTGATCTCTTGCGGCATGGTGGCCGAGAAGAACAGCGTCTGCCGCTCCTTCGGCAGCATCGCGACGACGCGCTTGATGTCGTGGACAAAACCCATGTCGAGCATGCGGTCGGCTTCGTCGAGCACCAGCACTTCGACCTGGTCGAGCCGCAGCGCGCGCTGCGCGACGAGATCGAGCAGGCGGCCCGGCGTCGCAACCAGCACTTCGACGCCGTGCGCAACCGAACGGATTTGCCGGTTGATCGGTACGCCGCCGATCGCGAGCGCGAAGGAAAGCGGGCGAATGTAGCGCCCGTAGGCGCGGAAGCTGTCGACGATCTGGCCGGAGAGCTCGCGCGTCGGCGAGAGCACCAGCACGCGGCAGGCTTTCTTCTCCGGCCGCCGGCGGTTGTTGACGATGTAGTTCAGAATCGGCAGCGCGAAGGCTGCGGTCTTGCCGGTGCCGGTCTGCGCGATGCCGATGACGTCGCGGCCTTGGGCTGCGAGCGGGATCGTTTGGGACTGGATCGGGGTGGGAGTGACGTATTGTTCGTCCGCGAGCGCGCGGACAATCGGCTCTGCGAGGCCGAAATCGTGAAACGAAGTCAAAGAGTATCTTTCATATGTGGCGAAACGGCCGGGCGCCTGAGCGGCCGGCGGAATCGCGCCTTTCAGAGACATCCCGCGTTGCCAGGGCTGTCGGCGTGGGTGGAAAATCGGATGGGCGGGGCGAAAATCGTTGCTAGAGAATTTCGTGCACGCGGCCCGCAAAACCCGAGATCGAGTCGTTCATCCGCAAGGGTCATATGACAGGCTGCGATGGCCTTTTCAAGGCGGGCGGCTGCGGAAGGCAGTGTCATGATGAATAAAGCATTCTTTGTCGTCACCGGCCTCGTGCCGGTGCCCCCGCTTAGGCTGGCACAACGCCTTCCTGAGCGGGATGGCCGGGTCATAGGCGTGCAAAGCGCGCCGTTCTTCGAACGGCTATGCCCGGCCATGACACCTGCGATTCACCGGCCATGATACCTGCGATTCAGATGCAATAGACAAGTCGCCCTTTATCGGGGAATGTCGGCCCGCAAAAGCCGACCAAGGCTGGTAAAAACACTGGCTGGAGTGAGTTCAAGATGCCGTTTTCCCGGGCTTCCGACGCCCTTTCCCGCTTCACCGTGCTTGATCTGACCCGCGTGCGTTCCGGCCCGACCTGCGTCCGGCAGCTCGGCGACTGGGGCGCCAATGTCATCAAGATCGAGACGCCGCCGCATCTTTCCGAAGGCGAGGGGCCGGGCGGGCCGCGCGAGGGCTCCGACTTTCAGAATCTCCAGCGCAACAAGCGGGGCATGACGCTTGATCTGAAATCGCCGCAGGGGCTTGCGGCCTTCAGGCGGCTGGTCGCGAAAGCGGATGTCGTCGTCGAGAATTTTCGGCCGGACGTGAAAGAGCGCCTCGGCATTGCCTATGAGGACCTGCGCAAGATCAACAAGGGTATCGTGCTTGCGAGCATCTCGGGCTTCGGCCAGGACGGCCCTTACGCCAAGCGGCCGGGGTTCGATCAGATCGCGCAGGGCATGGGTGGCCTGATGTCGGTGACCGGCCTGCCCGGGCAGGGGCCGGTTCGCGTCGGCATCCCCATTGCCGATCTCACGGCGGGCCTCTTTTGCGCGCTCGGCATTTTGACCGCGCTCCTGGAGCGCGAGAAGTCCGGCGAAGGTCAGTGGGTTTCAACGTCGCTTCTGCAAGCGCAGATTTTCATGCTCGACTTCCAGGCGGCGCGCTATCTCACCGAAGGCCAGGTCGCGAAGCAGGCCGGCAACAATCACCCGACCTCGATCCCGACCGGCGTGTTCAAGACAAAGGACGGCCATCTCAACATCGCCGTCACCGGCCAGTTGATCTGGGAGCGGTTCTGCAATTCGGTTGGACATCCGGAGTGGATCGCCGCGGAAAACTACAAGAGCGGCAAATTGCGCTCGCAGAATCGCGACGCGCTCAATGCCGAGATCGACAAGGCGACGGCGACGAAGACAAACGCGGAGTGGGTCGACATCTTCAACAAGGCCGGCGTGCCATGCGGGCCGATCTATTCCATCGATCAGGTCTTCGCCGATCCGCAGGTCAAGCATCTCGGCATGGCGAAGGAATCCGCGCGCAAGGACGGCAGCAAGCTCGGGCTTGTCGGCCAGCCGTTCACGCTCTCGCGCACACCGAGCAAGATCGCCGTGCGGCCGCCTGAATGCGGCGAACAAACGGACGAGATTCTCGGCGAGTTCGGATTCAGCGCCGACGAAATCAAGGCGCTGCATGAGGCAAAGGCGGTGTAAAGACCCGCTGTCATGCCCGGCCTTGGGCCGGGCATCCCGATTAGGGACGCGATGCGTGCCTTCCTAAGCGAGATGGCCGGGACAAGCCCGGCCATGACAAAGAATAAGACTAAGGAGCGATGTAATGACCCAGACCGACAAGATGCTGTCCCGCAAGGAGGGAGGCGTCGGCTATCTGATCTTCAACAACCCGGAGCGGCACAATGCGGTCTCGCTCGAAATGTGGGAGGCCGCGTCGGGCATTCTCGCCGACTTCGCGAGCGACAAGAACATCCGCGTGGTCGTGCTGACGGGCGCGGGCGGCAAGGCCTTCGTTTCCGGCGCCGACATTTCCAAATTCGAGAGCGAGCGCTCGAGCAAGGAGGCGATCGACCGTTACAATGCGGCCGTCGACAAGGCGAATACGGCCGTTTACGAGTTTCCCAAGCCGACCATCGCAATGATCAAGGGCTATTGCATCGGCGGCGGCGTCGGTCTTGCGCTCTGCTGCGACCTGCGCATCTGCTCGGACAATTCGAAGTTCGGCGTGCCGGCGGCCAAGCTTGGGCTCGGCTACGGCTACAAGGGCATCAAGAAGCTGGTCGATCTGGTCGGGCCGTCCTTCGCCAAGGAAATCTTCTTCACGGCGCGTCAGTTCACCGCAGCCGAAGCGCTGCAAATGGGCCTCGTCAACCGTGTCGTTTCCGGCGACGATCTGGAAAAATACGTCAAGGACTATGCCGATACCATCAGCGCCAATGCGCCGCTGACGGTGAATTCGGTGAAATACATCGTCGGCGAAACCGTGAAAGACCCGGCCGAAAGGAATCTGAAGCACTGCGCCGAACTGGTCGCGCAATGCTTCGCCAGCAACGACTACATCGAGGGCCGCAAGGCCTTCATGGAAAAACGCAAGCCGGCGTTCACGGGCACATAAAAAAAAAGAAAAACGGTTGCGATAAAGTGGGGCGAGGGGAGGGAGCGTGTGGCGTCGGTTGAGCTGAGGAATCTCACCAAACGATATGGCGTGAATGCCGTGGTCGACGATGTCTCGCTGACGGTCGAACACGGCAAGCTCGTCTGCCTGCTCGGACCGTCCGGCTGCGGCAAGACGACGACGCTGCGGCTGATCGCCGGCTTCGTCGAGCCGAGCGAGGGCGAGATCCGCGTCGGTGACCGCGTGGTCTCGACGCCGGCGAATTCGCTGCCGCCGGAAAAGCGCAACATGTCGATGATCTTCCAGAGCTATGCGCTTTGGCCGCACATGACGGTAGCGGAAAACATCGTCTACGGCCTCAAGCTCCGGAAAATGGATCGTGCAACGATCGCGAAGAAGCTCGAGGCGATTCTTGCAACGACCAAGCTCGCGCCGCTGGCGCAACGCTATCCGGGCGAGCTGTCGGGCGGCCAGCAGCAGCGCGTGGCGCTTGCGCGCGCGCTCATCGTCGAACCGGAGACGTTGTTGCTCGATGAGCCGCTTTCAAACCTCGACGCCAACCTGCGCGAGGAGATGCGCTTCGAGGTGCGCCGCCTGCACGACGCCTATCGCTACACCACGGTCTACGTCACGCACGATCAGTCGGAGGCGATGACGACGGCCGACCTGATCTGCGTGATGAATCTGGGCAAGATCGAGCAGGCGGGCTCGCCGGAGGAAATCTACGATCGTCCCCGCTCAGAATTCGTCGCGCGCTTTATCGGCTCAAGCAACGTGATCAAGGGCAAAGGTCTGGATCAGACCCACGTCAGTCTCGGCGACGCCCGCATCCGCTGCACCGGCGCGGCGATCACCGCCGGCGCCGAGACGGCTGTCTCAATTCGCCCGCATGAAATTCGACTCTCGTCCGCGCCGCCGCAGCAGGCTGACAACGTGGTGCAGGCGACGGTGATCCGGCAGGTCTTTCTCGGCAACAGCCGGGACTATATGGTTGAGGTCAAGGGCGGCACCCAGCTTCGGGTGGTGACGGCGGCCGACGTGGCGATCCCGCCGGGCGGTGCCGTCTGGTTGCAGCTTCCGCCGGAACGTTGCCGGGCGCTGGTCGCCTAGGGAGGCCGCCGGCAGGACTGCGATCAAAGAGAAAAACAAGCGAGAACTGAACAAAATCGGGAGGATACGTCGATGAAATCGACAATTTCGCGCAGAAATCTGCTGATAGGCACGAGCGCGCTCGCCGCCGGGTCGGCGTTTTCGACCTATGTGCGCGCCGCCGCGCCGCCGCCGACCGCGACCACGCCGGCGCTCATTGCGGCCGCAAAGAAGGAAGGCAAGGCGGTCTGGTATACGTCGGTCGACCTGAAGCTCGCGCAAAAGATCGGCAAGGCGTTTGAAGCGAAGTACGGCGTCGCCTGCCAGGTGGAGCGCACCGGCGCCGAGCGGGTGCTCCAGCGCATCGGGCAGGAATATGCGGCGAACGTGCACGCCGTCGACGTGGTCAACTCGTCGGACGCTTCGCATCTCGTCATCTGGAAGAACAAGGGCTGGCTTGAGGCCTACGTGCCCGAGGATGTGGCGAAGTATTATCCGGCTGAGCACAAGGACCCGGATGGCATGTTCGCCAGCTTCCGCGTCTTTCTCTGCGTCATCGCCTACAACACCAAGCTGGTGAAGAAGGAAGAGGCGCCGAAGAGCTTCCACGACCTGCTCGATCCGAAGTGGAAGGGCAAGATCGTGAAGGCGCATCCCGGCTACAGCGGCACCATCATGACCGCGACGTTCCAGATGGTGCGCGACATCGGCTGGGGCTACTTCGAGCAGCTCGCCAAGCAGAACATCCTGCAAGTGCAGTCCGCAGCCGATCCGCCGAAGAAGCTGGCGCTCGGCGAGCGCGCCATCCAGGCCGACGGCGTCGAATACCTGATCTTCTCGGAAAAGGAATCTGGCCAGCCGGTCGAGCCGGTCTATGCCACGGAAGGCACGCCCTTGATCATCGGGCCAAACGGCATGTTCAAGGCGGCGCCGCATCCGAATGCGGCGAAGCTGTTCCAGAATTACTGCTTCTCGCCGGAATGCCAGCAACTCTGCATTGACGTCGGCGGCCTGCGCTCGGTTCACCCGCAGGCAAAGGAAAAAGCCGGCCGCACGCCGCTGAGCAAGATCAAGCTGATGAAAGACGATCCCGCGGGCGTGCTGAAAGCGGCCGACGAGATCAAGGCGCATTACGTGAAGCTGTTTCACGTTTAGAAATGCGCCTAGCGCTGACCAATGAACGCGTCATGCCCGGCCTTGTGCCGGGCATCCACGCCTTATTGGTGTTGCAAAAAGCAAGAACGTGGATGGCCGGGACTAGCCCGGCCATGACGATGTCATGACCATCGCCGCATCCACTCCGCAGGTGAGCCGGCGCTCTTTCGGGTTCGATCTGTCGAAGCCGATCCTGCTGGTGTTCGCCGCCATTCTCTGCGTTCTGATCGTTCTGCCGATATCCTGGCTCGTCTACTACGCATTCACGGACGCGAAGGGTGGCTTTACCGTCGGCAATTTTCACCGGCTGGTGTCTGACACGGCCTTTCTCGATCCGCTGCTGACGACATTCATGCTGGCGATACTGTCGGCGTTGGTCTGCTGCGCGGTCGCCGCGCCGATGGGCTGGCTCGTCTCGCGCACCGACATGCCATTGCGGCGAACCGTGCGGCTGCTGGTGACCGCCTCGTTCGTGACACCGCCGTTCCTCGGCGCCATCGCCTGGGAATTGCTGGCGGCGCCGAACAGTGGACTGCTTAATCAGCTCTTCCGTGATCTTACCGGAGCTGCGTCGGACGAACATCTGCTCAACATTTACAGCTTTTCCGGTCTCGTTTTTGTCATCAGTTGCTACACGTTTCCCTATGTTTTCGTGCTGATCGCGAACGCGCTCGACCGCACGCCGGGCGATCTCGAGGATGCATCCGCCATGCTCGGCGCGGGCGCCTGGTACACGGCGCGGCGCATCACCCTTCCGCTGGCCCTGCCGGCGATGCTGGCCGGTGCCTTGGTGGCGTTCCTGCAGGCGATGACGCTGTTCGGCTCGCCGGCGATCCTGGCGATGCCGGCCGGCTTCCATACCATGACCACCAAGATCTGGAGCCTGTTCCAGTTTCCGCCGAAGCCCGAGCTTGCCGCCGCGGCGTCGCTGCCGCTGCTTGTGCTGACGGTGCTTCTGCTGCGCGGACAAAGCATGGTGCTCGGCCGCCGCGGCTATTCGGTGGTTGGCGGCAAGAACAGCGAGCCGCGCCTCGTGCGCCTCGGCCGCTATCGCTGGCTTGCAATTGCTGTCGCGATGATCGTGCTGGCGTGCCCGGTCTTTCTGCCGTATTTCGCCCTGCTCAACGCGGCCTTCTCGAAGGTCGCATCGCATCTGGTTTCGACAAGCAATTTCACGCTGCAAAATCTGCACTTCGTCTTTTTCGAATTGTCGGCAACCGATCTGGTGCTGCGCAACACGTTCATCCTCGGCGTGCTGGCGGCGACCATCGGCACGATGATCGCGCTGGTCATCAGCTACGTCACCGCGCGGCGCGCCGTCACCGGGCACGCGGTGCTCGGCTTTCTCGCGACCGCGCCGATCGCGATTCCGGGCATCGTGCTGGGCGTCGGCCTTTTCTTCAGCTACACGCGCCCGCCCTTCGTGCTCTACGGCACGCTCTGGATCCTGCTGATCGCCTACGTGACGCTGGCGATGCCCGCCGCCTACCAGCAGATGCAGTCGGCTTTCCGTGCCGTGCATCCGGAGCTCGAAGAGGCAAGCCGCGTTCTTGGCGCAACGCGCCTGCGCGCGTTGTGGGAAATCACGGCGCCGCTGCTGCGCACCAACGTGGTCGCCGTCTGGTGTTTCATCTTTGTCGGCGTGATCCGCGAACTGTCGGCGGCGATCATGCTGTTCACGTCGCAGACCAAGGTACTGTCGGTTCTCATTTACGACCTGAACGAAAGCGGCGATCTCGCCGCTATTTCCGTTCTGGGCCTGTGCATGCTGATCATCACGTCCGTTATCGTTCTCCTCGCCAACAAATTGACCAAGCTCGGCGGTCGGCCGGCGACGGCGGGAATCTGATTCCGAGTCCTTCCATGAAAGAAAACACGACCTCGCTGGCGGAGCGGCTTGCCGGCCGCATCACTGAACTTGACGCCTCGCGTCTGCCGCCGGCGGTAAGGCGCAAGTGCGAGGACTTGCTGGTCGATGTCGCCGGGCTGTGCGTGACCGCGCGCAACGAGGATTACGTCAAGAGCGCGCTCGCCGGCTGGGACGATGACGGGCCGTGCACCGCCATCGGGCATGCGCGAACGTTGAGCGCTGCGGGCGCCGCCTTCATCAACGGCACTGCGGCGCACGGCGAGGACTTCGACGACACCTTCGAGGGCGGCCCGGTGCATGCCGGCGCGGTGATCGTGCCGGCGGTGCTTGCTGCCTGTGAGCGCGCCCCCTCCCTATCCCTCCCCCGCTTGCGGGGGAGGGAAGGGTGGGGGCAATCCGCATTGCTCGGCATCGCGGTCGGCACGGAAGTGATGTGCCGCCTGAGCACGGTGGTCCCCAAGGCCGTGCACAAATCCGGCTTCCATCCGACGGCGATCTTCGGCGTGATGGGCGCGGCGGCCGGTGTCGGTGCGGCGCTCGGCCTGACGCAAAAGCAGATCGTCGACGCGCTCGGCATCGCCGGCAGCCTTGCCGGCGGCATCATCGAATATCTCGCGGAAGGCGCCTGGACGAAGCGCCTGCATCCCGGCTGGGCGGCGCAATCGGGCTTGCGCGCGGCACTGCTCGGCCGCGCCGGTTACTTCGGCCCGCGCACAGTGTTCGAGGGCGTGCACGGCCTCTTCTACGGCTTTGCTCACACGACCGACGGCAACTACGACGCGCTGATCGGTGACTTCGGCGAGCGCTGGGTGACGGAGACACTTGCCTTCAAGCCTTATCCCTGCGGAACGATGGCGCATCCGTACATCGACTGCGCCAAACGGCTCGCTGCGCGCGGCGTGAAGGCCGATGACGTGAAAGAACTCGTCTGCGAAGTGGCGGAGGGCACCGTGCATCGCCTGTGGGAGCCGCTCGCGTCCAAGCAGCGTCCGCCCAATGGCTACGCGGCGAAGTTCTCGACACCCTTTTTGCTCGCGACCGGCTTTGTGCGCGGCGGCGTCGGGCTCAACGCGTTTACCGACGCAGCGGTGAACGACCCGGCCGTGCTGGCGCTGTCGTCGAAAGTTTGCTTCGTCATCGATCCCGACAATCCCTATCCGAACAATTTCACCGGCCACATCCGCGCCGTGATGCGCGACGGCAGCGTCATCGAAGAGCGCCAGCCGCATCTGCGCGGCGGCGCGCACGAGCCGCTGACGCAAAAGGATGTGGAAGAGAAATTCCTGCTCAACGTGCGCCACGGCGGGTGGGATGACAGGCGCGGCGCGGCTGTGCTGAAGCTTCTGGCCAAGTTCTATAGTGAGGACGAAATCGATTTATCGCCGTTGCGGGTTTAGTATGACTGTCATGCCCCGCGAAAGCGGGGCATCCAGTAAACATTGAGCGATAATGAATACTGGATCGTCCGCTTTCGCGGACGATGACAGCGGAGGGCATGGAGTGAATTCAAACAAAGAACTTGCCGGCAAGGTCGCGATCGTCACCGGCTCGGGACGCAATATCGGGCGCGCCATCGCACGCCAGCTTGCCGATGCCGGCGCGGCCGTCGTGGTCAATGCACAATCGAACAAGACGGAAGCGGAAAACGTCGTGCGGGAAATCGAGGCCGCCGGCGGCAAGGCGGTCGTGTGCCTCGGCGGCGTCGGCGATCCGAAAACGGCGGAGACGCTTGCCGCGACCGCGCTGAAGCATTTCGGCCGGATCGACATTCTCGTCAACAACGCCGGCATGCGCGCCGAGCAGCCGTTCGAGCAGATGACTTACGCGGACTGGCGCAAGATCATGGACGTGACGCTCGACGGCGCGTTTCACTGCGCAAAAGCATGTTTGCCGGCGCTCAAGAAAAGCGGCGCCGGCGCCATCGTCAATTTCGGTGGCATGAGCGCGCACCGCGGCGCCCGTGACCGCGCGCACGTCATCACCGCCAAGGCCGGCCTCGTCGGCTTCACCCGCGCCCTGGCGCACGACCTGGCGGGCGATAAAATCACCGTCAACTGCGTTGTGCCCGGCGCGGTCAACACCACGCGGCCCGCCACCTCGCAGAATCCCGCCCATCATCTGACGCACGGCACGATCACCGGCGAGCGCGGCGATCCGAACGATCTCGGCGCCACCGTGCGCTTCCTGGTCGGCCCCGGCGCGCGTTTCATCACGGGCCAGACCATTCACGTCAACGGCGGCGCCTATTTGGGGGTCTAGCTCGGCCCCGGACGCGAGAAATTCTCTATTGTCATCACCGGGCCGCGCGAAGCGCGTGTCCCGGTGATCCCGCTTATGGAGGCAATGTCTTGCCTTCCTGAACGGGATGGCCGGAACATAGGCGTTTGAATCCGGGATCCGACCCGAACGGGTGGTCGCTCGCCCTCTAAAATGCTAATGCGTGTGATAACGGCGCTGAAAATCCAAAGCTTGTGAGGTCGAGTATGTACGCGCAGCTTGCACTTTATATCGACGGCCAGTGGCTTAACGGCGAGGGCCGCAAGGGCGAGGATGTCATCAATCCGGCGACCGGCAAGACGCTGGCGCATCTGCCGCACGCGAGCAAAGCCGACCTCGACGCCGCGCTTGCCGCGGCCGAAAAGGGTTTCAAGGTCTGGCGCGAGACCTCCGCCTACGATCGCTCCAGGATCATGCGCAAGGCCGCCGACCTTCTCCGTGAGCGCTATGATCATGTCGCGAAAGTGCAGACGCAGGAGCAGGGTAAGGTCTATGTTGAGTCGCGCGCGGAAGTGCTGACCAGCGCCGACATCATCGACTGGTACGCGGAAGAAGGCCGCCGCACCTATGGCCGCATCGTCCCCGGCCGGCAGAAGGGCGTGCGCCAGCTCGTCATCCAGGAGCCGGTCGGCATCGTCGCCGCTTTCACGCCGTGGAATTTCCCGACGCTGACGCCGGTGCGCAAGATCGCTGGCGCGCTGGCGGCCGGCTGCTCGATCATCATCAAGGCTTCGGAAGAAACGCCCGGCGGCGCGGTCGAGCTGGTCAAGTGCTTTGCCGATGCAGGGCTGCCTGCCGGCGTGCTCAATCTAGTGTTCGGCGTGCCGGCGGAAGTTTCCGAGCATCTCATCCCGAAGAAGTCGGTGAAGAAGGTTTCCTTCACCGGCTCGGTGCCGGTCGGCAAGCATCTCGCTCAACTTGCCGCCAGGGGCATGAAGAAGGCGACCATGGAATTGGGCGGTCACTCGCCGGTCGTGGTGTTCGAAGACGCCGATCCCGAGAAGGTCGCGGACACCATCGCGGCGTTCAAATACCGCAACTCGGGCCAGGTCTGCATCTCGCCGACGCGCTTCTATGTGCACGAGAAGAACTACAGCAAGTTCGTCGCGCGCTTCACCGAATACGCCAAGAGCGTCAAGCTCGGCGATGGCTTGGAGAAGGGCAACACCATGGGGCCGCTCGCCAATCCGCGCCGGCTCGATGCGATGGAGTCGTTCGTCAACGACGCCA
>DASSRW010000062.1:0-2503 GCA_035701545.1 Pseudolabrys sp.
TTGCGCTATCCAATACCAAGTCCTCATAGAGAAGCACGTGAACACGACCCGCAAAGACTCGGCTGAATGCTGCAAAAAGATTGTCATAGCGAAACTGGGCGATTGTTTCGCCGCTTCTGTCACGCGCTGAAGGATCAGCCAGCGCGTGATGCAGCCAATCGCTGAAAGCAATGGGTTCGGCGCTTGTCCTCATCTCGTGCAAGTAAAGCGATGGCAACGCGGTAAACTGGCTGCGGATGCTCAAGAGGACTTCGGCCGGGCCGAACGTGGCGTGCAATCTGTTCGCAACGACTTCATGGGGCGCATGCTTGTCGTTACTGAAGCGCTCATCCGAAAAAACGATGGCTCCCACCGCCGTTTGGCGAAGGCGATCGATGATCCGGCGAACCGACGCCAAATTGCCATGGATGTCCTGATCGGGAGGTGATCTTTCGATCTGAAGAACAACCTGCTGCAACAGCCCGGATTCGGCTTCCGACATGACGTCGTCGGCGCCGCGCTCCCGAGCAAAGGGCTTGCCCAGGAAGACGATCTGCGGCAGCCGACTGAAGACGTTGCGCTGAAGTGTCGTGCTCGCGGTCTTGGACGCCCCGATGTGAACGACCATCGGGCACGGCTGAAACGCGTCGGGACGGGAGTTGGAAATCTGATGGTCGGTCAGCATGGCTTCCGAGCCTCCAGCATCAGGTTTTGCAGTTCATCGCCCGCGGCGCGTTCCATCGGTCAGCCTTTAATCTGTGGCAAACGCCGCGGGTCGAGCGCCCGCAGTCGCGGATAGGCGGCGTCGCGCGGGGATACCAGTGGATCGTCGATCGGCCAGCGGATGCCGACATCCGGATCGTTCCACAGCAGGCCGCCCTCGTCGGCGGCGTCGTAAAGCCGGCTCACCTTGTAGTGCAGATCGGCGAATTCGCTCAGCACGCAGAAACCGTGCGCAAAACCCGGAGCCATATAGAGCTGGCGCGGCCCCTCCTCGCTGAGCTCGACGCCGACCCAGCGGCCGAAGGTCGGCGAGCCGGCGCGCAGATCGACGGCGACCTCGAAGACGCGGCCGCGCATCACCGTGACGATCTGCGCCTGCGGCTGGTTGACCGTGAAATGAAGGCCGCGAAGCACGCCCTTGCGCGAGCGCGAATGGTTGTCCTGCACGAACTCGTCGAGGATGCCGATCTCTCGATAACGCGGCATCTGGAAGCTTTCGAGGAAGAAACCGCGGTCATCGCGAAAGCATCGCGGCTCGATCAGCAGCACGCCGGCAAGCGCCGTCTCAACGACGTTCATGGCCCGCGGATTCCGCTTCGCGTCATTTCGCGTTCACCGGCGCGCGTTCGAGACCCTGCGCCGCGGCCAGCGCCGCGAGCCGTCCGCCGCGCGCCATCAGCGCGTCCCAGGTGCCGCTCTCGACGACGCGCCCCTCTTCGAGGACATAGATCGAGTCGGCCGCCGATACGGAAGCGAGCCGATGCGCGATGAGCAGGATGCCGATCTGGCCGCGCAGCTCCTCCAGCGTGCGCAGGATCTCCGCTTCGGACGCGGCGTCGAGCGCGCTCATCGCCTCGTCGAGCACGAGCAGCACCGGATCGGCAAGCAGGGCGCGCGCGATGCCGAGACGCTGGCGCTGGCCGCCGGACAGCTTCACGCCCTGGTCGCCGATGATCGTATCGTAGCCGTCCGGCGTGGCCGCAATGAAGTCATGCGCGTGGGCGCGCCGTGCGGCCTGCTCGATGTCGGCCTGCGACGCGGCCGGATTGGCGAAGGTCAGATTGTCGCGGATCGACGCGTGAAAGAGAATCGTCTCTTGCGGCACGTAGCCGATGGCGCGCCGCCACGCCGGGAGCGGCGCGGTCGCGAGATCGTGGCGGCCGAGTCGGATCGATCCGCGCGCAGGTTCGGTCAGGCCGAGCAGCGTGTGGACCAGCGTCGATTTGCCGGCGCCGGAGCCGCCGACCACCGCCGTCAGGCCGGGCACCGGCAAGATAAGATCGATCCCGTCCAGCGCCTTGCGCTCGCCGAACTTCACGACAAGGCCGCGCACCGAAAGCGTGGTCGGGACCTCGACCGGAAGCTTTTGCGGCGCGCCGGCGGCGTCCTGGCGCTCGGCTTCGGCCTCCGCGGCGTTCTGTAAACTGTTGATCGCCTGTACGGCATGGACGTTGTTGTTGAGCGAGTGGAGTTGCGACTGCACGGTCGTAAGCCGCGGAAAGAGCCGGCCGAACAACGCGAGCACGATGACAACATTCGCAGGCGCCATCCCAAAACCGCTTGTCGCAAGGACAAGGATTGCCGCAATGCCGATCAAGCCAACATATTCCAGGATGCTGCGAACGGCTCCCGGCATGACGTTCGCAATCGTATTAACATCCTGAAGCTCGCGGACCAGCGGCTCGATCTGTCCTTCGGCGCGCGCAACTGCCGCGCTCGCTTTGATCATCTTTGCCCCCGCAAGACGCTCATCGAGAAAGGACTGAAGCTGCGCATTCAGAGGCGCAAGCTTTTTTCCTGC
>DASSRW010000063.1:0-2380 GCA_035701545.1 Pseudolabrys sp.
CGACTCCATTCCTGTTTTCGTGGAGCAGCATCGTCACATCCTGAATACGCCGAACTTCGTCTCTTCGATCGGCGCGTTGAGCGAGGCGGAGATGGCAAGGCCGAGGAGGCGGCGCGTGTCGGCGGGGTCGACCACGCCGTCGTCCCAGAGCCGCGCGCTCGAGTAGTACGGGTGGCCCTGCTTCTCGTATTGATCGCGAATCGGCTGCTTGAATTTCTCCTCCGCCTCCTTCGAGGCGAAATCGCCCTTCACCGTGGCGAGCACGCTGGCCGCCTGCTCGCCGCCCATGATCGAGATGCGTGCGTTCGGCCACATCCACAGGAAGCGCGGCGAGTAGGCGCGCCCGCACATGCCGTAGTTTCCGGCGCCGAAGGAGCCGCCGATGATCATCGTGAACTTCGGGACCTTCGCGGTGGCCACGGCCGTCACCATCTTCGCGCCGTCCTTGGCGATGCCGCCCGCTTCGTACTTCTTGCCCACCATGTAGCCGGTGATGTTCTGCAGGAAGAGCAGCGGAATGCCGCGCTGCGCGGCGAGCTCGATGAAGTGCGCCGCCTTCAGCGAGGACTCGGAGAAGAGGATGCCGTTGTTCGCGAGGATCGCCACCGGATAGCCGTGGATGCGCGCGAAGCCGGTGACGAGCGTCGTGCCGTAGTTCTGCTTGAACTCGTCGAGCTCCGAGCCGTCGAGCACGCGGGCGAGCACTTCGCGCACGTCGTAGGGCTTGCGCGAGTCCGACGGAATGACGCCGTAGATCTCCTCGGCGGGGTAGAGAGGGTCTCTTGCTTCCTGCGTTTTCAGGGAAGTCTGTTTTACGAAATTCAGGTTCGAAACGATCTTGCGCACCAATGACAGCGCGTGGGCGTCGTTCAGCGCGTAGTGGTCGGCGACGCCCGAGATGCGCGTGTGGACGTCGGCGCCGCCGAGCTCCTCCGGCGTGACGATCTCGCCGATCGCCGCCTTCACGAGCGGCGGGCCGCCGAGGAAGATCGTCCCCTGGCCCTTGACGATGATCGACTCGTCGGACATCGCCGGCACGTAGGCGCCGCCCGCGGTGCACGAGCCCATCACCGAGGCGATCTGCGGGATGCCCGCGGCGGACATGTTGGCGATGTTGAAGAAGATGCGCCCGAAGTGCTCGCGGTCGGGGAAGACGTTGTCCTGCTCGGGCAGGTAGCCGCCGCCGGAGTCGACGAGGTAGATGCAGGGCAGGCGGTTCTGCGCGGCGATCTCCTGCGCGCGCAGGTGCTTCTTCACCGTCATCGGGTAGTACGTGCCGCCCTTGATGGTGGCGTCGTTCGCCACGATGACGCACTCCCGGCCGGACACGCGGCCGATGCCGGCAATCATCGAGGCCGAATGCACGTCGCCGCTGTACATGCCCCAGGCGGCGAGCTGGCCGATCTCGAGGAACGGCGAGCCCGGGTCGAGCAGCTTGTTGACGCGCTCGCGGGGCAGCATCTTGCCGCGGGCAAGATGCTTTTGCCGGCTGGCGGCATCGCCGCCCTGCGACACCGTTTCAATCTTGCTCCGCAGATCGGAGACGAGCTGCTTCATCTGCGCCGTGTTGGCGCGGAACTCTTCCGAGCGCGTGTTCAGCTGGGACTTGAGGACGGCCATCAGATCGGCATGTACGTCACGGTGTGGTGGCTGAAGATGCGGCCGTCTTTGGCGTGGCATTCGGCGGTGCCGTAGATCGCGCGCCGGCCGAACTTGAGGATGCGCGCGGTGCAGTAGACGTGCTCCGCCTTGGCCGCGTTGAGGAACGCCGTGTTCAGCTCCGAGGTGAGCGCGTCCTTGTCGATGCCGATGCGCGCCTTGATCGCCAGCCACATCGCGCAGTCGGCGGCCGCCATCAGCGCCGGGCCGTTGATGATGCCGCCCGGGCGCTCGAGCTTCGGCCGGTGCGGCAGCTCGATGGTGCAGGCTTCCTCGGTCGAACGCACTACTTTGAAGCCGTAGTGGCGGATGAAGCGGGAAGAACTCAGAAGTTTCTGCAGTTGTGCTTTTGTCGCTTTCATCAAGCCAGCTCGATGGCCATTGCCGTCGCCTCGCCGCCGCCGATGCACAGGCTCGCGACGCCGCGCTTCTTGCCGTACTTGCGCAGCGCGCCGATCAGCGTGACCAGGATGCGGGCGCCGGAGGCGCCGATGGGATGGCCGAGCGCGCAGGCGCCGCCGTGCACGTTGACCTTGTCGTGCGGCAGGCCATGCTCCTTCATCGCCGCCATCGTCACCACCGCGAACGCTTCGTTGATCTCGTACAGATCAACGTCGTTTGCTTTCCAATTCAGTTTTTTTAGTAGTTTGTCTATTGCTGCGACCGGCGCGGTCGTGAACCAGCCCGGCTCCTGCGCGTGCGTCGAATGGCCGCGGATCAC
>DASSRW010000064.1:0-9868 GCA_035701545.1 Pseudolabrys sp.
GAGCAACCACGGCAACTTCATCGTGTCGCTCGGAGACGTGTGCCGCTGGCTCGCGACAAAAGCCGAAGCGCTTGGCGTCGAGATTTATCCCGGCTTTGCGGCCACCGAGTTGCTGTACGACAGCAACGACGCAGTTGCCGGCGTTGCCACCGGTGACATGGGTGTCGCGAAGAACGGCAAGCCCAGGGACAGCTTCACGCGCGGCATGGAGCTGCGTGCGAAATACACGCTGTTCGCTGAAGGCGCGCGCGGCAATCTCGGCAAGCAGCTGATCGCGCGTTTCCACCTCGCGGCGGCCTGCCAGCCGCAGAAGTTCGGACTTGGCCTCAAGGAGCTCTGGCAGGTCGCGCCCGGCAAGCACCGCAAGGGGCTCGTGCAGCACACGTTCGGCTGGCCGCTCGACAACTCAACCGGCGGCGGATCGTTTCTCTATCATTTCGATGACGATCTCGTTTCCGTCGGCTTCGTCGTCCATCTGAACTATTCGAATCCGTATCTGTCCCCGTATGAGGAGTTCCAGCGCTTCAAGACGCATCCGCTGGTGCGCGATACGTTCGCCGGCGGCAAGCGGGTTGCTTACGGCGCGCGCGCGCTCACCGAGGGCGGCTATCAATCGGTGCCGAAGCTCGCGTTTCCCGGCGGCGCGCTGATCGGCTGCGACGCCGGGTTCATGAACGTGCCGCGCATCAAGGGCAGCCACAACGCGATGCTCTCCGGCATGCTTGCCGCCGAGAACGTAGCCGCCGCCTTGCAAGCGGGACGCGCGCACGACGAGCTTGCGGCCTACGATGAGGCATGGCGCGGATCGCCGATCGGGCGCGATCTCTGGCGCGTGCGCAACGCCAAGCCGCTCTGGTCGAAGTTCGGCACGCTTGCCGGGATCGCGCTCGGCGGGCTCGACATGTGGGCGAACACCCTCGGGTTTCCGCTGTTCGGCACGCTCAGACACGGCAAGCCGGACTATGCGACGCTAAGGCCGGCCTCCGAATGCGCGCCGATCGCCTATCCCAAGCCCGACGGCACGCTGACCTTCGACCGGCTGTCCTCGGTGTTTCTGTCCAACACCAATCACGAGGAGGATCAGCCGGTGCACCTGCGCGTCGCCGACATGGCCTTGCAGAAATCATCCGAGCACGACCGCTTCGCCGGCCCGTCGGCGCGCTACTGTCCCGCCGGAGTCTACGAATGGGTGGAAGAGGGCGACTCACCCAGGTTCGTCATCAACGCGCAGAACTGCGTTCACTGCAAAACCTGCGACATCAAAGACCCGAATCAAAACATCACCTGGGTTCCGCCGGAAGGCGGCGGCGGTCCGAACTACCCGAATATGTGATGTAAGCTCTTGTGATCGGCCACGATCCTGCCACATCGGCGTTTTCAACCTCTCGCGCGCGCTTGCCGTTCTGTCCTTGCGAGGCGGGCGCAAAAAGTCCATTCTCGGCCTAACACAGACGGCGAACGCGAATATATTTGTCGCGCCGTCCCATGGAGCACCGCCCGTGACCCGTTCGAATCTGTTCCGGTGCGTGGCCACCGCCGCGCTTGCGATGACCGTTATGGCGGTGCCTCCGGTGCTGTCGGCGCAGACTCCGACTCCGCGCGAGCTGGGCGAAATGACCGCGGCCGGCAGTTATCTCGCGGCGCGTTTTGCCGGGCAGCAGCGCGACGCTGCGGCGGCGGCCGCGTTTTACCGCGCGGCGCTCAAGCGCGATCCGAAAAACGCCGAGCTGCTCGACCGCACTTTTCTCTCCTTGCTCGTTGGCGGTGAAATCGAAGAGGCGGTGAACTACGCCTCGCGCGTGCTCGACACCGACAAGAACGACAAGGTTTCCCGCCTGGTCCTCGGCGTGCGCGAGATCAAGCAGAAGCACTATTCATCGGCGCGGCGCGACTTCGCGCGTTCGGTGCGCGGACCGATCACCGACCTGACGGCAACCCTGCTGACCGGCTGGGCGCTGTACGGCGCCGGCGACGAGAAGGAGGCGGTCGCGACCATCGACCGTCTTACCGGGCCGGACTGGTACACGATCTTCAAGGATCTGCACGCGGGCATGATTCTCGACCTTGCCGGACACAAGAAGCAGGCCGGCAAGCGGTTCGAGCACGCCTACAAGCTCGATCCGTCCGCCTTGCGCGTGGTCGAGGCCTACGGCAGCTGGCTCTCCCGCAACAAGCCGAAAGACGAGGCGCTTGCCGTCTATCAGGCGTTCGAAAAGCTGCTGCCGCACCATCCGCTGATCGATGATGCGATCGCCAAGATAAAGAGCGGCGGAAAGCTGCATCCGCTTGTTGCCAACGCGCAGGCCGGCGCGGCCGAAGCGCTGTACGGTCTCGGCGCTTCGCTCGGCCGACGCGGCGGCGAAGATCTCGGGCTCGTCTATTTGCAGCTTGCGCTTTATCTCGCTCCGAAACATGCGCTCGCGCTGCTCTCGCTCGCCGATCTTTACGAGACGATGAAGAAGCCGGAGCTCGCGATCCAGGTTTACGAGCGCGTGCCGGCGAATTCGCCTCTGCATCGCAACGCCTTGATCCAGATGGCGGCCAATCTGGACACGCTCGACAAGGCGGACGAGGCGGAAAAGCACCTGAAGACGCTCATCGGCGAGCATCCCGACGACGTCGAAGCGATCATGGCGCTCGGCAACATCCTGCGCGGACGCAAGAAGTTCGCCGAATGCGCCGGTGTCTATTCCAAGGGCATCGCGGCGATCGCGCAGCCGACGAAGCCGAACTGGGTCATCTTCTATTTCCGCGGCATCTGCTACGAGCGCTCGAAGCAATGGCCGAAGGCGGAAGCCGATCTCAAGAAGGCGCTGGAGCTTTATCCCGACCAGCCGCAGGTGCTCAACTATCTCGGCTATTCGTGGGTCGACCAGGGCGTGAACCTGGACGAGGGCATGAAGATGATCAAGCGCGCCGTCCAGCAGCGCCCGGACGACGGCTATATCGTCGATTCTCTCGGCTGGGCCTACTACAAGCTCGGCAACTACCAGGCAGCCGTCGAGCAGCTCGAGCACGCCATCGTGCTCAAGCCGGAAGATCCGACCATCAACGATCACCTCGGCGACGCCTATTGGCGCGTCGGGCGCACGCTCGAGGCCAAGTTTCAGTGGGCGCACGCGCGCGACCTCAAGCCCGATCCGGAAGAATTGCCCAAGATCGAAGCCAAACTGAAATCCGGCCTGCCGGATGAGACTTCGTCGCAGGCGCGTGCGGCGAAGAGGGGCGGAGACGGCGGTTGAGGCCTTAGCCGCGTGGGCGAGCCGCTGATCGAAAAGGCGCCTGCCAAGATCAATCTTACATTGCGTGTGCTCGGCCGCCGT
Organism: Pseudolabrys sp.; assembly: GCA_035701545.1. Lineage (GTDB taxonomy): Bacteria > Pseudomonadota > Alphaproteobacteria > Rhizobiales > Xanthobacteraceae > Pseudolabrys. The sequence continues at coordinate 3,324 of DASSRW010000064.1, forward strand.
GAGGACGGTCTGCACGAGCTCGAAAGCCTTGTCGCGTTCGCCGATCTGGCGGACACGCTCGAGCTCGACGCCGATGCGCCGCCGGCGCTCGACGTGTCAGGCCCTTTTGTGGACGGAGCCGGACCTGACGGCGCCAACCTCGTGCTCAAGGCCGCCGCCGCCCTCAAGGAGCGGATTCCGCAAGTGAAAGCCGGCCGCTTCGCGCTGCGCAAGTTCATACCGGCGGCAGCCGGGCTTGGCGGCGGCTCTGCCGATGCCGCCGCTGCATTGCGCCTTCTCGCGCGGGCGAACGGAATTGCGCCCGACGATCCGCAACTGCGGATTGCCGCCGGATTGGTCGGCGCCGACGTGCCGGTCTGCCTCGATCCGAAAACGCGCGTGATGTCCGGCATTGGCGACGTGCTGCATGAGCCGATCAGGCTCACGCCGCTGCCGGCGGTGCTCGTCAATCCGCGCACCGCCGTGCCGACGCGCGATGTGTTCGCGAAATTCGATCCGGCGGACAGCACACGGAAATATCTGCTCGACCCGCCGGCAGGTTTCGAGCCGCTCGTCGATTTCCTCAGCGCCTACGGCAACGACCTCAACCGGGCGGCGATCGCCTGCGCGCCGGTCATTGCGGACGTGCTGGTGGCGCTGCGCGCGCTTCCGGGCTGCCGGCTCGCGCGCATGTCCGGCTCGGGCGCGACCTGCTTCGGCCTGTTCAAGACGGAAGGCGAAGCGGAGGCGGCTGCGAGCAAGCTTTCAGCCGTGCGGGAAGACTGGTGGGTTCAGGCGGCGGTTCTCGCGCCGCATAGTCTCGAGGCTTGAATCCGCCGCTTTCGCGCCGAACAGTGTCGTTGCTCGTGGTATATCCTTCGGCGGCAATGAAGGAGCTGACGATGAAATTCTGCTGGATCGCAATCGCGCTTGTGGGCGCGCTCCTGATCGGCGCAGGCGCTTCCGAGGCGGCGCCGCCGAAGCACAAGAAGCCGTGGAAGTACTATACGCGCGAATATTGCCGCGACACGGCGATCCAGCCGTCGGTTGTCGACTGGCTGTTCGGGGTGCGGCCGAAGCCCGAGTGGAACGGCTGCTCGCCGCCGGTCTATTCAGGCGGTGATTACGTGGGCGAAGATCCCGACCGTCACATCCGCGCGACGCTGGCGCGCGATCCGAGCCAAGGCTACACGGACCGGTACTAGGCGTGCCGCTGAAAGCGATGTTGTTTTAGATTTGAATCGTCTGTGCGACCCGGTGTCCCGATGCGGTGCAGCGCGAAGCGTCAGCGAAGCGGTGCACTGCTGATCCGGGACCGTTCGAGACCATAACGGTCCCGGGTCTGCAGCGCACCACTCCGTGCTGCGCTGCGCCCGGGACACGTGGCGCCACTGCATGCTCCGATCTATCGCGTTTTAGTGTGCGCGCGCGATGCAGAACTCGACCGTCTCTTCCAGCGCCTGCTTGATCGGTGAGGCGGGCTCGAGAGCAAGGGCATCCTTCGCGATCGCGCCGTAATGCTGCGCGCGGCCGACGGTATCTTCCAGCGCGCGATGCTTGACCATCAAGGAGATTGCCATGTCGAGATCGCCGTCGCGTACATCGCCCTGGCTGAGCGTGCGATTCCAGAATGCGCGCTCGCTCTCCGTGCCGCGGCGGAAGGACAGCACCACCGGCAGCGTGATCTTGCCTTCGCGGAAATCGTCGCCGACGTTCTTGCCGAGCTTGGCCGATTTGCCGCCATAGTCGAGCGCGTCGTCGATGAGCTGAAAGGCGATGCCGAGATTCATGCCGAACGACCGGCACGCCGCTTGTTCTGCCTTCCCGCTGCCCGCGAGCGCCGGCCCGACCTCGCAGGCGGCGGCGAACAGCTCGGCGGTCTTGGCGCGGATCACCGCCAGATATTCATCCTCGGTCGTCGCGGTGTTCTTGGCAGCGGAAAGCTGCATCACTTCACCTTCCGCGATCACGGCGGCGGCGGACGACAGAATTTCAAGCGCGCGCAGGTTGCCGACCTCGACCATCATCTTGAAAGCCTGGCCGAGCAGGAAATCGCCGACCAGCACGCTCGCCTCGTTGCCCCACAGCATGCGCGCGGCGAGCTTGCCGCGGCGCATGTCGCTTTCGTCGACCACGTCGTCGTGCAGCAAGGTGGCGGTGTGCATGAATTCGACGGCGGCGGCAAAGTTGATGTGGCCGTCATCCGAATATCCGGCGAGCCGCGCCATCGCCAGCGTCAGCATGGGACGCAGCCGCTTGCCGCCGGAGGCGATCAGGTGATTGGCGATCTCCGGGATCATGGTCACCTCGGAGCCGGTGCGCGCGATGATGGCCGTGTTGACCCGATCCATGTCGGGCGCGACCAGCGCCGACAGGCGCTCGATCGTCGCAGACGACGGGCTTTCAAAGGGCAGGACAACGGCCACCAACGATTCTCCTGTATGGAGTTGAGGACGCGGCAGAATAGAAACGCTATCGTATGGCGGCAAGTGCACTACGGTCAGATCGGCTGTTACTTTGGTACCGGGCAAGGTCTCGATGGGGCGAAAAAAGCGGCTTGTAAGGGATTTTCGTGAAGCGACTGACCCTCTCGCTGCGGGAGGGCAGGGTTGACCATGCGCGAGATCCTTCGCACCAACGATGCGGTTCTTGTCTCGGCGGTGGTGGCGCTGCTCGATGCGGCGGGCATTCGCAACATGGTCCTGGACCAGAACATGAGCGTGCTGGAAGGCTCGCTCGGCGTCTTGCCGCGCCGCGTGCTGGTGCACGACGGATTTGAACTGCGGGCGCGGCAATTGCTGGAAGACGCCGGCCTCGGCCGCGAGCTTCGTCCGGATGCGGACTGACGAGGGAGCGGCGGTCACGGAAGACGCCGTGCTCGGCGGCCGGCTGCGCCTGCGTCAGCCGCGCAAGGGCCACCGCGTCGGCCACGACGCCATTCTGCTGGCGGCGGCGACGCCCGCCCATCCCGGCGAACGCGCCGTCGAGCTCGGCGCCGGCGTCGGCGCCGCCGGACTGGCGCTGGCCTCGCGCGTGGAGCGGCTGAGCGTGACGCTCATCGAGGTCGAGCCATCGCTCGCACGACTCGCCGCCGAAAATGCGGCGATGAATGGACTTGGCAGTCGCGTGGAATCGGTTGCCGCCGATGTCGCCCGTCTCGATCTTGCGGCCGGCAGCGCCGACCGTGTTTTGATGAATCCGCCCTTCAACGATCCGGCGCGGCAGAACGTATCGCCGGATGCCAACAGGCGGCTGGCGCACACGGCGGCGGAAGATACGTTGAGGGTCTGGATCGAAGCTGCGGCGCGCTTGCTCCGCACCGGAGGAACGCTGACGCTGATCTGGCGCGCCGACGGACTTGCCGACGTGCTGGCTCGGCTATCGCCGGCCTTCGGCGAGATCGCCGTGCTGCCGGTTCACCCACGGCCCGATGCGCCCGCCATCCGGGTTCTGGTGCGCGCGACCAAAGAGAGCCGCGCGCCGCTCGCTCTCTACCCGGCCCTCTGTCTCAACGATGCGGAGGGAAGGCCGTCCGGCGCGGCCGAGGCGGTGTTGCGTGACGCGGCAATCTTGCCGCCCGCAAAAATCCAGGGCGCGTGACCTGCTTCAGGATTTGCGCCGGCCGGGCACAAGTTCGCGCCAATGCGGCCGCGCGAAGCGACTCCGCAGCCTGGCGATCGAATCGTCGTTCGCCTTCGACAACGCGATAACGGCGCCGATCAGCAGAAACATCATCGTCAGCTTTGCATCCATTTCCCGGCTCCGCGCTACGTGTGCGCCGTTCCTTGCCCGAGCGGCGCAAGAAGCATTTCAAGTCTTAAAATTCGGGTAATTTCGGACGTTGACTTGAAACTCGCGGCAATGTGACCACGGCGCGCCGCATATCCTTGTGAGGGCGGTCACAGTTGACGGAGATTTAATGCGCCGCCCGCGCGGCTTTACTTGGCGGCTGCGTCCGCCTAACTGATGCCCATGGCCACCTCCGCCAGCCAGCCGATGCCGGACGTTCTCAAGCGGGCGCTCGATTTCGTGGCCCCGGTGGTGCCGGCCCGGTTCCGGGTGGGAACGCCGGTGGTGCCGGTGGTGCGGCTCACCGGCGTGATCGGCATGGGCGCGCCGCTGCGCCCGGGGCTCTCCCTTGCCACCACCGCCCGCTCGCTCGACCGGGCGTTCGGGATGCGGAACGCGCGCGCCGTCGCGCTGTCGATCAATTCGCCGGGCGGCTCGCCGACGCAATCACATCTCATCTACCGCCGCATCCGCCTGCTGGCCGAGGAAAAGGGCATTCCGGTTTTGGCCTATGTCGAGGATGTCGGCGCGTCCGGCGGCTACATGCTGGCCTGCGCGGCCGACGAGATCATCGTCGACCAGTTTTCCATCGTCGGCTCGATCGGCGTCATCGGCGGCACCTTCGGCTTCGACCAGGCGATCGCGAAAATCGGCGTCGAGCGCCGGATTTATACATCCGGTGAACGCAAGGCGATGCTCGATCCGTTCCTGCCGGAAAAGCCGGAGGACGTTGCAAAGCTGAAGACGATCCAGAAGCAGATCCACGAGCGCTTCATCGCGCTGGTCAAGCAGAGCAGGGGCGCGCGGCTGAGCGGGGCCGACGAGACGTTGTTCTCGGGCGAATACTGGGCGGCGCCCGCGGCGCAGGAGCTGGGCCTCATCGACCGCATCGGCGATTTGCGCACCGATCTGCGCATGCGGTTCGGCGACAAGGTTCTGACGCCGCTGATTTCCGCGGAGCGCGGCTGGCTCGGGCGAAAACTCCCCGGCGTCGGCGCGCTCGAGGACATCGCGCGCCACCCGGGGCTTGCCGACGAGCTGATCTCCGCGCTCGAGGCCCGCGCCTGGTGGGCCCGTTACGGATTGTAAGGCCGGCTAGTGCACCGGCTTGTTGCCGAACAGTTTGGCGATCTCGGCAATCCGGGCCTTCTGCTGCGCAATCGACTCAGCGAACTCCTTGCTGCCGCCGGGGCTGACGATCTGCCCGGTCGCTGTCAGCTTCTGCACGATGACAGGATCGCTGCCGACCGCTTTCACGTCCGTGGCGATCTTCTCGCGCACTTCGTCTGAAATTCCCGGCGGACCGAAGATGCCGACCAGCCCGTCGAAGTCGAGCGAGGGATAGCCGAGCTCGAGCGCCGTCGGAACGTCGGGGATCGCCGGCGCGCGCTGATGGTTGGAGACGGCCAGCACCTTCACTTTGCCGGCGGCAACCTGCGGCCGCACGATGGCGTAGGCCGGCATGTAGGCCTGGATGCGGCCTTCGGCGAGATCGTTCACGGCGCTCACCGGATTCTTGTACGGCACCTTCGCCATGTTCAGGTTGAGCGCGTGCAGAAATCCGGCGAACACGAAATCGGTCGAGCCGGTGGCGGTGGTCCAGTTCAACTGGCCCGGCTTGGCGCGCGCCAGCGCAACGAGCTCCTTCACGGAATTGATCTTGAGCGAAACCGGCACGCTCAGCGCGATGACGGTGTTCGAGATGCGCGCGATGGGGATCAGGTCGTTCGGATTGTAGGGCAGCGTCTTGTGGAAGTAGGGATGCGAGCTGAACGAGCTCACCGGCGCGACCAGCAGCACGTGATCGTCATGCGCGGCAAGGAACGCGGTGATCGCGACCATGCCGTCGCCGCCGGGCCTGTTCTCGACCACGACCGACTGGCCCCAGCGCTGCGACAGCTTGTCGGCGAACAGCCGCGCGCCGATATCGACGCCGCTGCCGGGCCCCAGCGTCACGATGAAACGTACCGGCCGGGCCGGCCATGATGCGGCCGGCGCCTGTCCCGGCCACAGCGCCGGCAGCAGCGCAGCCGCGGTGGCCAGCGCGTACAGAACCGATTTGGCTTTGATGGCGATCCTCATTCCGTTCCCCCGTCCCGGCGGTCGTCGTCGCGTCAGCGTGGCCGTTTGCTGCCGGGTCAAAACAGCCGGCGCAGCATAATTCATTCCCGTTCGGAGGTGCAGGGTTGCGGCATCGGGGGGCCCAGAAATTGCCTTGTTCGCGTACAATCTTGATCATTGGACGGCTGTTCGGGAGGTTCCGATGTCCCCCTTTATTCTTTCGCCGCTGATCAAGTGGACGCTGGTTACGGTCGGCGGAGCGATGGTGGTGCATTGGGTCGTGAAGGAAGTGCGCCGCATCAACGAAGAGCTTGATCGGGCGAAGCGCGTGCCCATTGCCGAAACGAACCGCCGGACACTGCGGCGCGATCCGGTGACCGGCGAATACCGACTGTAGTCAACTCAGCCTTCTACAGCCTGGCAAATCCTGCTCGTCCCCGCGGAAGCGGGGACGCGATGACCAATTTTCTGCTTCGGGTGGTATTCTTGGATTCCCGCTTGCGCGGGAATGAGCGGGCTAATGAAACTTGACCCCCCTGAGGGCCGCCGATACCGTCGCCGCCGTCTTCCTAGGCAACGATCAGAATCGAAGCGATGGCTGAAGCCGATCTTCGCGCCGCAGAACGTGCGCATCGTGGCAGTCTCGACCCGGCGCATTCGTTCCAGGGGCTGATCCTCGCCTTGCAGCGGTACTGGGCGGAGTGGGGCTGCGTCAT
>DASSRW010000065.1:0-22030 GCA_035701545.1 Pseudolabrys sp.
CGCTCGTCTATAAAAGCGCGATCGATCTGAGCAGCGTTGCCGAGCCGGAAGCGCAAATCGAAAAGCTGTTCACCGGGAACGGCTGGGGCCGCGACATGTGGCGCGACGGGATTTTCTCCTACGTGCACTATCATTCGATGACCCACGAGGCGCTCGGCGTTGCGCGCGGGCGTGCGCGCGTGCAGCTCGGCGGACACGACGGCGAGGTGCTGGAATTTGCCGCCGGCGACATCGCCGTGCTGCCGGCCGGCACCGGACACCAGCGGCTCATCGGCAGCGAGGATTTTTCCGTGGTCGGCGCCTATCCGCCAGAGGGCACGTACAATTTGTGCCGCGGCGACAATCCAGCCGAACGCGGCAAGGCGCTGACGACGATTTCACAAGTGCCGGTGCCGCAAAGCGATCCGGTGTCCGGCACGGACGGCCCGCTGCTGACGCTGTGGCGACGTCCTTGATCTAGGCTCCCGAAGCTTTAAGAGACCCCCACCCCAACCCTCCCCTTTCAGGGCGAGGGAGAGGTGCGGCACGGTCATTCCTCCCCCTGAAAGGGGGAGGAATGAGGAGGGGGTCGTCAAAGTTTTCGAGCGGCAAGCATGGACTGGGTCAAGTTCTACGACTTCAAGCACTCGATCATCTACGTGAACGCGCGGCATCGCGACGTGCACTACCGCACGATTGCGCAGGACATCGCGCGCTATGTGCCCTCGCCCGATGCGTGCGTGCTCGACTACGGCTGCGGCGAAGCGACCTCGGCGGACATGGTGGCGGACGCCGCCGGCGCGCTCACGCTTGCGGAAGCAGCACCCAACGTGCGCGCATCGCTGACGCAGCGCTACGCCGGCAATGCGAAGATTTCCGTGGTGACGCCCGAGCAAACGGCGGCGCTGCCGGCAGCCTCGTTCGATCTCATCGTCATGCATTCGGTCGCGCAGTATCTGACGACCGCCGAGCTCGACCGGCTGCTCGGAATCTTTCATCGCCTGCTGAAAGCGGACGGCGCGCTCGTCGTCGGCGATATCGTGCCGCCGCGCCTGTCGGCGCCGGCGGCGGCGGTTGCGCTGCTGCGCTTCGGCGCGCGCAACGGCTTCTTCTGGGCCGCGTTCTTCGGCCTCATCCGCATCGTTTTTTCGGACTATCTCAAGCTGCGCCGGTCCAGCGGAATTTCACGCTACGAAGAGAAGGACATGCTGGCGCGGCTCAAAGCGGCGGGATTTTCGGCCAAGCGCGCGCCGCGCAATATCGGCCACAACCAGCGCCGCATAACGTTTCTGGCGCGTCCTTCGGGCGGCTAAGCCGCCGTTAAGTCTGATTCCAATTGGCTGTAGCGGCATACCTCCGGCCGGTGCAAGACTCGGCATTGGCCCGGTGGCGGATTGGATACGCGAAAGCCATGCATGGTCTTTTAAGCCTGGTTCGATTCCAGGCCGGGCCTCCAGTCTTCTTTCTGGATTGATCCTTGAATTCGGCTCTTCATCCGCGAAAGCGCGGCGAGACGACAATCGATTTTATCGACCGGCCCGAACGGAAAGCGCCAGGCGGTAGCCGCACGCGTTGCACCTGAAATGCCGTGTGGCTTTTATCGCAGCATCGTTTTGCTCAACGCCAACCAATCGCATCAGGATATGGCACGTTGGACATAACGGATGACGGCCCGATTTCCTGCCCGCGACATTCAGGAATGAATCGATCCGCGCGGCGTGCTCATAGCTGTATGCGAGGCGGATCCAAACGCGCTCGATCGCCAAATATTCGCGCTGCCGCTGCTCATCGAGCGACTCACTCGCGCTGAGGCGCGCTTTGAGAGCGCGGTCATAACAGTGAAGCGCCTTGCGGTTGGTAGGCAACAGCACGACACACGTCCGGCCAAACGATAGTCTACAACCGAACGGCTCGCGTCGCCAGCAACTCGGGCTTTTATGGCACGCGAATTACGTGTCGTCCTTTCGTATTAATCCGCTGTCCGGCGCAAACGTCGGATCCTCCTGCGCTCTGACAGCTACGGCGGCGATTCCTTGTTCCGCCTTTGCGGAAACGCGCTCTGCTTTGCGTCCTCTTCCGCATCGATCTCGGAATTGAGCTCGCCGCCGACGAGCACGACGATTCCGGTGAGCCATAGCCACATCATCAGGCCGATCGCCGCGCCGAGGGAGCCGTAGGTCGCGTCGTAATTGGCGAAGTTGCTCAGGTACAGGGAAAGCAACGCCGAACCCACGAGCCACGCAATCGCGGCGAAGGCCGCGCCGGGGCTGATCCAGCGCCAGCGCGGATGACGCAGATCGGGGCCGAAGCGGTAAAGCACGGCGAGCCCGATGAGCAGCAACGCGAACAGCGCCGGCCAGCGCAGCCACGCGAGTATTTTCGTGCCGAAGCCATCGAGCGGCAGATACGAGAGCACAATCGGCAACACGACAATCGCCGCAATCGCGAGCAACAGGCCGGCAATCGCTCCGACGGTAAACGCGAGCGAAACGAGATTGAGCTTGATGAAGCCGCGGCGCTCCTTCACGCCGTAGACAATGTTGAGCGCGTCAATGAACGCCTTGACGCCGCTGTTCGCGCTCCACAGCGCGAGCGCAAAGCCGAAAAAGAAGGTCAGGCCGAGCTTGCCGGTTGCGCCGTTCACAATGCGGTTGACCTGCTCGTTGACGATGCCGTAGGCGCTTTGCGGCATCACATCCGCCAGCTGGTTCAGGTGCTGGCTGATGGTCGAAGGATCGGCGAACAGCGCGTAGCTGGAAACGAGCGCGGTGATCGCCGGAAAAAGCGCCAGCAGGCTGTAGAAGACGATCGCCGCTGCGAGCGCCAGCACGCGGTCGTCGTTGATCTGCTCGTAGACGCAATAGAGGATGTGCTTCCACTCGGCCCAGCGGCGCGGCAAGCCTCGCCTGGCGGGCGACTGCATCGGCTGTGCCGCGGGCCTTTCAGGCGGCGGCTGCCAGCGCGGCGCGTCGGACCGCAAGAACACGCGCGCGCCCGCGTAAAGTGCGAGCAAGGCGAGGCTTGCAATCAGGGATGATCGCTCGCTGCGCTCGCCCGGCGGCGCTGTGACGTTCTGCAAAGCCATGCCGCAACAACCGCCAGAACAAAGGTTGGTTCAAGCGAGCCGGTTGTGGCCGAGTCTAATCCCAGCCGCCGGGCACACGGCCGACCGGGTTGGCGAGGCGCCCCTTGGGACGCGCGAGCGCCGCGATGCGTTTCATTTCGTCGTCCGTCAGCGCGAAATCGAACACGTTGAGATTGTCGGCGACGCGCTGCGGATTGGACGAGAACGGAATGGCGGCGACGTTCTGCTGCACGAGCCAGCGCAATGCGATCTGCGCGATGCTGCGGCCATGCGTCTGCGCGATGCCCGCAAGCACGGGGTCGTTGAGCAGCTTGCCGCGCGCGAGCGGACAATAGGCAATGTAGACGAGCTTGTGCCGCCGCACGGCCGCTAAAAGTTTCGATTGGTTCAGATAAGGATGATACTCCGCCTGCAAGGCGACCAGCGGCTCGGGACAGAGCGCCACTGCCTCATCCAGCAGCCTTGTCGTGAAGTTGGCGACGCCGATATGCCGGGCGAGCCCGTCGCGTTTGGCTTTCGCCAGCGCCGGCATGTATTCCTTCACCGCGATTTCGGGATTGGGCCAGTGTACCAGCAGCAGATCGATATAACCGACATCGAGCGCCTTAAGGCTTTCGTCCACCGAGCGGGCGAAATCGGCGGGGCGCAGATTTTCGTGGCTGACCTTGGTCGTGACGAAGATATTCGCGCGCGGAATGCCCGATGCGCGGATCGCTTCGCCCACCGCGCGCTCGGTTCCGTACTTGCGCGCGGTGTCGATGTGGCGATAGCCCGCTTTCAGGGCCGTCAGGACGACTTCGGCAGACAGCCCGCCCATCATGGGGGAAGTGCCGAAGCCTAGGGCGGGAATGGCGCCGGCCTCTTGCGAAAACGAAAAAGATGCCGGGACGATCATAAGCGATCCATGCTGGAGCAGAAGCCGGGGTGAGAGGCGAGAGGCCGAGAGAAAAGCCGGATGCCGCGGTCAACGCAACCGGGATTTCTAGGCTGCTCCTCCACTGTTAATCCGGCTGCGGCCCTTTACCCGGCATCGGAATCTGGTTTAAAGACCCCTCGCGCGCGGGGTCCGATCCTCGGCGCGGTCCGGGGGACGCGCACTTTGCGCGCCCTTTTTTTGTGCCTGGAACACCTTGTCATTCCGGGACGGCCCGAAGGGCCGGACCCGGAATCCAGAAGCAAGCTCCCGCGAGCATCTGGATTCCGGGTTCGCCGCTGCGCGGCGCCCCGGAATGACGGGAAACGGAGCCGATGCCCAAACGAACCGACATCAAATCGATCCTGATCATCGGCGCAGGCCCGATCGTCATCGGCCAGGCGTGCGAGTTCGATTATTCCGGCACGCAGGCGTGCAAGGCGCTGAAGGCCGAGGGCTACCGGATCATTCTGGTCAATTCCAATCCGGCGACGATCATGACCGATCCCGATCTCGCCGACGCGACTTACGTCGAGCCGATCACGCCGGAGATCGTCGCCAGGATCATCGAGAAGGAACGCCCCGACGCGCTGCTGCCGACCATGGGCGGGCAGACCGCGCTCAATTGCGCGCTATCCCTCAAGAAAATGGGCGCGCTCGACAAATTCAACGTCAGGATGATCGGCGCCACCGCCGAAGCCATCGACAAGGCCGAGGACCGCGAGCTGTTCCGCGAGGCGATGAAAAAGATCGGCCTGGAGACGCCGCGCTCGCATCAGGTCAAGACGCTGGCGCAGGCGCTGGAAGCGCTCGACGACATCGGCCTGCCCGCGATCATTCGCCCCTCGTTCACGCTTGGCGGCACCGGCGGTGGCATCGCCTACAACAAGACGGAGTTCATCGAGATCGTCGAGCGCGGCATTGACGCCTCCCCGACCAACGAAGTGCTGATCGAGGAATCGGTCCTCGGCTGGAAGGAATTCGAGATGGAGGTGGTGCGCGACAAGCGCGACAACTGCATCATCATCTGCTCGATCGAGAACCTCGATCCGATGGGCGTGCACACCGGCGACTCGATCACCATCGCGCCGGCGCTCACGCTCACCGACAAGGAATATCAGCTCATGCGCGACGCCTCGATCGCAGTGCTGCGCGAGATCGGGGTGGAAACCGGCGGCTCGAACGTGCAGTTCGCGGTCAATCCGGCGGACGGACGGCTCGTCATCATCGAAATGAATCCGCGGGTATCGCGTTCCTCCGCGCTGGCGTCGAAGGCGACCGGCTTTCCGATCGCCAAGGTCGCCGCCAAGCTCGCGGTCGGCTACACGCTCGACGAAATTGCGAACGACATCACCGGCGGCGCGACGCCGGCTTCGTTCGAGCCGACCATCGATTACATCGTCACCAAGATTCCGCGCTTTGCCTTCGAGAAATTTCCGGGCGCGTCTCCGGTGCTGACGACCTCGATGAAATCGGTCGGCGAAGCAATGGCGATCGGCCGCACGTTCCAGGAGAGTCTGCAGAAGGCGCTGCGCTCGCTGGAGACGGGCTTGACCGGCCTCGACGACGTGCAGCTCGAAGGCGTCGATCCGGCCAAAAGCATCGACGATACCGATAACAAGAACGCCATTCGCGCCGCGCTCGGCACGCCGACTCCCGACCGCCTGCTCAAGGTCGCGCAGGCGATGCGTCGCGGCGCCGATGACGACCTGATTCACAACGCGTGCCGCATCGACCGCTGGTTCCTCGAGCAGATCCGCGGGATCGTCGATACAGAAGCCGAGATCAAGGCAAAGGGATTGCCGAAAACCGCGGGCGCCTTCCGGCGGCTCAAGGCGATGGGTTTTTCCGACGCGCGGCTCGGAAAACTCACCGGAAGCTCTGCCGAGGCGGTCACGCAAAAACGGCGCGCGCTCGACGTGCGGCCGGTGTTCAAGCGCATCGATACCTGCGCCGCCGAGTTCGCCTCGCCGACCGCCTACATGTATTCGACCTACGAGGCGCCGTTCGCCGGCAAGGCGACCAACGAGGCGGCGCCTTCCGACAAGAAGAAAGTCGTGATCCTTGGCGGCGGGCCGAACCGGATCGGTCAGGGAATCGAATTCGACTACTGCTGCTGCCACGCCTGCTTCGCGCTCAACGAGGCCGGCTACGAAACCATCATGATCAACTGCAATCCGGAGACGGTGTCGACCGACTACGACACCTCGGACCGGCTCTATTTCGAGCCGCTCACGCCGGAGGACGTGCTGGAGATCATCGACGTCGAGCGGTCGAACGGCACGCTGCATGGCGTGATCGTGCAGTTCGGCGGGCAGACGCCGCTCAAGCTCGCCGAACCGCTGGCAAAGGCGAACGTGCCCATCCTCGGCACCTCGCCCGACGCGATCGATCTCGCGGAGGATCGCGACCGCTTCAAGAAGCTGCTCGACAAGCTCAAGCTGCGCCAGCCGCAGAACGGCATCGCCACCTCGCCGTCGGCCGCACGCGCGATCGCAGAAGAGATCGGCTATCCGATCGTGATCCGGCCATCCTACGTGCTGGGCGGACGCGCGATGGAGATCGTGCGCGACAGCGCGCAGCTCGACCGCTATCTCGCACGGCTTTCCTCCGATCTTGACCGACCGTCCGAGCTGGTCGTATCGAAAAAAAGCCCCCTGCTCGTCGACCGCTATCTCGTCGACGCGACCGAGGTCGATGTCGATTGTCTCGCCGACGGCAAGGATACGTTCATCGCCGGCATCATGGAGCACATCGAGGAGGCCGGCATTCATTCCGGCGACTCGGCCTGCGCGCTGCCGCCGTTCTCGCTCTCGGCCAAGACGATCGCCGCGCTCGAGCGGCAGACCCGCGCGCTCGCGCTGGCGCTCAACGTCGGCGGGCTGATGAACGTGCAATACGCGATCAAGGACGGCGAAATCTACGTGCTCGAAGTCAACCCGCGCGCCTCGCGCACGGTGCCGTTCGTCGCGAAGGTCATCGGCCTGCCGGTTGCGAAAATCGCCGCGCGCATCATGGCGGGTGAGAAGCTCGCGAACTTCAACCTCGCCGCCGCGCGTTTCGACCACAAGGCGGTCAAGGAGGCGGTTTTCCCGTTCGCGCGCTTCCCCGGGGTGGACACCGTGCTCGGACCCGAGATGAAATCGACCGGCGAGGTAATGGGCATCGACAAATCGTTCGAGATCGCGTTCGCGAAGAGCCAGATCGGCGGCGGCACCAGCCTTCCCCGCTCCGGCACGGTGTTCGTCTCGGTCAAGGACGCCGACAAGCCGCGCATTCTGCCGGCGGTGCGGCTCTTGGCCTCGCTCGGCTTCAAGACGATCGCCACCTCAGGGACCCAGCGCTACCTCGCCGACCAGGGGGTGGAGGCGGACAAAATCAACAAAGTGCTGGAAGGCCGCCCGCACATCGTCGATGCCATCAAAAACGGGGGTGTTCAGCTCGTTTTCAACACCACCGAGGGGGCGACCGCCCTAGCCGACAGCCGCTCCCTGCGCCACGCCGCCCTCTTGCATAAAGTGCCGTACTACACCACTCTTTCCGGAGCCGTCGCCGCGGCGCAGGGCATCAAGGCCTATCTCGGGGGCGACCTCGAGGTACGTGCGCTGCAAAGCTACTTCAACGGGCGGACCTGAGGGACAAATCCGGACGGTCCGGACCTTTGGCGGCGGTGCAGGCCAGGCTGGAATTGCCGGATCGCGGCGCGGGAACGCTGCCCGCGGTCGGGGCGTTTTTAGCGGGCCGACGTTTACATGGCTCCGGTGCGCGGAACCCCGCCGCCGGAGTCGTATTACGAGTCGGGCGGAAGCGAAGTTCGAGTGGAAATGACTTGGCGGCGCTCAAGGCGCATCAAAGCAGACGTGCGACGAGCGGCTGTCAGGAGGAGATGAAGCAATGGAAAAGATTCCGATGACCGCGGAAGGCTATGCGACGCTCGAGAACGAGCTCAAGCATTGTCAGCAGGTCGAGCGGCCCCGCATCATTCAGCAGATCACCGACGCGCGTACGCACGGCGATCTCTCGGAGAACGCGGAGTATCATGCCGCCAAGGAAGCGCAGTCGCACAACGAGGGCCGCATCGCGGAGCTCGAGGACAAGCTCGCGCGCGCCGACGTGATCGACGTTTCCAAGCTTTCGGGCGACACCATCAAGTTCGGCGCGACCGTCACGCTGGTCGATGAGGACACCGACGAGAAGAAGGTGTGGCAGATCGTCGGGGAGCCGGAGGCGAACGCGAAGGACGGCAAGATTTCCATCACCTCGCCGCTCGCACGCGCGCTCATTGGCAAGGCGAAAGGCGCGACCGTCGAGGTCAACACGCCCGGCGGCGCCAAGGCGTATGAGATCAAGAAGGTGGATTGGAAGTAGCGCGTTCGCGGCTGATAGCGATGCGTCATGGCCGGGCATGTCCCGGCGATCTCGATAAGCAAAGTACGGCTCACACGAATTCCACTGATTCAATCCGCCTGGGACTGGGATGGCCGGGACAAGCCCGGCCATGACAACGAGCGGCGGCCTGCAATATCGCGTGAGTATCACCTGAAGAAAAATACGGCCGTCAACGCCGCGCCGACCGCCACCACGATTCCGCGCACGATCTGCTCCGGAACGCGGCGCGCGGCCATCACACCGAGATAACCGCCCAAGACACCGGCAACCGCGACAATCGCTGCTTCCTTCCAGAGCACCAGTCCGTTGGCAAGGAATAGCACGACCGCGACCGCCTGCGCGATCGTGGCGACGATGTTCTTGAGCGCGTTGGCGGTGTGAAAATCGGAAATGCCGATGATCGACAGCGCCGCCAGCAGCATGATGCCCATGCCGGCGCCGAAAAATCCGCCGTAGATGCCGACCAGCCCCATCAGCACATAGGCGAACACGCGGACGGCGGCGCTTTGCCGGCCTTCCATTTCCTTGCTCAGGACGCGAATACGCCCGCTGAACGCGAAGGTCAGCGTGGCGACGCCGAGCAGCCACGGCACCAGCGGCCGGAATCCTTCGTCGCCGAGACGAATGAGCAAATATCCGCCGGCAATGCCGCCGAAAACGCCGAGCAGCACGAACGGCACGGCGCGCCGCCAGTTCTTCTGCGTCTCCCGCGCGTAGGCGATGGTCGAGGCCAGGCTGCCGGGCACGAGCGCGACCGCGCTGGTCGCGTTGGCGTTGAGCGTCGGCATGCCGAACGCAACCATGGCGGCGAACGTGAAAAACGTGCCGCCGCCGGCGACGGCGTTCACCAGTCCGGCGGCAAAGCCACTGGCGGCAAGCACAATGATTTCCAGCAGGGACACGTCGGCGGGAACTTATGGCAGGTTGTTTTCCAGATCGAACGGCACCATGGCGGCATCCTTGGAATTGCGCAACGTGAGCGACGTTTTCACGTTACGCACGTGCGGCGCAGCCGTGAGCTCGCCGACAAAAGCCTGAAATGTCTTGAGATCAGGCGCGACACACTTCAAAACGAAGTCGATCTCGCCCGAGAGCATCCAGCATTCGCGCACCAGCGCTTGCGCACGCACGAAATCCTCGAACGCCTTCAGGTCGCCTTCGGCCTGGCTCGACAGGTGGACCATGGCAAAGGCGGTGACCTCGAAGCCAAGCTTCCTCTCGTCGAGCAGGCCGCGGTAGCCCTTGATGTACCCGGCCTCCTCCAGTGCGCGGACGCGCCGCAAGCACGGAGGCGCCGAAATGCCGACCCGGCTCGACAGTTCGACGTTGGTAATCCGTCCGTCATCCTGAAGCTCCTTCAGGATATTGCGGTCAATGGCATCGAGGCGCGTCGGCAAGCGGAAACTCCTAGGCAGGCAACAGAAACATCCATACCGCGAAAGGAAATTTCGCGAAAGATTATTGCGCACGAGGCCAATTCGCCGCGGGGCGCGTAATCACGATGTGGGTTGCGCGTCTTGCATGGCTGCCAAAAAGCCATAGATTGTCCGCGCATAGCTGGACCCGCGCCGTCCCCGAAGGACAGGCAAGTGGCCGCAAAAAAAGCCCGCCGGGGGGCGAGGAATGGCCAAAACCGCACACGCCAAAGTCGTCATCATCGGGTCCGGGCCGGCCGGATACACGGCGGCCATCTATGCCGCCCGTGCCATGCTGGAGCCGGTTCTCATCCAGGGCATCCAGCCCGGCGGCCAGCTGACCATCACGACCGACGTCGAGAATTACCCCGGCTTTGCCGACGTCATCCAGGGCCCCTGGCTCATGGAGCAGATGCTCAAGCAGGCCGAGCACGTCGGCACGCGCATCGTCTATGACCATGTCAGCAAGGCCGATCTCTCCGAGCGTCCGTTCCGGCTCGAATGCGACAGCGGCGACGTCTTTCTTGCCGACGCGCTGATCATCGCGACCGGTGCGCAGGCGCGCTGGCTCGACCTGCCCTCGGAGCAGAAGTTCAAGGGCTACGGTGTGTCGGCCTGCGCCACTTGCGACGGTTTCTTCTACAAGAACAAGGAAGTGATCGTGATCGGCGGCGGCAATACCGCCGTCGAGGAAGCGCTTTTCCTCACCAATTTCGCCTCGAAAGTCACGGTCGTGCACCGGCGCGATCAGTTCCGGGCGGAAAAAATCCTGCAAGACCGCTTGTTCAAGCATGCCAAGATCGAGGTCGTCTGGGACACCGTTCTCGACGACGTGATGGGCGCGGAGAATCCGCCCAAGGTCAATCGAGTGCGGCTCAGGAACGTGAAGACCGGCGCGGTGAGCGAGCGTGCGGTGGACGGCGTGTTCATCGCGATCGGCCATACGCCCTCCTCCGAGCTTTTCACCGGCCAGATCGAGATGAAGCCCTCCGGCTATATCATCACCGCGGGCAACTCGACCGCGACCTCGGTGCCCGGCGTGTTCGCCGCCGGCGACGTGACCGACGACATCTACCGGCAGGCGGTGACCGCCGCCGGACAGGGCTGCATGGCGGCCCTTGAAGCGCAGAAATTCCTGCACGCGCACGAGCATGAGCGGCATCGGGCGGCAGCGGAGTGATTCGATGAACGCAAGCAACGCCACGATGGATTGGGACAAGCTGAAGGTATTTCACGCCGCGGCGGAGGCGGGCAGCTTCACGCACGCCGGCGAGCGGCTGGGGCTGTCGCAGTCGGCCGTCTCACGGCAAGTGTCGGCGCTGGAAGCGGAGCTTTCCGTCTCGCTGTTTCATCGCCACGCGCGCGGGCTGATTTTGACCGAGCAGGGCGAATTGCTTTACCGCACAGCGCACGAAGTGTTCATGAAGCTCGAGGCGGCGCGTACCAAACTCACCGACAGCCGCGAGCGCCCAAACGGCGAACTGAAGATTTCGACCACGCCCGGCATCGGCATCCACTGGCTTACGCCACGGCTCGGCGAATTCCTCGATCTCTATCCGGACATTCGCATCACGCTGCTTACCTCCGATGAGGAGCTTGATCTCGCGATGCGCGAAGCCGACGTCGCTATCCGCCTGCGCCAGCCGACGCAGCCCGACCTGATTCAGCGGAAGCTCTTCTCGGTGCATTCGCACGCCTACGCGTCGCCGGATTATCTCAAGCGTTTCGGCACGCCGCGCACGCACGAGGACATCGATCATCACCGCGTGATCCTGCTCGGCGGCCACGTGCCCGCGCATTTTGCCAACCGCAGGCGGCTGCTCGAAATCGGCCGCGACGGCAAAAGCCCGCGTGAGCCGCTTCTTTCGATCAACAACGTGCTGGGCGTATTGCGCGCATGCCAGCGTGGCCTCGGCATCGCGATGTTGCCGGATTATCTGGTCGAGGAGAACGGCGGACTGGTGCAACTGTTCGGCGATGCCGACTCGATCGCGGTCGACGCCTTTTTCGTTTATCCGGAAGAATTGAAGTCGGTCGCGCGAGTCCAGGTCTTCCGCGACTTTCTGGTCGCGAACGCGCAGCGCTGGAATTTCTGATCGCGCAAGGAAATGAGAAACATTCACGCAAAGAATGGGAAAGATTTCACGAAAGGTTTGCGTTAGGACATGGCTGACATGCGGCCCAGTCCGTTGCTCGCCCGCCGAAATTTCCGTTAGGTTCACGTCAGCTGTTGCACCGATTGATATCCTCCCAGAGTCACCGGTGTTCAGCATGTTCCCCTCTGGAAGACGATTGCCGGTCCCCACACCGGCAAACTGAACCGGGTCCCTCGCGGGACCCGGTTTTTATTTGCGCAGAGATGCGAATGCCCGTCAGCGAAATCGCGCAATGTAGTAGGCCAGATCGAGAATTTGCTGGTCGCTGACGGGAGCAAGCACCTCGGCCATGATCGGCTCGTAGCCGTGCCGGGTATTGTTCTTGTACTCGCGGAGCGTCTTGATCAAATAATCTTCGCGCTGATCGGCGATGTGGGGAATATTTTCGCGCCCCGCCAAATCCAGATTGTGGCAGGTGTTGCAGCGATTTTGCGAAACCAGCGCCTTTCCGCGTGCAAGCCGCGCGGCATCGTCGTTATCGGGAGCCGGCGGCTGCGGCGGCGGCAGCCTGGCGAGGAAATCGGAGAAGGCGCGCAGGTCGTCATCGGAAAAATCCTTTGTCATCTCGTTCATGACGTCGACGACGCGCTGCTTCTCGCGAAAGAGATAAAGCTGGATCAGCAGATAGGGCGCCGGCTGCCCGCCGAGCGAGGGAATCTGCGGCGTTTGCGACTGCCCCTTTTCGCCATGACAGGCAAGGCAAGGCGCGACCCGTTCCTCCAACGTGGCGGAAAATGCGCCGATACATGCGGCGCAGAGCGTCGCTGCGGCGGCGAGCAGCCGCACAGACCAAACCATGCGAGGCATTGTCATTCCTGAAGAAATGCCGGGAACGCCGCGGCGTTCCCGGCAAACGAGGTTCACCGGCTGGCGGTATGCGCCTTGCCGTAGGTAACGCGATAGACCACGCCGTTCCAGTCGTCGGAAACCAGCAGCGAGCCGTCTTCCATCGGCTGCACGTCGACCGGCCGGCCGATGTAGTTGTTGTTCTCGATAAAGCCGGTGAGGAACGGCCTGATCGAGCGCACGGTGCCGTCTTTCCTGAGATGGATGGCGACGACGTCACCGCCGAATTTTTTCGAGCGATTCCACGAACCGTGGCGCGCGACAAACAGAACGTTCTTGTAGGACTTCGGGAACATGTCGCCGGTGTAGAAGCGCGCGCCAAGCGAGGCGGCGTGCGGTCCGAGGAGCGCGACCGGCGGCACGAACTCGCTGCACGAGTGGCCCCAGCCGAAATCCGGATCGAGGATGTCGCCCGCGTAGCAATAGGGCGCTCCGAAATCCTCGCCCTTCTTGGTGACGCGGTTGAGTTCGTCCTGCGGCGCATCTTCCGACAGCCAGTCACGTTGATTGTCCGTGAAGTAGAGCTGGTGGTTCACCGGATTCCAGTCGAATCCGACCGTGTTGCGCACACCGAGCGCGACGATTTCGGCGCCGCTGCCGTCGAGATTGATGCGGCGGATCTGGCCGTGGTCCTTGTCGTGCAGCACGTTGTTACCCGGCTGGCCGACGGGAACGTAAAGCTTGTTGTCGGGACCGATGCCGATGAATTTCCAGCCGTGCGCCTCGTCTTTCGGCAGGTCCTTGTAGATGACGGTCGGCTTCGGCGGGTTGTCGACCACCTTGTCGATGTTGTCGATCTTGGAGATTTGCGACAGCTCGGCGATGTAGAGCGTGCCGTTGTGGTAGGCGAGACCGTTCGGACGATAGAGGCCCGACAGAAGCACCTTCACCTGACGCTTGCCGTCCTTGTTGGTGATGACATGCACTTTGTCGGTGAGGCGACTGCCGACGAACACATTCCCTGCATCGCTGACGCGGATCGAGCGCGCGTTGGCGATGCCGCTGGCATAGACTTCGATGTGGAATCCTTTCGGCAGCTTGAGCTTTGCCGTCGGCAATTTGTCCGCCGCGGCCGGAATCGGCGGAGCGGCGACCGGCGCCAATTTGGCGGCGGCGGCATTGCCGTCGGGCCGGCCGATCAACGGCGAGCCGGGCGGCAGCGCCGGCTTGGCGGCGGGCGCGGCAGCAGGCGTTTGCGACGGAGACGACGATTGTTGAGCGAAAGCGGGCGACAGCATCAGCAACCCGCCAACAGTACCGGCGAGCAATACGCTACGCCGGGCAAACAGACGCGAATGCATTGTTGACCTCCCTTGCGGAGGCGCTATCCGGCGGCACGCACGCCGCCAGCGACGCACACCCCTGGCGACAAGTCTCCATCATTTGCCGGGGCGCTTGCAATCGGGGGGAAGGGCACCGAACAGCGCAATTCAAATACGTGAATATCAAATATGCGAATAATTGTAGGCTTCTTCGCCGGCCGTGCATCGAATACGCGGCACCTCGACCTCAATCGCAGAATAACAAGCGGCAAGATTGGAATGGGTCATGATCGTCTTCGGATTGGAATTAAACAGGATGACCCGGCAGGCTCGGCCTTCAATGCCTTGCATACGCTTGCATGCCGGAATAGCCGAGCGCGCGCTTGGCCGATGACGGATCGGCCCGCCACCGATGAGCCGTTCGAGGGCTTGCGCCGCGGTGTGGCACGAACTACGCTAGATTAGACACGGGGACATTGCAGTCTCCCCGTCAGACGGCCCTACCGTCCAAGCGCTGCGCAACACTCGATCTTTCGAGGAGATTGCGCATGGATGGAAAGAGGCCTCTCCGTATTCCGCTCATTTTATTGACCGCGACCGCCGTGGTGGTCGCAGAAGCTGTGGTATCCGGCGGGTCGGAAGGACTTTCCCAGTCCGCCGCGACGATTGTCGCCATCGCGAGAATGGACATTGGCACCGCGCCGGCGGACTTCGATTTTGCGCGGACAGGCGAAGGTCGCCCGGGACAATGGACCGTCGTGCGCGACGTAACCGCTTTTGACGAGCGCGTCATTGAGCAGTCGAGCACCGATCGGACCAATTATCGTTTCCCGCTCGCGATCTATAGGCCAATCTCCGCCAAAAACGTCGAGGTTTCCATCAGGTTTAAAGCGGTGGCGGGCGGCGTCGATCAAGCGGGCGGCATCGCTGCTCGCGTCATTGACTCCAATAATTATTACGTCGTTCGCGCCAATGCGCTTGAGGACAACGTTCGTTTCTACCGTGTCGTCAGGGGCAGCCGAGCACAAATCGACGGCGTGGACATCAAAGTCGCGACCAACGTATGGCACACGCTTGCTCTTAAAGCGGAAGGCGAGCGGTTCACCATTGGGTACGACGGCAAGACCCTGTTTACGGCGTCCGATCGAACCTTCGCCAACGCGGGCAAGATTGCGCTTTGGACAAAATCCGACAGCGTGACGCGCTTCGATCAGATCGCGCTCGATGTCTTGCCCTAGTCAGGATCATGCCAGTAACGAAGGAGGCACATATGAAATGGATCACCCGAGAGCACGTGAAAGTCGATCGCGTCGCCTGCCCATGGCTGATCAAAAAATTCGTGGACAAGGAAGCAGAGTTTATTTTTGTCGCTGCCGACAAGGTGAGCGACGAAGCGAAGCGCCTCGATGCCATTCCGTACGACATAAAAGGCGTCGAGTTGGGCCATCACGGGAAAGAGTGCTCATTTGAAGCAATTCTCAAGAAGTACGAGCTCACGGGCAATCCGGCGCTGGTGCTGCTTGGAAAAATCGTCAACGGCGCCGATACCGACAACACACTCTATCATCAAGCTGAAGCGCATGGACTCAAGGCGGTCGCCGAGGGCTTTCGTCATCTCGGTTTTAAAGATGACCACGAATTAAATGCCGCTGAGTGGATCGTCTACGACGCGCTGTATGCCTACTGCCGAGACAAGGCGCGGCAGGAACGGCCCAATACTGCGGCCGTCAAATGACGGCCTGACAAGCAACGAATGGTAATGGCAGCAACCGACTCGCTTCAGCCACGGTAAGCGTAAGCAGTATCGGCGCGCGCTTGTGCCAATTCTTCAACAAGCGCGTGATGCGGCGACAAATGACATACCGGATCTGCCGCACGCGCATCACCGGCGATGAGAAACGCCTGACAACGGCAGCCGCCGAAATCTTTTTCTTTCATCGCGCAGCTTCGGCATGGCTCGCGCATCCAGCCGTCGCCGCGGAAAGCGTTGAACGCAGGCGCTTTGCGCCAGATGTCGTCGAGCGAATGCTCGCGCACGTTCCAGAACTCCAGCCCCGGTATGACCTCAGCGGCATGGCACGGCAGAACGCGGCCCGCCGGCGTCACGTTAAGCGAACGCCGGCCCCAGCCCCCCACGCAGGGCTTGGGAAAACGCGCGTAATAGTCCGGCACGACGGCGTCGATGACAATGCGGCCGCGATGCTTCTGGCGCAGCATCTCGACGTCCTTCACCGCGCGCTCCACCTGCTCGCGTGTCGGCATCAGCGCGGCGCGGTTCTTCATCGCCCAGCCGTAATATTGAACGTGCGCGATCTCGATGCGGGTTGCGCCGAGGTTGAGTGCAAGCTCGACCATCGGCTCGATCCGCTCGATATTGGCGCGATGGACGACCATGTTGATGGTGAGCGGCAGCCCAAGCTTCACCACTTCCGCCGCAAGCGCGCGCTTGCGCGACGAGGCGCCTTGATAACCGGCGATATGATCGGCCGATTTTTCCGCGCTGTCCTGGATCGAGATTTGCACGTGGTCGAGGCCGGCGTCCGCTAAGGCTCGCATGCGTTCGGCGGTGATGCCGACCGCCGAGGTGATGAGGTTTGCATAAAGCTGCGCGTCGCGCGCGGCCTTGACGATCTGCTCGAGGTCGCGCCGCGCCGCCGGTTCACCGCCGGAGAGGTGAACCTGCAAGACGCCGAGCCCTGCCGCCTCGCGGAACACGCGGGCCCAGGTCTCCGTATCGAGCTCGTCGCTGCGCTCGTCGAGCACAAGCGGGTTCGAGCAATAGGGGCAACCGAGCGGGCAACGATGCGTCAGCTCGGCCAGCAGACCGAGAGGGCGCGGCACGCTTTCGGGCGCCAGCACGTTACAGTTCCAAAAGTTTTTTGTCGGCCAAACTGCCGATCAGCCTGGTCACATCGGCGAAGATACGCTCGCGTGGCGCGTTGAAGCTTTTCGCCAGATCGTCGACGATCGCGTCAACCGTCGCCTCGCCGGTGCAACGCTTGAGAATCTCCGCCGATACGGCGTCCGCCTTGAACACGCGCTCGGGCGCGAGCAGCAGCCAGCCGCCCTGCGCTTCGTTGTGCACGAGGCGCACGCCGCGCGGCAGGCGCGGATGCGCGGCAGGCGATACGCTCGTGACAGGTTGCTCGCTCATTGATCGCTCGGCACAAAGGCGCCCGGCGGCACCAGCTTCGGATCGACGTAAGCGTGATAAAGCGCGTCGAGCATCGACCACAGCACGCTGCACTTGAATTCGAGCGCGGCGAGTACCTGTGCCTGCTGCTCCGGTGTCTTGGCGTTCTGCTTGACGTAGCCGAGCGCGAAATTGGCATCGCGTTCGGCCTGCGGCGGCCGCTTGTCGAAATAGCTCAGCGTTTCGCGCGTGACGAAGTCATAGGCCGCTAACATCCCCGCCATGCGCTCGCTGATGATGACCGGCGAGAACAATTCGGTGAGAGACGATGCGATCGCCTCGAGCAGCGTCTTTTCGCGCACAAAATGCACGTAAGCCTCGACCGCAAACCGCGTGCCGGGCAACAGCCCGCGCAGCGACGTGACGTAATCGCGATCGAGCCCGAGCCCGTCGGTCAGCTTCAGCCAGCGCGCGATGCCGCCCTCGCCCTCGCGCTCGCCGTCATGATCAACAAGCCGCGAGCGCCACTCGCGGCGTATCGCGGAATCCTCACAGCGCGCGATCAGGCTCGCGTCCTTGATCGGGATCATCGCCTGATAGTAGTAGCGATTGAGGGCCCAGGCCTGCACCTGGCCCTTGCTGCATTTGCCGCCGTGCAGCAGCGCATGAAACGGATGCAGCCGATGATAACGCCTGGCGCCGATGTCGCGCAGCGCCGCTTCCAGTTCGTCGGGCGACAGCAGCTTCACACCACGATCTCCATGCCGTCTTCGGCCACCCGCCAGCCTGCGGCCTCGATCTTGCGCCGCTCGGGAGAGCCGGCGACGTGGATCGGATTGGTGTTGTTGATATGGATATAAAAGCGCCGCGACGCGAGGCCTTCAAGCGCCGCAAGCGAGCCCCCTTCGCCGTCGATCGGCATATGACCCATGCGGCGTCCGGTTTTCTTGCCGGTTCCGGTGCGCAGCATTTCGTCGTCGGTAAACAGCGTGCCGTCGAACAAAACAACGTCCGCGCGCTCGAGCCGCGCGCGCAATTCGGGCGTCACTTCCGCCGCACCGGGAATGAAAACAAGACGCGCGCCGTCCTGCTGCAATTCGAGCCCGACATTGGCGGCGCTTTCGTGACTGATCTCGGCCTTTCCGCCTTCGAGATAGAGCGGCACCTTGCCGGGAACGGTGAACATCGAGACGGCGATGCCGCCGTCGAGCGTGAAGGTCTCGCCCGGATTGACCGCGCGGCGCGACGCCGAGGTGAGCGCGTCAAACATTGAATTGGAGGCAACCGCTGCATGCGTTGCCGGCGTTGCGTAAAGCGCAAACGGCGTGCTTTCGCGCAAGGTCAGCAAACCGGCGATCTGGTCGATCTCGCCGCCGGTAAGCACCACCGCGGAAATGGGGCTGCCGCGCAATCCCATACGTGGGTGCAGCACCTGGTTGCTGCGAATCTGGACGCCAATATCGGGCGAGGCATTCAGCAGCACCCATTGTCCATCGCCGGAAGACACTGCCAGCGAGCATTGCGTGCGCGGGCGCACACGTGAATCGCCGGACCACGCCAACTGGCACACCGGACAGCGGCAATTCCATTGCGGATAAGCGCCACCCGCCGCCGACCCAAGTACGATCGCGGTCAGTCGCCCCATCAGTGGGGCCTCGGAAGCGCGGTCAGCGAATCAGAATTCGGCCGGCAGATAGCCGTTGATCTCAAGCCCGATGCAAATCTCGACAAGGGTGGGAGTTGTCCAGACCATGGCATTTCCTTTCACCGCCACTGCGACGGTTGTAAGTATAGCGTAGCGCAACAGGCGGCGGCTTGTCATCGGGGGCAGCCGCGCGTCGACTGCAGGTCTGCCCGTTCAAATAAATCCTGGACGACTAAGCCCATGCAAAGGGGCCGGGAATCGGCCGGCTGCGGCAACTGCGGACGGCCGCGCGCATTTGTGGTCGGTTTCAGTCACACAAAAGTCATCGGCCAGGTTCCGAATGACCGCGATGCGATCCGCTTGGCGAGGCCTTATCTGGCAGAGGGGCGTTTCGCTGTCAGGTCGGCCGCGCTGCACGTGCAGAATAGCCACAGTGGCAATACTTTAGGTCGAAGTGTGCAGATTACACGTAACGAGCGGGGAACAATCAGCTAAACTCAACGCTAAGAGTCTGGGGCGTTTAATGACGCCTTGGCAGCCTTGGCAAAATTGCCGAACGTAGGAGACGAACTGGTGTGCAGTGTCCGTTTTGACCGTTTTTTGACGGGAACCGCTCTCGGCCTGGTGCTGGCGCTGTCCAGCTATGCCGCCTCGGCGCAAAGCCAGGGCAACGAGGCGCAGATTGAGGCCGCCATGCCGGCGGTCGACACTGCGGACGTGCCACCGCCGACCATCAAGGACATCGGCCCGTTGCCCGGCAACGACGCCGCGGCGGCCGTTCCTGCAGCTCCTGCCACCGCCGCCTCGACGAAGGCCCCCAAGGCAGCGGAAACCAGCATCGCGCCAGCCGCCGGTGAGGCCGCATCCGACCACCCCAAGGCGGCTGACAGCGACAGCGGGAAAGACAAGGCCGCCACCGCCGCCAGCCCGCAGGACAAAGCGCCAGGTGCGACCCCCGCGCAGGAGCCTGCCAGAGCCGCCGAAACGCCGACGCCGGCCCCCGAAAAAGTGGCCGAAAGCGCCCTTGCCGGGCGGCTGCGGGACGTCATTACCGGCAACAAGCTCGACCGGGTCATCGTCCGCAAGGCCGACCGCGCCGGCGTGGAGGCGTTCTACCGGGCCCGCGACTATGCGCCGCTCTGGGTCACCGACGATGCCGCCAACGACAGGGCGAAGGCCGCGATGACCTATCTCGCACAGGTCGATACCGTCGGGCTCAATCCTGCCGATTATCCCACGCCCGATTTCAAGACGGCGACCACGTCCGAGGCGCTCGCCGATGCCGAATTGCGGCTGACCGAATCGGTGCTGACCTATGCCCGCCACGCGCAGATCGGCCAGATCAACTTCACGCGCGTTTCCGGCGACATCTTCTACAATCTCGAAGCGCCCGATCCGGCGGCCGTCCTGAAAAAGCTCGCGGACGCGAGCGACACGCGCGAAGCGCTCGACAGCTACAATCCTCCGCAGCCGCAGTTCAAGGGGCTGGAGAAAAAGCTCGCGGAGCTGCGCGCCGGAAAGTCGCAGCAAACGGCGGACGCGCCGAAAATCGTGCACATCGCCGAAGGGAAAATCCTGCGCCCGGGCATGAGCGACCCGCGCGTGATCAGCTTGCGCAAGCGGCTGGATATTGCGGGCGACAAGGACAGCCCGGTCTATGACGACGATGTCTTCGCCGCGGTGAAGGATTTCCAGAAGAGCGCCGACCTCGGCGCCGACGGAATGCTGGGACCCCGTACGGTGCGCGCGCTGAACGGCGGCGAAACCAAGCATCATGTCGCGGGCAACCCCATCGACGTGGTTCTCGTCAACATGGAGCGCTGGCGCTGGATGCCGCGCGACCTCGGCGCCACGCGCGTTGTCGTCAACATTCCCGACTACACGCTGAGCCTCTATCGCAACAACGAGCTTTACTGGAAGACCAAGATCGTCGTCGGCAAGCCGGGCAAAGCGACGCCGCTGATCACCGCGGCAATGAAGTACATTACCGTCAATCCGACCTGGAATGTGCCGCCGTCCATCATCGAGAAGGAATATTTGCCGGCCTTGCAGGAAGACCCCGATGCGCTCGACCGGATCGGCTTGAAAATCTATCAGGACGCCGACGGCACCGTGCACATCTATCAGCCGCCGGGCGCCGCCAACGCGCTCGGCCGCATCCGCTTCAACTTCCCGAACAAATTCCTCGTCTATCAGCACGACACGCCGGACAAGTATCTGTTCGCGCGCGACAAGCGCGCTTACAGCCACGGCTGCATGCGCGTGCAGGATCCGCTGGTTTATGCCGAGAAGCTGCTCTCGATCGAATTGCCGAACGAGCACTACACGCCGGCGAAGCTGGAGAAGATGTTCGGCGACAACGAGATCAACATCAACTTCCCGAAGCCGATCCCGGTGCATCTGACGTATCAGACGGCGTTCGTCGACGCGAACGGCAAGCTGCAGCTGCGCGAAGACATCTACGGCCACGACGCCAAGATGATCGCGATCCTCAAGAACAGCAGCGAACGGCGCGTTGCCGATATCGCCGTCGAGCGGCCGCCGAACAATTCGGCAAAGCCGGTGCGCATGCCGGTCGGCATGTATAACGGCAACGGCGGCGGCTATTACGGCGGCGACGAGGGATACAGCCGGGGCCCGGCGACCTTCTTCGATTTCCTGTTTGGTGCGCGTCCGCGGCCCTATTATCCGCCGCAACGCCGCTTCATCGGGCCGAACGCGCGCGAAAACGGCCGCTATACCTGGCGCTGATAGAAATCTTCGGCTGACGATGACGCCGGCGCACCGAATGGGCGCCGGCGTCGACGTTCAGGATTGCCTCTTTTGAAATGGTACAGCTGGGTGGACTTGAACCACCGACCTCTGGTTCCACAGACCAGCGCTCTAACCAACTGAGCTACAGCTGCATAATTCGGCGCTGCAAAGATGCTCCGACGGAGCGGACCCTATGAGCCGACCTTTGTTTTTGCAAGCGGCGAAACCGCCGGAATAGGCCGCAGACGGGACCACAAAACAAAGCCCGGGCTTGCCTGCCCGGGCTTGTCATATCATGGGTCCCGGCGCGGGACCGAAACAGGTTCAGGCGGCCTTGCGGAACGCGTTGGTGAAGCCTTCCTTCAGCGGCTCGGCCGTTTCCGCCATGACGCGCTGTGCTTGCTCGGAAAGCTCCTTGAATTGCGCGGTGGCGGTATCGAATTGCTCGCGCCA
>DASSRW010000066.1:0-29376 GCA_035701545.1 Pseudolabrys sp.
GGTATCCCACTCATCAATTGTTGGCGCAGTAGTCACGAGGTTCAATTTGCTTTTATGGCACCGATGCTGGCGAGCACCGCCGCGCGCCGCGCCGCGGCTTCCGCATTGATCTGCGCATAGGTCGAGCCGCCGTGCGAATCCATGGTCACGAGCAGAGGCCCGAAACCCTTGATGCGGAATTTCCAGAGGCTTTCGGGATTGAGATCGTCGAAGTCCACGTCCTCGATCGCCTCGATCCACGTGGTCTGCAAAGCCGCGGCGCCGCCAATGACCGCGAGGTAGGCGCCGCCGAGGTCACGCAGCGCATCGAGCGTCGCTTGTCCCATGCCGCCTTTGCCGATGATGAGCCGCACGCCGTCGCGCTCCATCAAGGGACGCGTGAAACGCTCCATCCGCATCGAGGTCGTAGTGCCGATGCAGACCGGCTCGTAACCGGATGAATTGGTCGGCCGCGGGTCGACCTTCCTCACGTTGGGTGCGGTGTGGACGACGGCGTGGCCTTTAAGGTTGAGGCGCGTGCTGCGGCCTTTGTCGAACATCGCAATCAGGGTGGCATCGCGAATGCCGAACAGCGTCTTTTCCAACGTGACCGTATCGCCGACACGCAAGCTTCTCGCCTGCTGTTCCGCAATCGGTGTTTCGAGGACGTGATGTGTCATTTCCGCTGTCTCACTCGAATGCAATGCCGCCCGGCGTGATGATCGCGGAGGCACGACGTGCAGAATGACATTGGATGTTGACCGCCACCGGATTCATGGTGATGTGCGTGGCCGCGACTTCCACATGCACGCGGAACGAGGTCGAGCGGCCGCCCAGACCTTGCGGACCGATGCCGAGTTCGTTGACCGCATCGCTCAGTTGCGCCTCGATCTTGGCTCCTTCCTCGTCGGCGCACGTGGTGCCGAGCGGACGGGTCGCGGCGATCTTCGCCAGATGCATGCAGAGGTCGGACGTGCCGCCAATGCCAACGCCGACGATTGTGGGCGGGCAGACGCGGCCGCCGCACTCGATCACCTTGTCGATGACGAAGCGCTTGACGGCGGCAATGCCGTCGGCTGGCACCAGCATCTGAAGAAACGACCCGTTCTCCGAACCCGAGCCTTTCGGGATCATCTCGATTTCAACCGTTTCGTCGCGCGTGTCGAAATCGACATTGATCAGCGGAACGCCGACACCGCATGACGTCTGCTCGTTCTTGCGCGTGATCGGATGCACGACGGAGGAGCGCAACGGATGCTCTTTGGTCGCCCGCTCGCAGCCGCGGCGGATTGCTTCCTTCATCGCGACGCCGTCGAATTCCACATTGCGGCCGATGATGACGTTGTAAATGGGAATGCCGGTATCCTGGCAGAGCAGGTTTTTGGTGCGCTCGGCGACCTGGATGTTTTCGACCATGGTGCCGAGAACGGCGCGGCCGGTCGCATCGGTCTCCTGCGCCATCAGCCGCTCGAAGCCCTGTTTGATGTCACGCGGCAGCAGCTTGAGCGCGCGGATGTAAAGCGTCTTGCTCAGCTCCTCGACTTCCTTGATATCGAGCTGCATAGCTTGATCCTAAAGCACGAGCGTCAGCCCCGAACCGATCAGCAGCACCGCCAAGGCCTGACGGAACCGGCGGTCGTCAAGCCTACCGTAGAGCTGCCATCCTATCCAAGTTCCCAAGAACATCGGCGGCAGCACCGCGACAAGCAATATAAGCCCGGTGCGGTCGAATGCGACGAGAATCAGGCCGACTATCGTGACAGCCTGCATGACGATCACGAACGGTTGGTACACGGCGCGCGCCGTCTCCTTCGGCCAGCCGCGTAATTGCGTCCAGATCGTCGGCAGCACGCCCGAATAGCCGCCGAGCCCGCCCAGGACGCCGCCGATGAAGCCGATGGCGCCGTCGGCTGCGCGTCCGCCGGCCTTGAACATCGGCAGCCGCGGCGCGATCAGCGCATAGGCTCCGAACACCGTCAGGAATATCCCCAGTGCGATTTTCAGCGTTCCTGCGTTTGTGTGCGCGAGAAAGTGAATGCCGACCGGAATGCCGATGAGGCCCCCGACGACGAACGGCCAGAGGCGTCCGATTTCAATATGCTGACGCTGTTGCCAGATGGTTGTCGTATGCAGCAAGACGCCGCAGCCGGTAATGAGGATCGCGGAGTGCAGTGGATCGATGCGGTGCAGCCAGATTGCGGAAGACGCCAGCCCGAATGCGAATCCGCTGGCGCCGGCAGCGATCCCGCCGACCAGCGCGCCAAGCCACAAGAAGCCGAGCGTTTCAGGGGAAATTCCGGCGATCATGCTCAGCCGGAATTCAGAATGAAAATCAAACCGACTGCGCACACCGCCGCGAAGCAAGCCGATAAAGCGTTCAATGTTTTTTCCCGAAAATCGAAAAACTCGATCGCAAGCACGCGCAGCCCAAGCGCCAAATGAGCGGCCAATGCGACGACAATGCCGAATTCGGCAAATTGCACCAGCGGCTCGCGCGTAACTTGCAGAAACGAATCGAGACCTTTGGCGCCGTTCAGCGCGGTCGCGAGCGCCAGAAAATGCAGCGGCAGGAAAGCCGCGAGTGCGATGCCGGCAAGGCGATGGATCATCGCCGCGACAAACCCACGCTGTTTGTGAGAGGCCCTCATGCGCTGAACACCGCAAATACGGCGCGAAAGCCGAGAACGAGCAGCAGGATGGAAAACAGTCCGAGTGCAATATCGAGCGTGATGCCACGCCAGGGCGTCCATTCGCGCAGCACATTGCGCAAGCCGATGGGCGCGTGGATCGCCACCGCAACAACAAAGACGCCATAGAAAACGGCGAACGCGATATTGCCGTGCGTGCGGCCGAGAATGTCCGCTGCGGTCAGGCCGCCGCGAACGGCGTAAAGAATGGTTCCGAGATGCACCGCGACAGCGCACGCCAACACAAAGGCCGTGAACCGCTGCGCGACAAAAAGGGTGGCGCTCATCGCGTGAAGCCCAAGCTGCGTCGCAGGACGGCGCGTTTGAGCCCTGCAATTGAATACGTCGGCGCGATCGCCTTCGGGCAGAACTGTGTGCAACTCATATGCGTGTGGCAGGCCTGGCAGCCGGAAGCGTACGATATTGCCTTCACGCGCTCGGCATTGCCTTTGTCGCGCACGTCATTAACCAGCGTCCAGGCCCTGTTGAGGGCAGCGGGACCTAGGTAATCCTTATCCCACGCCACCACATCGCAGGCCGAATAACAGACGCCGCAATTGATGCATTCGATTCCAGCGTCGGCGGCCTGCCGTTCCGGCGTGGAGGGCGGCACGGCGGCGAAATCGCTTGCGGGCTGCGGTCCAGGCTCGAAATAGCCGTGCGCTCGCTGCCATTTCTCGAAAAATTGCGTCATTTCGACCGCGAGGTCCTTGACAACGGTGAAATTCCGCAGCGGTTCGAGCCGCAGTCGCCCGCCGTCGCCGACAACCTCGTTGACGCGCGTGCGGCAGGTCCAGCGCGGCCGCCCGTTCACGACCATGGCGCACGACCCGCACATGCCGACACGGCAAGCGAAGCGATAGGACAGCGTTGCGTCATGCTCGCGCTGAATTTCGGTGACCACGTCGAGCACGGTCTGATGCTCCCGACGCGGAATAGAAAACGGCTGAAATTTCCCCGTTGCGGTTCCGCGCCAAATATCGACATCGAGCATGCCGCCGATGCTCATCGCTGCATGCCCCAGAGATTCACCGTGCGCGCCTCGATGGCGCGGAAGATAACCGATTCGACCAGCAAACCGATGAGGATCACCGTGAGCAGGCCCGAGAACACGGTCGCCGTGTCGAGATCGTTTCGCGCCTCGAAAATGTACCAGCCGATGCCGCCCGAGCGCGACGAGACGCCGAAGACAAGCTCCGCGGCAACGAGCGTGCGCCAGCCGAACGCCCAGCCGATTTTCATGCCGGCAAGAATCGAAGGAAACGCTGCGGGAATAAGGATCAAACCGACGTAGCGTGCGCCGGTGAGCCCGACATTGCGGCCGCTCATGCGCAAGGTTTCCGGCACGCTGCGGAAGCCGATCAAGGTGTTGAGCGACACAGCCCACAACACCGAGTGGATAATGACGAAAACCAGCGACGGGGTGCCGAGGCCGAACCAGATCAGCGCAAGCGGCAACAACGCGATCGCGGGCAGCGGATTGAACATCGCGGTCAGGGTCGAGAGAATGCGCGTGCCGACGCCGCTCGCAACCGCAAACGTGGTGAAAATGCCTGCCAGGGCGAGGCCGGCCGTGTAGCCGATCGCGAGCGTCTGCAGGGAGGTCACGGTGCGGTTGATAAGCACGCCGCTGCGGATGTCGTGCCAGAACGTGCGCACTGTCTCGCTGAACGTCGGAAACAGCAGCGAGTTGTTGAGCCAGAGCGCATACACCTGCCAAATCGCGATCAGCACAACGAGAATGGTGAATCGCTGCACCGTCTCATTGCTGAAGATACGCTCGGCAAGCGTCAGCGGGCGCTCGACATCGCCGATGCTGACGGCATCGGTGGGCTCGACCTCGAATTCGGCCCGAATGACGCCCGCCGGGCGGATATCACGCGCCGTATCCGTCACGCGGGGACGCTTTCGACGGCGGCTGCGCGCGCGTCTCCTTCGGCGAAGAGCAGCCTGTGAATCCGCTTCGACATGGCGCCAAACTCCGCCTGGTCGATGACGTTGATCCGACTCGTATCGAGCTCGGCGCGCACGCGGCCTGGATGCGGCGACAGCACGAGGATGCGCGAGCCGATCAGGATGGCCTCCT
The DNA here is from genome assembly GCA_035701545.1 of Pseudolabrys sp. Lineage (GTDB taxonomy): Bacteria > Pseudomonadota > Alphaproteobacteria > Rhizobiales > Xanthobacteraceae > Pseudolabrys. Next base: position 4,753 of record DASSRW010000066.1, read on the forward strand.
CAATCGAATGCGTGACAAACATCACCGTGAAGCGCAGCTGGTCCCACAGCGACAGCAGCTCCTGCTGCATGGCGCGGCGGGTGAGAGCGTCGAGCGCCGCGAACGGCTCATCCATCAGCAAAATATCGGGCTCGAGCGCCATGGCGCGCGCGATGGCGACGCGCATTTTCATGCCGCCCGACAGCATGTGCGGGTAGACGTCGCGGAATTCCGTCAAACCCACTTTCTCGATCACCGCGTTCGCGCGCGCGATAGCTTCCGGAAACGGAAATTTCTTCGTGACCTTCATGGGAAAGATCACGTTCTGGAACACCGTCTTCCACGGCATCAATTGCTCGAATTCCTGAAAGACCATCATCCGGTCCGGCCCCGGTATCTCGACCTTGCGGCCGCGAATGCGGATCGTCCCTTCAACCGGCAGCATGAAGCCGCCGACGGCTTTCAGCAGTGTCGATTTTCCGCAGCCGGAAGGCCCGAGGATGACATAGCGATCGCCCTGATGAACGGAGAAGTCGACTTTGTAGGTCGCCGTCACCAGATGGCGTGGCGTCTTGTATTGCAGCGTGACGCCTTTTGCCTCGAGCAGAACCTGCGACATGGTTGCCGACAATCCAGCTCAGCTGCCGGAAAGATTGTGAATGGTGTCGAAGAACATGTCTTTCCAGCTCCCCGGCCTTACCGGGACCATGCCGACGCGGCTCATGTAATCGGCAAAAACCATCGTTCGCTCCGGGGTCATTGTCCACTTGTTCTCCGGCAACTTGATGATCCGCTCGGCTTCGGCGACCGGAAGCTTGGATCGGTCCGCTTTGACCCAGAGCGCCGCTGCAGCCGCCGGATCGTCCTTGATCTCTTTCATGGCTTCGCCGAGCGCCGCGATGAATGCCTTAATGATCTTCGGATGCTCGGTGTAGAATTTGGTTGTCGCGTAGACGATGTTGAACGTGTGCGGGCCGCCCAGCACCTCGAAGCTGTCCAGCACCTTGTGCACGCGCTTGTCAGCGAGTTCCTCGTACTGGTAGGGCGCCGAAGTCAGGTGAGCGGTTATTTCCGATTTTCCGCTCATCATCTGGGCGAGTCCATCCGGGTGGCTCAATGAAACGGTCAGCGGATCAAGCTTGTGCTCCTGGCCTTTGCCGAAGGTCTTTTCGGCAGCCATCTGCAAAACGACGGCCTGGATCGAAACGCGCACGGCCGGAAGCGCGATACGGTCCTTGTCGGTGAAATCCTTGATTGTCTTTATCTCGGGCTTGATGGTGTTGAGATAAAGCGGCATCGAATTGAGCGACGCGACGCCTTTGACTCTCAGATTCTTCTGCGTGCGCGCCCAGATCGTCACCAGCGGTCCGACGCCTCCCGAGGCAAAGTCGAGGTTGCCTGAGACAAGCGCTTCGTTCATCGGCGGACCGCCGGTGAAGCGCACCCACTCCGTCCTTAGGTCGAGGCCAAGCTTTTTGCCTTCCGACTCGAGCAGCTTTTTTTCCTGAATGATCGTCAGCGGCAGGTAGGAGATGCCATATTGCTTGGCCAGGCGGACGGTTTGGGGCTCCGCGTCGGCTGCGGAGAGCGACAGCGTGAGGACCGCCGCGGCTGCGAGCCAGGGCCTCCTCGGCCAATTGAATCGTCGCATGTCATTCCTTTCGATCTATCGTGATCGCGCCTTCCGCCACAACGATAGCGCGCCAATCATTCATTACAAGCAGCGCGGAGGGGACCGGCTTCGGCCGGCCGCAGACCCCTTGCCCAGCGCGGTGGCGGCGCGCCGACGAGGGCAAATTCTCGCATGGGAACGCCGAGCCGCGGCCTTGTGTCCTAGCGGATGCAGCGCCTATAGAAGATTGTTGCGAAGTTCAGACGAGGGCTAGGGTCCATGGCTATTCCGCATCTCTTGGTGCACGACAAAAAAGATACGGTCGGCGTCATCGTTATTGAAGGTCTCAAGGCAGGCACCAACATGCTGGGCGTGGTCACGGCCAACGACTCGACCTTTCACCTGAAGGCCAGGATGGATGTTCCCATCGGCCACAAAGTCGCGCTCGTCGACATCAAAAAGGGCGAGACCGTCTGGAAGTACGGCCACGATATCGGAAAGGCGGTGGCCGATATCAAAAAAGGCGAGCATGTCCACGTGCACAATGTGAAAACGAAGAAGTGGTGAGCGTCATGGCGAGTAAGCGCAAAAGGAAGACCTCGAAGCCTGCCAAACTGAATGGCGGCAGGCTGAGCTTTCACGGCTGGCGGCGGGAGAACGGCCGCGTTGGCGTGCGCAATCACGTGATCATTTTGCCGCTGGACGACTTGTCGAATGCGGCGTGCGAAGCTGTCGCCAACCAGGTGAAGGGCACAATCGCCATTCCGCACGCCTATGGCCGCTTGCAATTCGGCGCCGACTTGGAACTGTTTTTCCGAACGATCATCGGCACCGGCAGCAATCCGAACGTCGCCGCCGTGGTTGTCATTGGCATTGAAGAGGGTTGGACGAAGCGCATTGTGGACGGCATTGCCAAGACCGGCAAGCCGGTGACCGGATTCGGCATTGAAGGAAACGGCGATCTGATGACGGTTGCGAAAGCTGCGCGCGCCGCCAAAGAATATCTGCAATGGGCATCCGAACTGGAGCGCGAGGAGTGTTCGATTTCGGATCTCTGGGTGTCGACGAAGTGCGGCGAGAGCGATACGACCACCGGCCTCGCCTCGTGCCCGACGGTCGGCAACATGTACGACAAGCTAATCCCCAGGGGCATCTATGGCGTGTTCGGCGAAACCTCGGAGATCACGGGCGCGGAGCACATCGCCAAGGCGCGAGCCATCAATTCAAAGATCGGCGACAAGTGGATGAAGGTCTGGCAGGCGTACGAAAACGAGGTTATTCAGGCGCACAAGACCGACGATCTTTCCGAGTCGCAGCCGACAAAAGGCAACATCGCCGGCGGCCTTACGACCATCGAGGAAAAGGCGCTCGGCAATCTCGAGAAGATCGGACGCAAGTGCCGCTACATCGACGTGCTCGAACCGGCGGAAGCACCGGCGAACGGACCCGGCCTTTATTATATGGACACCTCATCGGCGGCGGCGGAGTGCGTGACGCTGATGGCGGCGGCGGGCTACGCCGTCCATACGTTTCCGACCGGGCAGGGCAATATCATCGGCAATCCGGTTATTCCGGTGATCAAGATAAGCGGCAATCCGCGCACAGTGCGCACGATGTCCGAGCACATCGATCTCGACGTCTCCGGTATTCTGCGGCGCGACATGACGATTCCGGCGGCGGGTGATGCACTGATTGACATGATCATCCGCACCGCCAACGGGCGGCTCACGTCAGCGGAAACGCTTGGCCACCGTGAGTTTGTGCTCACCAAGCTCTACCGCAGCGCATGAGCGCATGCCGACGCTGACACTGGCGGAGGCGGAGACATTTGTCGCGGCAGCGCTCACGCGTTGCCGCACCTCGCCGGAGAATGCGGCATGCGTGGCGCGGGCACTCGTTGCGGCGGAAGCCGAAAGGCTTAAGGGCCACGGTCTCTCGCGGGTGCCAAGCTACGCCGCGCAAGCAAAAGTCGGCAAGGTGGATGGCTTCGCCAAGCCGGCGATCGAGTGGCCGCGGCCCTCGGCGGCCATTGTTGATGCGGCGCACGGCTTTGCGTTTCCGGCGATCGAGCTTGCGCTCGCCGCGCTGCCCGAAGCAGCCAGGCAAAACGGGGTGACCGTCGCAGCGATTCGGCGCTCGCATCATTGCGGCGCGGCGGGGCATCCGGTCGAGCGGCTCGCCGAACATGGGCTGGTCGCGTTGATGTTTGCCAACACGCCTGCGGCAATCGCGCCCTGGGGCGGAGCAAAGGGCGTATTCGGCACGAACCCGATCGCCTTCGCTTGCCCACTGCCTCGCCGGGCGCCGATCGTTGTTGACCTGTCGCTGTCGACGGTCGCGCGGGGCAATATTCTCGCTGCCAGGCAAAAGGGGGAAAGGATTCCGGCCGATTGGGCGCTCGATGCATTGGGCAAGCCGACGACCGATCCGGCCGCTGCGCTTGCGGGCACGATGCTGCCGCTCGGCGGAGCAAAAGGCACCGCGCTGGCGCTGATGGTGGAAATTCTGGCGGCGGGCCTTACCGGCGCGAACTACGCGACGGAAGCGTCATCGTTTCTCGACGCCAAAGGGCCTCCGCCCGGCACCGGACAACTTATCATCGCTGTCGATCCGTCGTCCTTCGGCGGCTCCGCCGATCGATTTGCTTCGCTTGCCGCCATGATCGAGGAACAAGATGGCGCAAGGCTTCCGGGATCGCGGCGGCTTGCCGCGCGGGAGAAAGCAAAGCGCGATGGTATCGAAATCAGCGATGTACTGCTGACAGAGATTGAGGCCGTATAACGCGATGCCTGGCGACGAACAATCCTGGCCGACCGAACTGCGGCTGCACAAAGATCGCAAAACGTTGACGGTCTCCTATGAAGGAGGCGAGACGTTCGATTTGCCGGCGGAGTACCTGCGCGTCAAAAGCCCAAGCGCCGAGGTAAAGGGCCACTCGCCCGATCAGCGCCAGACCGTATCCGGCAAGAAGAACGTGGCGATCCTCGAGGTTCTTCCGGTTGGCAATTATGCCGTGCGTCTCGTTTTCGATGATATGCACTCGACCGGCATTTTCGACTGGAATTATTTGCGCGAGCTTGGCCGGCACCACGACGAATATTGGCAAGACTATATGGACGAACTGGCTGCAAAGAACCTGGCGCGCGATCCGCCGCCTCGGACCGCGCGCTGACATTCGACAAAGTGGCTAGCGCCTCTCGATGCCGTAGACGACGAGCGCCGGATGGCTTGTCGCGTGCTGTCGCTCGAATGCCGCCGCCGGCTCTTGTGGCGTTGGCTTCAACGTGAGCGCCATCAGCACAAGCGCAGCGGCGAGGATGCCGATACTCAGGACGCGCATCATGATCTCCATTGCGCCGCAGGGAACGTGCTGCAGACGGTGCTAGCCCGTCGCCAGCAGCCGCGAGGCAAAATTGATTGCAGTCACGAAAAGCGGCGCCGTGATCGCGGTCGTTATGGCGATGAGATAGAAGGCGAACCAAATCGCGGCCACGACGGTGTCTCCGTCGACTGCCTTGTCCGATAGCCGTTTGCCGTCAACATCGTGATCCATTTCGCCCTCCGCACTTTGCTCGGGCGGCGGCACGCGACCGTTGCCGCTGTCCGTTGCGGCAGACTTATCACCGGCGTCGACGCGGCGATGGTGATGTGGATCACACTGGCGAAGAGAAAGGAATCTCCGCGCGGCCAAAACGTCACCATGGACGTTAGAGGTGCGCCGTAGAGCAAAAAGGAAGCTGCGCGAGCCGTTCAGGCTGCGTCTGGCGCGTTACGGTGCGCGCTGACGTTGCGCCGGGCGTCCACATGCGCTCGGCGTGCAACGTCGCTTGAAGACCTAGTTTATTTTAATCAAAATTTCGCAATGCGCCCAGCCGCGCGAGTCGATTCTTTCGGGGTAGGGTGGTAGTATAAGCTTGTAGAACCATATTGACATTACTCAGGAAATTTCACCGAGGAAACGCCAATGGCGCTCCCCGCAAACGGCCAACTTCGATCGCAGCCGTTCGACAAACGCGGCGTCTTCCGCGCACATCCGTTTTTCAAAGATCTTGATGCTTCGGTGATCGATCAATTCGCCTTGCACGCGGTTGCGCGCAAGGTGAAAAAGAGCACCGTCATCTTCCGCAAAGGCGAGGTTGGCTCGACACTTTACGCGGTGACCGCGGGCTCGATCAGAATCAGTTCATCGTCAGAGGATGGAAAGGATACGACGTTCAATCTCATTCTTCCCGGTCAGATCTTCGGCGAAATTTCCTGTTTCGACGGCCGCGAGCGGACGGCCAGTGCGGTTGCGATCGAAGACAGCGAACTGATCGCGATCGAGCGCAGGGACTTCATGCATTTGTTGCGGGAGCATCCGGAGGTTGCCGTCAGGTTGATCGAGGTGTTGTGCGGCCGCTTGCGACACACAAGTGAGCAGGTGGAAGACATCGTTTTCCTCGGATTGCCGGAGCGGCTTGCGAAAGTACTGCTCTACCTGCATCGCCGCTCACCCGAAGCGCCCGCCCGCGACAAAATTCGCGTCACGCAGCGCGAAATCAGCCAGATGATCGGTGCTTCGCGCGAGAGCGCGAACAAGCAATTGCGCAGCTGGGAGCGCAAAAAATGGCTCAAGCTCGAGCGCGGCGGGCTCATCATCCTGGCGCCCGATGCGCTGAACACGCTTCTTTCGGACGCCGGCAACTCGCTGATGCGCGTCTGAACGTCGACCGATTTGGACTAGGCCGGAAAGATTACGCCCGAAAACCTGCGTGACCGAAACGTGAAACTTGCAACATCAAATACTTAGCTGTTGTTTACGCGAATTTTCTGTGAGTTTTCATGCCCTCATTGCGCTCTGATTCACCAACGGGAAGCCGCTTTCACGCCAAGCGCCGACATTCTCGCTGCGGAATGAGAAGTCAGCAGCCGGCTTCGGATGTTTGTAGAACAGACCTCATTATGTCGTTTGATGTACCACCTCAGCCAGCTTGCGGGCGCGAAGTTCCGCAACTAGAGTACGCCGCAACGGCCAACGGAGTGCCGCACTGCTTGCCCAAGGGAGGGCCTGACCATGCCAAGAGGCATTTTTAGGGACAAAGCGCAGAGAGACAAGGTTGCTGATTTTTCCATGGCTCCGAGCGACGCACTCGCGCAGATGGTCGTCGACGCGTGGATCGACGATGATTTCAAAAAATTGCTGTTGGATCCCGCAAACGCCAAAGCCTTGTTCGCGCAGCGCGGCTTCTACTGGAACGGGACGTCGAGGAAGCCCGTCGTCATCACGGAACAGCAATACGAGAGCGGTTACAGCCACAACCACGAAGACGAGCTTGTCTTTGTGCTCCCGGAGCATGACGGGACGTGCCCCGCGGGCAAGTCGCTGCTCGAAACAGCCAAGTTGCTGATGGCGGCTACGCCGAACGGAATCTAGCGAGGCTGTAAGCTGGTCCGGGCAAAAGCGAAGAGGCTCTCCTCTTCGCGTTGAAGCCGCGGGCTGATCACGCCTCAAAAACAACCGCGGGCGTTCATTCGAATATGGAGGTTGTTGTGATGTCACGGCCGGTCACAGAATGGGTGAACGTCACCGACGAAATGTCGATCATCGCCCGCGAGTCGGGCGAGGTCTGGTTTCACAACCGGAACGGCGCCAAAGGCGGCTTGGACCCGTTTGCGCAGCCGATGGAAGGCGCAGGCTCGCTGGGCAGCACGCTTGGGCTGCTCGATGGCGCCATCAATCTCGCATTTTCCAGAATTGAAGGCCGCCTCGCGCGCCCCGAGCCGACGCTCACCGGCTATGTGGTTGCATTGGTCGGCGCCTATCACACGTCCGTCGACACGCCTCGAAATCTGCGGCGCGCCAAGAGCCGTTTCGAGGAATTAGGCAGGCCCGAAGTCGCGGCCTATCTGGAAGATCGCGCGCGCGAGGAGACCGGCCACGACCGGCTCGCGCTCAAGGATTTGCGGGCATTGGGCGTGCCCGGCGAACGGCTGGTAGCCAGCTTCATGCCCGACGGCATCAAGCCGCTCTGCAAGCGCTTCGATGACCTTTGCGCCGAGGATTATCCGATTGGCAGCATCGGCTACTCTTATTGCCTGGAGCGCATCGCGGCCCTCAAGGAGAAGAGCGACATCGAGAACGTACGGGCGATTTGCCCGGACGGCGTCGACGCGACCCGCTTCCTCAGAAGCCATAGCAGCCTCGGAAGCGAAGCGGCCCACGTCGATGAGACAATCGAGTTTGTCGCCTCGCTGCCTGCAAACGACCGGATCAAAGTCATTCAGGAGACGTACCAATCGGCGGTGATCATGGCTGAGGGGTATAACCACGAGCTTCTCAAATCCGAGATGCAGATGAGGGACGAGATTGCGCAGGCCCTGGGAGAACCGCTCCCGTCTTTTCACGTCTCGGACCCTTCAGGAAATAAAAAAAGCCACGCTGCGGCAAGTGCCGGCTAACGCGATATTCATTGTATTTGGCGCGGCATGAGGCCCGGAAACGCGGCTCATGCCGGCGCCTATAACGTTGTTGCGAAGCCGTGGATCGGAAGACCCCGATAGTGTGGTATTCTTCCACCAAGGCTGTTAGGTCCAAAGCAATAGCGATAGTGGGTTCTGAGCCGGGCCCAGTAGGGCAAGGGCTCCATCATGACGAAGACAACTGCCGATTTGACCGAGTGGTTGGAAAGATACGGCCTCATCCAGTACGCGCAGGCATTTGCAGAAAACAACATCGACTATTCGGTCCTTCCGGATCTGAACGAGAGCGATCTGGAGAAGATCGGCGTTTCCTTGGGTCACCGCAAGAAACTGCTGAGGGCCATTGCGGCGCTGACGGCGGAGCAGCATATCGCCGACTCGAGCAGCGCGGCTTCACATCCTGCCGTGTTGCCGTCCTCCGCTTCGCAACATCGCGAAGCCGAATTTCGTCAGATCACCGTCATGTTCTGCGACCTGGTGGGGTCCACGCAGCTGTCGGAGACATTGGACCCTGAGGACTTGCAGAAACTGATCGACGCCTATCGGGCGGAGTGTAACAAGGCGGTCAATCGCTACGGCGGCGGAGTCGCGCGCTATTTCGGCGACGGCGTAATGGCGTTTTTCGGCTGGCCGCGCGCCCATGAGGACGCCGCCATTCGCGCCGTCCATGCCGCGCTGGAAACGGTTGCCAAAGTCTCGGAGATTGCAGGCCCGGTGACCTTGTCGTGCCGCGTGGGCGTTTGCTCCGGGCCGGTGATTGTAGGCGAAACTGCAAACGGCACGAACTCGTGGTCGATGGATGCGGTGGGAGAAACGCCAAACATTGCCGCGCGCCTGCAGACTCTTGCCAGCGCCAATGCCGTTCTGATTTCTGAGTCGACACGACGTCTCGTGTCGGCCGCCTTCGATCTGGAAGATCTCGGGCGGCAGGAACTCAAGGGCATAACCGAGCCTGTTCAAGTGTATCGTGTTAACGCGGCGAAAAGCGCCGCGAGCCGCTTTGAGGCGTTGCACGCCGAAACCCTCACGCCGCTCGCCGGACGTGCAAGCGAGCTGAGCTTGCTGCTCGACAGGTGGCAGAAAGTCAAAGAAGGCGATGGGCAGGTCATCCTGCTTTCGGGCATTCCGGGCGTCGGAAAATCGCGGCTTCTGCACGAATTGAAATCGCGCGTTCAGGACGAATCTCATCTTTTCCTGCTCCATCAATGCTCGCCTTATCACACGCAGAGCGCATTCTTTCCGGTCATTGAGCAGATCGAACATGCCGCTCAACTGAGCGCGCGAGAGTCGAATTCCGAGAAGATCGCAAAATTGCGGGCATATCTTCCACGCGCGGCCGACGGCTCGGTCGAGCCGCTCGTGCTTATTGCCAGGCTGCTGTCGATCCCGGTCGAGAACGGCGGCAAACTGTCGAAGTTCACGCCGCAACAGATCAAGAACAAGACGATCAGCGCGCTGGTCGATTTGCTCCTGCAGTTTTCGTTGCAGCGGCCGATCGTCTGTGTTTTCGAAGATGCGCACTGGTTGGATCCATCGACGCTCGAATTGCTTGAGCTGATCGTCACCCGAATCGACCGCGCTCGCGTGTTGCTGATTGTGTCGTGCCGGCCCGAATTCCGCCCCACGTGGATCGCCCACCCGAACATCACGATCCATTCGCTTACGCGTTTGTCGCACAGCGAAGTCAAGAACATGATCCGGGACCTGGTGTGGCACAAAAGCATCCCGCCGCACGTGGTCGATCAGATCGTCCAGAAGACCGACGGCGTTCCTCTCTTCATCGAGGAGTTGACGACCAGCATCCTGTCGGCCCCTTCGCGAGAGCTGCCGTCCGACCGCGCGGCGCGGTCCGCATCGGTTAGAGTTCCCGAGACGCTGAGTGACGCGTTGATGGAGCGGTTGGACCGGGTGGCGCCGAGCCGCTGGCTCGCGCAGATCGCGGCGGTTATCGGGCGCGAGTTTTCCTACGACCTGCTGGCGGCTGCCTCGCAAATTGACGAAAGTGAAATGCAATCGGCGCTCTCACGGCTCGAAGACGCCGACATCATCTATCGGGTCGGCATTTCGCCCTTCGTTCGCTTTGCCTTCAAACATGCATTGTTGCGCGACGCGATCTATGACTCGCTGCTCAGAAGCAAAAAGCAGCAGATCCATGCGGACATCGCCGCGATTCTGGAAAGGGATTATCCCGAGCTTGCCGAAAGCCAGCCCGAGGTGCTGGCCTATCACCATCAGGAAGCCGGCAATCACCAGTTGGCGATCCGCTGCTGGGTCGACGCCGGACAACGCGCGCTTGTGCGGTCCGCCAATGTTGAAGCGATTGCGAGTTATCGCAGGGCGCTTCAGCTTCTCGATGCGCTGCCGGAGACCCCCGAGCGGAACAGGCAAGAGATCGAGATTCAGTTGGCGTTGGGAATACCGCTCATCGCGGTTCGAGGGTATGCCTCCGCAGAGGCGCGGGAAGCATTTTCGCGCGCCCGCACCTTGTGCCTGACGCTCGGCAACATCCCCGAATACTTCCAGGCGCTGTTTGGCTTGTGGGGGCACTCGTGGATGAGCGGAAAGAACGATGACGCGCTCCACATGGCTGACGAGTTCATGTCGCGCGCGCGCGCCCTGTCCGAAACCGTGCCGCTCATGGTCGCTCACCGGGTGATGGGCAGCACGTTGCTGACCGCCGGCGACTTTCAGTCTTCGGTCGATCATTTCGAGAACGCGATCAGGCTTTCGAGCCAGGGAAGGGACCCGCTGTACAATCTGTACATGGTGGAGCCGCAAGCGGCTTCATTGCTGCTTCTGTCGTGGGATCTTTGGTTCCTGGGTTACCCGGATCGATCGCTTTCGCGCGTTATGGAAGCGCTCGAGCTGGCGCAAAGGCTCGGCCATCCCTACACGATCGCATTCGCCTACTACATGACCTCTGTGGTGCATCTCCTGCGCGGGGACGCCGTTCGCGCCCTGGCGGCGGCCGAAAGCAGCCTGGAAATGTCGCAGGAGCAGCGGTTTTCGCTTTATGCGATCCTTTCGAGAATTTCGCGCGGGCGTGCGATTGGTGATCTCGGCCGCGTCGGGGACGCGCGCTCCGAAATCGAACTCGGCATTGGTTCGGCGCGAGACAACGGCGTCGGCTTCATGCTTCCCATGATGGAAAGCTGGCTGGCGGACATGCACGCCAGAGGCGGCGACAACGAATTTGCGCTTTCGATTGTCGATCGTGGGTTGGCGAACGTCGGCAAAGGCCGGTCGTGGGAGGCAGAATTGCAGCGGCAGCGCGGCCAGCTTTCTTTGGCGCTCGATCCGTCGAACGTCAGAGAAGCTGAGTCTCACCTAAGAAAATCGATCGACGTGGCGCGTGGTCAAAGCACAAAATCCCTGGAGCTGCGCGCCGCCACGAGCCTGGCGGAGCTTTGGCGCACGCAAGGACGTTCTGATGAGGCGCGCGTCATGCTGGAGACTGTCCTGCACTGGTTCGAGGAAGGAGCCGACACGGCTGACCTCATCCGGGCGCGCCACACGCTGAATGCGCTCGATTGATTGTCCGCCCGCGTGCAGTCAAAAATAACCCGCTTTTATTTGGACGGCGGGCGCTGTAGGGACCTCTCCCGTATGAAGGGTAATTCCTTCACTGAATTCTCAACGAATTAGATGCGCTAGCGTGTTACGTCCACGGATACTCCGCGAATTGCGCGCACCATAGCGCGCCTTGCTTATCGCATCTGTTGCCCGGAAGGGATTGCCTCGCGTCGGAACGCAGCAGGTGCAACCGCGCACATTAGCGACGTCACCTTACATCGGCGGCGTCAGCCCGTTCTCGCCAACGGCGACAGATTGTGCGGTCAGCTTGCCGTTTTCTGCGGTTGCTTTGACGAAGACGTGCGCTCCCTGCTTCACGATCGACGCGTCGGAAGGCTCGATTGCGACGATTGGCGCCGTGGCAGGTATCGTGATCTCCTGCTTCCCACCCTGATAGGTGACGGTGATTTTCTTTGAGCCCGATGTTGTACTTGCCGCGTCAACGTTCCCGTTCGTCATTGCGCTTTTTACCTTCGGCGCAGCGGAAGAGACATTCCCGACACTGCCGTTCGTCATCGCACTCTTCGTGCGCTTGCCGCCTGAAGCAGTCGTGTCGGTGATTTTGTCCCACGGATAATGACCGTCGCCGGTGCCGCGCATCGAAGGTGGAAAGATCACCAGTTCCAATGACACGTTGCTGGTGCCTTTAGTGGCTGTGCCGACGTAGGCACCCTTCGTCACATCTTTGAGACTGGCTTTGGTCAATGCCGCGTACTTCGTTCCGGTATCGAGCAGGACATCGACGTCTTTGCCGTCGGCCGTCTTTATCGTGAGGGAGTTGCTGTTAGCGGATTCCACTGTGCCGCGCAGCCGTTGAGGCGTTGCCGCCCATGAGGTAGCGGCAACTGCGACACAGGAAACGATAGCGAGGAGCGAGAGCTTACCAAACTGCATACGTCACACCTGTGGGGCTGGAGTCTCGGTGCCAGAGCTGCACTAGTAACGCAGCAAAAGGGGCGTCTTTATGGGCACTAGCAGGAATGTGAACGGCCGTGATTGACGCAGTTCGCGCGCATGAAGAGAGGTCTTCAAGGAAGCGCTGGATCACGTAAGAGTGTCTGAACGTCTATGAGCCAATCCCAATCCCGCCGAATTGTCGTCGCGCAGCCGTTAATTTCCGACCGACGCCAATCAGTTCTGAACGGGTCTCGTCGATTGCGGCGATCTGCCGTTCAGCAGGTCATTGCACCGCGTCAATCCACTGAAGCGGGAATGAAGATGGGCATTGATTTGGACGAGCGAGAAAAGCGACAGGAAAAGCCGTCGCACAAGGTTATCTATCGGCAATCGGCCTGGACGCGGGTCACCCACTGGATTTGGGCCGTGACGCTGTTCTTTATGGTGATGAGCGGGTTGCAGATCTTCAACGCCCATCCAATCCTCTATTTGGGACGGCAGTCAGGTTTCGGCGACAAACAGTATCTCGGTCCGCAGGCAGGATACGGCAACAAGCAATTCAACAACACAGTTCTCGACATCCATGCGGAAAGGCAGAGTGGTACGATCGTCGGGGTAACGCGCGTTTTAGGCCACGATTTCGATACCACCGGGTTCTTGGGCAAGAGCGGACCGAAGGACCAGCCAATCTATCAAGCCTTCCCCGAGTGGGCGACGATTCCCTCTTATCGCGATCTCGCGACCGGGCGCGTGATCCATTTCTTTTTCGCCTGGATACTCGTCGCGACTTGGTCTGTGTGGTTCTTCGCCAGCCTGATCAATGGTCATTTCTGGCGCGACATTGTCCCCAAGCCGCGCGATCTTCGGCACTTGCTTCCCGATGTCGTCAACCATCTGCGATTGAGAATTCCGCACGGCCGCTCTTACAACGTCCTGCAGAGGCTCAGCTACGCGGCGATCCTCGTCATCGTCATTCCGGGCATGATCCTCACCGGCCTAACCATATCGCCCGGCGTCGATTCGCCATGGCCTTGGCTGCTCGACCTTTTTGGCGGCCGCCAAACGGCTCGCCTGCTGCATTTCTGCGGCATGCTGGTCATCGTCCTGTTTTTCATCGTCCACGTCGTAATGGTGATCGCCGCGGGACCGATCAACGAAATGCGTTCCATGATTACGGGGTGGTATCGCAGCAACCCGGAAACAAAAAGCAAAGAGGCCTGACATGGGCAAGATCATCTTCAATCGCCGCCGGCTTCTCGGGCAAATCGGTGCTGGCGCATCCTTGCTGATGCTCGGCGGATGCGACGTTTTCGATGGCGTGCTGAATACCGACAATTCCGTCCGCAAGTTTCTCACAAAAGCGAATGCGCTGACGAAGAACGTTCAGCATGCGCTTCAGGGTCCGATGCCGATGGCGCGCGAATATCCGGCCAGCGCAATCCGAGAAGGGCAGCGGCCGAACGGTTCGATCGATCCGCAGACGGAGGACTATCTCGCCGTCAAAAAGAACAATTTCGCCGGTTACCGGCTGAAAGTCAGGGGACTCGTCGACAGGCCGCTGTCGCTCAGCCTCGATGAATTGCGGGCAATGCCGTCGCGCACCCAGATCACCCGGCACGACTGCGTCGAAGGCTGGAGCTGCATCTCCCAGTGGACGGGCGTGCAGTTGTCGCGCGTCCTCGACAAGGCGGGGATCAAACCTGCCGCTCGCTATGTCGTCTTCCGTTGCTACGATTCGATGGACGAGACGCCAAGCGGCCCCTCCTATTACTATGAAAGCGTCGATCTCGTTGGCGCTCGTCACCCACAAACGATCCTGGCCTATGGCCTCAACGGCCAGACGCTGCCGATCGCCAACGGCGCCCCGGTGCGCGTGCGCATCGAGCAACAACTGGGTTACAAGATGGCCAAATACATCCGGGCAGTGGATGTCGTCGATAGCTTCGCCAACATCGCCGACGGCTATGGCGGCTACTGGGAGGACCGAGGTTACGACTGGTATGCGGGCTCGTGATGCGTTCCAGCGCAGCCGGTGGCTCGTTACAGCCTCCGGCTATTATCAGTGGCAAGACACGAATTCGCCCGGGGCAGGCCGGAGCGCCGTCGATATCGCACGCCACCTGCCGAGCGACGCAACTCACGAAATGTCAGGAATTCGGCGCTTTTCGTGGTGGGCGCTGTAGGGATTGAACCTACGACCTCTCCCGTGTGAAGGGAACGCTCTCCCGCTGAGCTAAGCGCCCGATCGCAATCGCGTGGCGATATAAGGAGCGCCTCGCCGGGGTGTCAAGCAACCGGCCTGCGCCACGCGGAGCGTTCGGAAAACGTGGGGGGGTGGCAACCGGCCACGCGCTAGTTGTTGCGGGTGGCCGGTCCGCGCGTTGCGCTTTGCAGCGCGCGAATGCGGTCGGCGAGATTGCCGTTGCCGTCGTGCTGCTTGAGAACTTCCGGATCAGCGGCGTCAAGCTGGCTGCCGCCGATGCGCGCAGAGGCCATTTGCGTTGAGAGCATGGCGTCAATTGGCGAATTCGGACCTTCCAAGGCCGACGCAAGCCGCGCGACCTCGGCCGCAACACCATTGATCCGCTCGCGCAGCAACGCGTTTTCGGCATGCTCGGAGGCGGCCGCTCTTTCACGCTCGCGCTTGGCCTCCGCGATTTCGGCGCCGAGCCGCGCCCGGTCATCCGTCGCGCGATTGATTTCGGCCTGCAACTGCGCCTTTTCGGCGTTGAACGTTTCCGCGGCGGCGCGGGCGCGGACGCTGATTTCATCTATCGTCGCGCGCAGATCGCCCTCGGTTTTCCGCGCATTTTCGATTTCCGCGCGCAAGTGCCCGATCTCGGCTTCACTGCGTGCGAGCAGGCGCGATTGCTCCCCGAGCCGCGTCTCCAGATCCTGGGCGCGGCGTGCGAGCAATTCCGCTTCGGCGGTCCGCGCCGCCAGTTTCTGATCGAGCTCGGAAATCCGCCGCGCGAGGCTTTCAGTCTTGGCGCGCTCGTCATCCAATTCCTGCGCCGTTGCCTTGAACGCGGTACGCTCCGACTTGCGGCGATCCTCCACGAGCTTCGCGTCGTGGGCAGCCTGTGCAAGCTGAGCCTTCAATCCTTCGACTTGCGTTCCCAGTGCGGCGATCTCGACTTTCTGCGCGTCGGCGAGCGCCGAGCCCCGCTCCAAGTCGCGCGTCAATTTTTCGATCTGGCCGCTCCCCTGAGAAAGCGCGCGCTCTCTGTCATGCAGGCCCGCGGTTTTGTCCGCGAGCTCTTCTTCCGCTGCCTGCAACTGATCGCGAATCGCCTTGTCGCGCGCCTCCAGCGCGAACACCTCGGCGACCTTTTCGCCGAGTTCGATCTTGAGCCGATTGATGGCGTCGCTTTTTCGGCCAAGCTCGGCAAGCTGGCTCGCCGACTTGTTCTGTAATTGCTCGACGCTCATCTCGAGCCGGCGCATCGACATCGCGAATTCGGCGCGCAGGTGGTCTTTGTCCGCTTGAATTTCGGCCATCGACAGCGGGGTGGCTGCTTCGAGGCGGCGCATCGTCAAGCGCACCGCGCGGCCATGCACGAGCGGAATGACCACGAGTCCGATCAGGGCCGCGACAAGAAAGCCGATCCCGAAATACATGATCGATTCGATCACGAAGCCAAACCTCTGTTTCGGCGGGGGTCCATGGACACCATCGCACGGCCCCTTGCGCAGTTCCAGCGCAGCGCGGATTAACGTAAATCCCCGGCTGCGGCCAGGGATTCCGATTGTTCCGATCGCCGCGAGGAAACGGCCCCGATCAGAAAGGGTTCCAGGTCGCCCGCGAGGTAAATTTCAGATAACCGACGTTGGCGCCCAGCCTCAAGCCGACGCCCGATCGGATCGGCACCACGATGACGTGGCCGGAGGCGAGCGCCGTCATGCCGAAGCCGCCGATGAAATAGGCGGAGCCGTCGATGCCGACGAAGCGCTGATAGATGGCGTCGGTCGCAGGCAGGTTGTAGATGAGCATCATGGTGCGGGCACCCTCGCCGCCGGCATCGAAGCCGACCGACGGGCCTTCCCAGAACACCCGCCGGTCGCCGGCATTCTTGGTGTAGAGCTTGCCGTCGCCGTAGCGCAGGCCGACGACGAACGCGCCGCTGCCTTCCTGCCCGAGCACGTAGCCGTTGGGCTGCCCCCATTGGCTGACCGCCTTCTCGACGATTTCGGCCAGCCCGCGCGACACCGTGCCGAAGAACCGGTGACCTTCGCGGATCAACTCGTCACTCGAGAATGTCCTTTGGTCGTGCCGGGGCGGCGGTGGGTTGTACGGGGCGCCTCCGCGTGAATTGTACTGAGGCGGCGGAGGGCTGTACTGCTGGCCCGCCGGGGGCGGATTATACGGCGCGCCCGCGGGCGGCGGGTTGTATTGAGCGGCGACCGGAAGAACCGGTACCGCCAGCAAGCCGCTCAAAAGGGCAAGGCGCAGAACAGCGCGCATCGAATGCTCCATTTGAATAAGAGTCCCGGCCCCCGCTTAACCGGTTGCTCACGCGCATGGCCCTAACATGGCGGCCGACAACCCACCCGAATCAACAAGACCTTAGCGAAAATTATGACCGCACGGCGACGGCCGGAAAAGATAGGGTCCCTTGCCGCCCGCTTGTGGACGGCGCTTGCGCTTGTCGTCGGCGGCTCATGGCCATTCGAGGCGCGTGCGACGCAATACGTCGTCGTCAATCCGCACACGGGACTTGCCATCAGCGGCTTCGATCCGGTGGCTTACTTCACGGACGCCAAGCCGCGTTCCGGCGCCTCCGATTTCGAATACTGGCGCAACGGCGCCGTTTGGCGTTTCCGCAACGAAGGCAACCGCGCGGCCTTCGCCGAGCACCCCGACGTCTACACGCCGCGCTTTGGCGGATATGATCCGGTCGCCATCGCGCGCGGCGTTTCCGTGCCGGGTCATCCGCTCATCTGGCTGATCATGGGGCAGCGGCTCTATCTTTTTTACAGCGACGAGGCGCGAATCGCGTTTGAGAAGCAGCCCGGGCACATCATCGAGGCGGCCGAGCGGAAGTGGCCGGCGGTGGCGCGGACGGTCGATCCCTGATGGCGGCGCGAGGCCGACTCTATGCGGCTTTTCTGACCTGCGTCGGGTCGCCCCAGGCGACAAATCCGGGCACCAGGAATTTGCTCGTTCCGTAGGCGAGCGGCGTTGCTTGCGGCGTGGTCATGGCGCCGCCTGCCGCAAGGACAAGCGCATGGCCCGCCGCGATGTCCCATTCGCAGGTCGGCGACAAGCGCGGATAAACATCGACGTTGCCCTCGGCGAGACGGCAGAATTTCAGGGACGAGCCGACGGATTCCCGTTTGGTAACGGCGAAACGCTGCAGGAAAGAATCGGTGCTCGCCTCGTAATGCGAGCGGCTGACGGCGGCGACGGCATCCGCTCCCGGCCAGCGCCGCGTGCGGATCTGACTGGCCTCGCCGGCCGTACCGTCCGCGGCCAGCCGCAACCGTTCGGCCCGCGCCCCCACGATTCCGCGCCACAAAAGCCCAAGCGCCGGCGCCGCGATGATCCCGGCAATCGGCGCACCTGCGGTAACGATGGCAAGATTGACGGTGAACTCGCCATTGCCCTGGAGAAACTCACGTGTGCCGTCCAGCGGATCGACGAGGACGAAGCTTCTGCCAAGAGGCGGCGGCGCCGACCGCGTCATGCGCTCCTCGGATACGATCGGAATCCCCGCAAGAACGTGCGCGCATTCTTCCAGAATGACCGCTTCCGACGCTTCATCCGCCGCGGTCACCGGCGACTGATCGTCCTTCGTGCGCCGCGCGACGGTCGTCGCCGGATTGACGAGAATGACAGCCGCTGCCCGCGCCACGATTGCCGTCAGGTCGTCAAGCAGCTTGGCCGCCGTCGCCGGCGTAATTTCGAGGTCACTCGTCAGGCTGCCGATTCCCACTGTCGTTCTTACGCAATCCTTGGCGGTTGCGCGCGTGCAGTGTATCACGCGCGGGGCCGGTGTGGTTCGCGATTCGCAGGCTCACCATCGCTGTGTACACCGGAGACGGCCCCATGTCCGGCCCTGCCATCGAAGCGCTCGATCTCGCCGCCTTGCTGTGCTCGCGCGTCTGTCACGACCTCATCAGTCCGATTGGCGCGATTGTCAACGGGCTGGAGGTGCTGGCCGAAGACAACGACGCCGAGACGCAGCAATTCGCGCTCGAGCTGATCAAGAAGAGCTCCCGCACCGCGTCCGCCAAGCTCCAGTTTTGTCGTATTGCGTTCGGCGCCGCCGGATCGGCCGGCGCGCAGATCGATCTCGGCGATGCGGAGGCGATTGCACGGGGCTTCTTCGAAGACGACAGGACCAGGCTCGCCTGGAATTTGCCCCGCGCGCTGCTGCCGAAAAACCGGGTGAAGCTGCTGCTCAACCTGTTGCTCATCGCCGGCCAGGCCATTCCGCGCGGCGGCCAACTGACCGTCGACCCTGTCGGAAGCGGCGAAACGATGGGTTTCAGAATCAGGGCGGCCGGCCTCAATGCCCGCATTCCGCCGGCCGTTCCCGCGCTGCTCGCCGTGCAGCCGGGCGAAGGCGTCGATGCGCATCGCATCCAGCCGTTTTATGCCGGGCTTCTCGCGCAGGCGGCGGGAGTTGTTGCGTCGATTGCGGCCGACGGCGACGCCGTCGTGCTGACCGCAAGCTGAGCCGCGCGAGCCTGTCGCGCCGCGCTTTACGCGGTTAATGGAATCTTAATCGCCCGCATTCCGCGGCCTGCCCGCAACCAAAATTAAACGCTTCGCCGACACACTGACCCGACGCGCAAACGGTGCGGGTGGCGACGGGCTAAGGCCCGTTGGGTAAGGCGTTTTCGATGGACGACCTGCTGCAAGAGTTCGTGACCGAGACCCACGAGAGTCTTGACGTGGTGGACGTCGAGCTCGTGCGTTTCGAGCAGGAGCCCAACAACAAAAAGATCCTCGACAACATTTTTCGCCTTGTCCACACCATCAAGGGTACGTGCGGTTTTCTGAGCCTTCCGCGGCTCGAAGCCCTCGCGCATGCGGCCGAAACCCTGATGGGAAAATTCCGCGACGGCGCGCCCGCGACCGGTGAAGCCGTCACCCTCATTCTGGCGACGATCGACCGCATCAAGGACATTCTGCAGGCGCTTGAAAGCGATCAGCGGGAGCCGGACGGCACCGATTCCGACCTGATTTCCGAGCTCGAGCGCGTGGTGAAGCAAATCGCGCAGCCCGCTTCGGCATCCGCTGCGCCGCCGTCGCAGACCGTCGGCATACTGACGCCGCAGGTGCTGGAACGCCCCCTGCGCCCGGGCGAAGTATCCCTCGACGAGCTGGAGCGCGCGTTTCGCGAGACCGAAGTCGATCCGTCCGTGGCTGCCAGGCTGGGGACGCCAGCCAAGCCGGCGCCGCGCGAAACCGCCCACAACGCGCCGGCCAAGGACGACGAAAGCAAGTCCGGCGGCAGCCAGTCCATCCGCGTCACCGTCGACACGCTCGAGCAGCTGATGACGATGGTCTCGGAGCTGGTGCTGACGCGCAACCAGCTTCTCGAGATCGTGCGGCGTCACGAGGACTCCGAATTCAAGGGACCGTTGCAGCGCCTTTCCAACGTCACCGCCGAGTTGCAGGAAGGCGTCATGAAGACGCGCATGCAGCCGATCGGCAATGCCTGGCAAAAGCTGCCGCGCATCGTGCGCGACCTCGCCAACGAGCTGGGCAAGGAAATCGATCTCGAGATGCACGGCGCCGAGACCGAGCTCGACCGTCAGGTGCTCGACCTGATCAAGGACCCGCTCACCCACATGGTGCGCAACTCCGCCGATCACGGGCTGGAATCATCTGCTGACCGCCAGGCGGCCGGCAAACCC
The DNA here is from genome assembly GCA_035701545.1 of Pseudolabrys sp. Taxonomy (GTDB): domain Bacteria; phylum Pseudomonadota; class Alphaproteobacteria; order Rhizobiales; family Xanthobacteraceae; genus Pseudolabrys. The sequence continues at coordinate 25,142 of DASSRW010000066.1, forward strand.
ACGCGCGGCCGCATCCGGCTGTCCGCCTATCACGAGGGCGGACAGATCGTCATCGAAATCTCGGATGACGGGCGCGGGCTCAACACGTCGCGCATCAAGGCCAAGGCGGTCGCGCAAGGCCTGGTTTCCAGCGAGGAGGCCGAAAAGCTGTCGGAAGCGCAAATTCACAAGTTCATCTTTGCGCCCGGCTTTTCGACAGCGGCGCAGGTCACGAATGTGTCCGGCCGCGGTGTCGGCATGGACGTCGTGCGCAACAACATCGACCAGATCGGCGGAACGATCGACGTCAGGTCCGTGGCCGGAATGGGCGCGAGCTTCACGATCAAAATCCCGCTGACGCTCGCAATCGTCTCCGCGCTGATCGTGGAAGCCGGCGGCGACCGTTTCGCGATTCCGCAGCTTTCGGTCATGGAACTGGTGCGCGCGCGCGGCAACAGCGACAATCGCATCGAGCGCATCAAGAGCACCGCGGTGCTGCGCCTGCGCGACAAGCTCCTGCCGCTTGTGCGGCTCACGAAAGTGCTCGGTCTCGAACCCGCGGATGCCGGCGCGAGGGACGACGGCTTCATCGTCGTCGTTCAGGTCGGCACGCAGACGTTTGGCATCGTCGTCGACGGCGTGTTCCACACGGAGGAGATCGTCGTAAAGCCGATGTCGAGCAAGTTGCGCAACATCCCGGTTTTCTCCGGCAATACCATCCTCGGAGACGGCTCGGTGATCATGATCATCGACCCGAACGGAATCGCGCAGTCGATCGGCAGCACCGTCAGTTCGCAGCTCGCAGCCGCGAACGAGACCAATGTCACTCGCGAGGTGGCCGGCAGTCGCACGACCTCGTTGCTTGTGTTCCGCGCCGGCTCCACGCAGACCAAGGCCGTGCCGCTCGGCTTGATCACCCGGCTCGAGGAAATCGACGCCCGCAAGATCGAGCTCTCGAACGGCCGCCATATGGTGCAGTACCGCAACCACTTGATGCCGCTCATCCGCATGAGCGAGGACGTTCGCGTCAAGGGCGAGGGCGCCCAGCCGCTGCTGGTGTTTTCCGACGGCGTTCGCTCGATCGCTCTCGTGGTCGACGAGATCGTCGATATCGTCGAAGAGCGCCTCGACATCCAGGTCGCAAGCGAGAATTCCGGCATCATCGGCTCCGCCGTCATCCGGGGTCATGCGACGGAAATCATCGATGTCGGCCACTTCCTGCCCGCGGCCTTCGAAGACTGGTTCCGCAGCAAGGATCGGCCGACTGCGGGCAGGATAAAGTCGGTCCTGCTGATCGACGACTCGCCTTTCTTCCGGGACATGCTGACGCCGGTTTTGCAGGCGGCGGGCTACGAAGTCATGTCGCTGGGCGCGGCCAGGGACGCGCTGGCGCTGCTGAAGGCCGGCCGGCGCTTTGATATCGTCATCACCGATATCGACATGCCCGAGATGGACGGCTTCGAGTTCGCCGAGGCCATGCGCCGTGAACCGTCACTCAAGAACACGCCGATCATTGCGTTGTCGTCGATCGTGTCGCCGGAGGCGCTCGAACGCGGGCAGCAGGTCGGTTTCCACGACTACGTTGCGAAATTCGACCGCCAGGGACTGATTGCGGCGCTCAAGGAGCAAGCCGAAGTCGGGCAGGCGGCGTGAAGGCGGCGAGCATGAGCAACGACGAACACCTCAGCGAATACGTGACCGCCGGCATCGGCGGTCAGATGTTCGGCCTGCCGATTCTCAGCGTGCAGGACGTATTCGTGCCCGATCGGCTGACGCGCGTGCCGTTGTCGCAGCCGGAGATCGCGGGCGTGCTCAATTTGCGCGGCCGCATCCTGACGCTGATCGACATGCGGCGCCGGCTCGGCCTCGAGGGAAAGTCGTCGGACGGGCAGGCCATGGCGATCGGCGTCGAGTCGCGCGGTGAATCATACGGGCTCCTGGTCGACAGCGTCGGCGAGGTGCTCAAGCTCGATGACCGCGCGCGCGAAAACAGCCCGATCAATCTCGACCCGCGGCTGGCACGCGTTTGCGCGGGCATTCACCGGCTGGAAGGACAATTGCTGGTCGTGCTCGATGTCGATCGAATCCTCGACCTCGGTCCGGCATCGATGGCTGCGTGAGTATCGGAACGGAAAGTAGGCGAAGTGACGCGGGAACCCCGCGCGGAACAAGATGAGGCAGTACGATGAAAACGTGTCTGGTCGTTGACGACTCCAGCGTCATTCGCAAGGTGGCGCGGAGAATTCTGGAAGGCCTCGAGTTCGAAATCGTCGAAGCCGAGGACGGCGAGCAGGCGCTCGATGCGTGCCGGCGTCAGTTGCCGGAAGCGATCCTGCTCGACTGGAACATGCCGAAGATGGACGGCTACGAGTTTCTGCGCTCGCTGCGCCGTCTGCCCGGCGGCGACGGGCCGAAGGTCGTGTTCTGCACCACGGAGAACGACGTCGCGCACATCGCGCGCGCGCTGCATGCGGGGGCCAACGAATACATCATGAAGCCGTTCGACAAGGAAATCGTCGAGGCGAAGTTTCAGGAAGTCGGGTTGATCTGACCGGCCGCGTTCCGGTTTGGAAGTCCCTTCGCAGTACAGAGTTTCCCGATGAACGTCGCCGTTGCCTCAGGATCGCCTGCCGCTTCCGTTACCCGCAAAGTACGAGTCATGATTGTGGATGACGCTGTCGTCATCCGCGGGCTGTTCGCGCGCTGGATCGAAGCGGAGCCCGATCTTGAAATTGTCGCCTCCTTGCGCACCGGCCGCGAAGCGCTCAGCCAGATCGAGCGGGTCAATCCCGACATCGTGCTGCTCGACATCGAGATGCCGGACCTCGACGGCCTCACCGCGCTGCCGATGCTGCTGGCCAAGAAGCCCGACGTCACGATCATCATGGCGTCGACGCTCACGCGGCGGAACGCGGAGATCAGTTTGCGGTCGCTCGCGCTTGGCGCGACCGACTACATTCCGAAGCCGACCACCGATCAGGAGGTGACCGGCTCGCCCGCTTTCCGCCGCGAGCTGGTCGAAAAAGTCCGCGCGCTCGGCCTCAGGGCAATCCGCCTCGCGTCCATGCCGGCGCAGCCGCGCGCCTTCAAGGCGAGCGGCATTGCCCGCTCGGCGCCGACGACCGGCTACGTGCGCGCCGCGCCGGCGCCTGTCGCAGGTCCGTCCGGCCTTTCGCTGCGGCCCTTTCCCAGCGTGCCGCCGCGCGTGCTGCTGATCGGCTCGTCGACCGGCGGCCCGCAGGCGCTCAACACCGTCGTCCCGCAACTCGACCGCGTTCTCGACCGCGCGCCGGTGCTGATCACGCAGCACATGCCGCCGACGTTCACGACCATTCTGGCGGAGCATCTGGCGCGGCTCTCCAATCGCCCGACGCGGGAGGGCCGTCACGGCGAGGAAATCAATCCCGGCAACATCTACATCGCGCCCGGCGGCAAGCACATGAAGGTCGCGCGCCGCGACAATGCGGCGGTGATCGAGCTCGACGACGGGCCCATGGTGAATTTCTGCAAGCCGTCGGTCGATCCGATGTTCTCCTCCGCCGCCGCCGTGTGGGGCAACGCGGTCCTGGGCGTGGTGCTGACCGGCATGGGGTCGGACGGCCTGCGCGGCGCGAAGGAAATCGTTGCAGCCGGTGGCGCCGTGGTGGCGCAGGACGAAGCGACCAGCGTGATCTGGGGCATGCCGGGGCAGGTGGCCAATGCGGGCGTATGCTCGGCGGTGCTGCCGCTCGCCGAGCTTGCGCCGAGGATGGGAAAAGTCTTTGCCGGGGATCGAGCGTGACCCCGCAGGACTTCGACTATCTGCGCGCGCTCCTGAAGGAACGTTCAGGCCTCGTGCTGGCCGCGGACAAGCAATATCTGGCTGAAAGCCGTTTGCTGCCGATTGCGCGCCGGCACAACATCGCAAATCTCGGCGAGCTGGTCACCAAGCTCCGCGACAAGGATGCCGAACCGCTCGCCACTTGCGTCGTCGAGGCGATGACGACCAACGAGTCGTTTTTCTTCCGCGACAAGATTCCCTTCGACTATTTCCGCGACGTGATCGTGCCGGATCTGATCCTGCACCATCATCGCCGCCACCGGATTCGCATCTGGTGCACGGCGGCCGCGACCGGCCAGGAGCCGTATTCGCTCGCCATGATCCTGCGCGACCTCGTCGAGAAGATGCCCGGATGGCGTTTCGACATTCTCGCCACCGATCTTTCGGGCGACGTGCTGGAGAAGGCGAAGTCCGGCGTCTACAGCCAGTTCGAGGT
>DASSRW010000067.1:0-20216 GCA_035701545.1 Pseudolabrys sp.
CGCGCCGGCAACGGCGTGCTGATCGAGGGCGGCGTCGTGCTCACCATCGGCTACTTGATCACGGAAGCCTCCACCATCTGGCTGCATCTCGGCGACGGCCGCGTGATCGAAGGCCACGCACTCGCCTACGACCAGGAGACCGGCTTTGGTCTGGTGCAGCCGCTCGGCCGCTATGACTTGCCGTTCCTGAAGCTGGGATCGTCAGCGGCGCTGCAAGTCGGCGAGCGTGTCGTGATCGGCGGCTTCGGCGGACGCACGCGCTCGGTCGCGGCGCGCATCGCGGCGAAGCAGGAGTTCGCCGGCTATTGGGAATACGTGCTCGATGAGGCGATTTTCACGTATCCCGCGCATCCCAACTGGGGCGGCACCGCGCTGATTTCGTCGCAGGGCGAGCTTGCCGGGATCGGCTCGCTGCAAGTCGAGCGGCAACGCAACAGCAAGAACGAAAACCTCAACATGATCGTGCCGATCGATCTGTTCAAACCGATCGCCGCCGACCTGATGAAAATCGGGCGCGTCGACCGGCCGCCGCGGCCGTGGCTCGGGCTATATTCAACCGAGATCGAGGACAAGGTCGTCGTGGTCGGCGTGGCCCCGAAGGGGCCCGCCGCGCGCGCCGAAATCAAGGTCGGCGATGTCGTGCTGTCAGTGGCGGGACAAAAGGTCTCGACGCTCGCCGATCTCTACCGGCGAATCTGGTCGCTCGGCAACGCCGGCGTCGAAGTGCCGCTCACGCTTTACCGCGAGGGCGTGACCTTCGATGTGCGCGTTAATTCATCGGACCGCGGCAAATTTCTCAAAGGCCCGAGCCTGCACTGAAAAATTCGCCGGTTAAGATTTCATTCAACATGCGGCTTAAGGCTTTTCGGCGCCGCCATCCCGAACATTGAAACAAATTGAATAGACGGGCTTAGCAAAGTGACAGAACCCGCCGGCTAGATTTCCGCGTCGAACCGGAATCGTCCGCAAGCCATGTCCGCCAAGGTGATCAAAACGCTCATCGACAACCTCAACATTCTGGTTGTCGACGGCAATCCCTACATGCGCAAGACGACGCGCATCATGCTGATGAATCTCGGCGCCAAGCAGGTGGCCGAGGCATCGGACGGGCTTTCCGCGCTCGAGTCGATCCGCAACATGGATCCGGACGTGATGCTGATCGAGTGGGACTTGCCTGTTCTGGGCGGCGCGGAGGTGACGCGCATCGTGCGCTCGCCCGGCGTTTTCCCGCGCCCGAACCTGCCGATCATTATGCTGACCGGCCGCGCCGAGCGCCAATACGTGCACGAGGCAATGCGCTCCGGCGTGCACGAATTCCTCATCAAGCCGACCTCGCCCAAGGCGCTGCAAGACCGGCTGATCTCGATCATGTTCCGGCCGCGCCCGATGATGCAGCTCGGCAAGTACTACGTACCGGCGCCGCGCCGCGCGGGCGTCCGCGAAATGCCGCATGTCGAGGAGTTGCCGCAGCTTGCGCAAATGCGCGAGCTCAACGCGCTGCAGGCGGTGGCGTGAGATTCTGATTCAGAGCGGAAGTCCGTCATGCCCGGCCTCGTGCCAGGCATCCACGCTTTTACAGTGTTGCACCAACCAAAAACGTGAATGGCCGGGACTAGCCCTGCCATGACGAACAATTGACGCGCCTGCAATGGCCTGAAAAATCCCGACGCGATTCTGCTCAGGTGCTGGGGCTAAGGCTGCGTTTCCAGCTCTTCGATTGCGTCGACGCGATTGGGATAAAACGCCAGATAGCCGGCGATTTGCGCGACCGCCGAGTAGGGCGCCTCGTAGCTCCACACAGCGTTCTCGCCTCTGCCTGCGCCGCTGCCGATCGAGAAATAGCTGGCGTTGCCCTTGTACGGACAGTGCGTCGAGTGCTGCGTGCGCGTGAGTTGCGTCATGTCGACGTCCGCGCGCGGGATGTATTGCACCGCCGGGTAGGAGGCTTCCTTGAGCGTAAGCGCCTTGGTGGTATCGGCGATGACTTTTCCGGCAAAGGTGACGCGCACGCGGTTGAGATTGCGGCTGACGGTAATCGGATGATCGGGGCCGGGCTGCCTCATGGCGGATGCCTCTTCGACGACTCGAAGTCGATCCGAATATAAGCCGGCAGGCCGCTAACGCCAGCCCGCGCTAGACGCGCGGGAAACCGTAAAGCCGTTCCGGATTGTTGGCGAGGATCGCCTGTCGCAGCGCAGGCTCGGGTGACCAGTCGAGGAACACCTGCAACAGCCGCGCCGCATCCGGCGGCGGCCCGTCGGGCCGTGGATGCGGCCAGTCGGTTCCCCAGACGAGGTTTTGCGGATTGGCGGCGACCAGCGCGTCGTGAAACGGCCTGGCCTCGACGTAATCCGGCGCCGTCGCGCCGAGCCGGTAGGCACCGGACAATTTCGCCCAGAATTTCCCTTCGCCGACGCCGCGCACCAGCGCCTGAAAGCCCGGATGGTTGACGCCGTGCTGATGCTCCATGCGGCCCATGTGATCGATCACGATCGGCACCGGCACGCGTGCGAGCGCCCGCAGCATGTCAGGCAGGTCGCGCGTGTCGAGCCACAGCTGCAAGTGCCAGCCGAGATCGGCCATCGCCGAAAACAGTGGCTCGATTTCAGGAAGCCGCACGCCGTTCTGGTAGAACGGCTTGCCGTCGCGGCGGAATTCATTGGCGCGCAACCCGCGCACGCCGGCCACGTGCCATTCCTTCAGCTTCGCTGCATTGAGCTCCGCACCGCCGACGCCCACGCCGCGCAGGCGTTGCGGCGCGCGCGTCAGCGCATCGAGGGTTGCGCGATTGTCGCGGCCATAGGCGCTCGGCTGTACGATGACGCCGCGCTCGAAGCCAAGCCGGTCGAGCAAGGCGAGATAGACTTCGAGGGGCGCGTCGTCGGGCGTGTAGCTGCGCGGCTCTGCGTAGGGAAAGCGCGCCGCCGGTCCGAACACATGGCAATGGCAATCGCAAGCGCCGCGCGGCAGCGCGGACGCGCTCATCGCGGCTTTAGCCCGGCAAGCTTTGCCGCCTCGCGCGAGTGCTCGTATTCGGTATGGATGAACGCGCCGAAGCCTTCCGGCGTCATCTGCTCGGCGGTCGCGATCTCCGAGCCCATGTTCCGCAGCTTCTCGGCGGAGGCCGAATTGCCGCTCAACGTCTTGACGACGGAGGCTTGCAATTTCGCGATCACGTCCTTCCGCGTATGGGCGGGCGCGACGATGCCGATATAGCTCGAGGCGGTGAAGTTCTTCACGCCGCCTTCGATCATGGTCGGCACTTCCGGCGCGAGCTTCGAGCGCTTGGCCGCCGCGATGCCGATGATGCGCGCTTTGCCGCCTTTGTGCTGCGGCAGCGCGGTGGAGAATTCCGTCATCGCCGCTTGGATGTGGCCACTGATGAGATCGGGCAGGAGCGAGCCGCCGCTGCGGTAGGGCACGTGCACGAGCTTTGCGCCGGTCTGCGCGTTGAAGCGCGCGAGCGTCATGTGCGTGGCGCTGCCGACGCCGCTGGTCGCGATGCTCACCTGCTGCTTCTGCGACAGCGCGATCAGTTCGGGAATCGTTTTTGCCGGCAGCGAATTGGTGACGATGATGACGTGCGGCACGTAGCTCGTGAGCGCCACCGGCGCCAGATCCTTGAGCGGATCGTAGGTCATCTTGGCCTGCACGAAGGGATTGACCGTCAGCGGCCCGTTCGAGCCGACGAGCAGCAGGTAGCCGTCGGGTGTCGCGTGCGCGACGAGCTCCGCGCCGATGCTGCCGCCGGCGCCGCCGCGGTTATCGACGACGACCGTCTGTTTGAGCGCGTCCGACATGCCTTGCCCGACCAGCCGCCCGACGATGTCGGCGTTGCCGCCCGGCGCGAACGGCACGACCAGATGAATCGGCCGGTCGGGATAGGCGGCGAAGGCTGCACGCGGCATGAGCGTGAGCGCCGGCGCAAGGCCGAGCGATTTGACAAGTGTGCGGCGTGAGAGCGGCATGATTTCCTCCTGTTCGAGCCCGGGGCGCTGACGGCCGCGCGTGGCGGTCCTCGCATTGGCGAGCCTGATCCCGGCCTCGATTTTGTTGTGAATCCCGCTTGCAATGCAGCTTCAGGCTTAAGGACCGATATTTTCCCGCCGCCGCGCAACGTTGTCGAGGCCGAAGCTTGCAGAAAATGTACGGATCGACACTGTGAAACGCCGTGCATGCTGAATTGACGCGGACGACATGCGCATCAACTCGAATTCATCCCGCTCGAGACTGGTGGTGCATTCAAGCGGTGCAATACGTCTGAATCGGTGCGGGTCGCTTTCCGCGCGGTGGCGCGTCGCGCGGCGGATTAAACGCCCCTAATGCCGTCGCGCAGGCCGCCGCGGGTTGCGCGAGCAGGTGTCCTGTGGACTCGTTTTTGACGCTTGGCATTGGGCGAACGTCTGAAACGAGCAATTGACGTTCGGGCCGACATGGCGCTCCGAAAGGCACCAGCGGCCGTTGTTGGCGGACTGCGCATGGGCGCCCGCGGCGACCAAAAGCGCCAGCAAACTTCCTGCGAGAGCGGCAATTTTCATAAATCCTCCTTTGTGCCTGATCCGGCTATGGCGTACCGATCAGCTTCTGGTCGAACGCATCGCGACGACGTTCGACGGATTTTCACGCGCCGAAAGCAGGTCGCAAACGATCTGTTTCAGTGCTTCCGCATCGAAAGGCTTGGTGAGCAGCGTCGCGTGCCGGAATGCGTGGGGCAATCCTTCGCGCCCGTATCCGGTGGCAAAGGCGAACGGTATTCCTCGTTTCGCGAGCGCGGCCGCGATCTCCTCGGCTGATCGGCCGTGCAGATTCGCGTCCACCAGCGCGGCATCAAACGCGTTTTCGGCCATCAGGCGCAGCGCGCTTTCGATCTGCATCGCGGGCCCGATGACCTGGAAACCCATGGAAGTGAGTTCCGCTTCCATCTCGATTGCCACGAGCGGCTCGTCCTCGACCACAAGGATTCGCTTCCCGGTCACGTCGGCGTTTGCGTGATCGCCGGCTGCTTGCCACGGGGCTGGGGTCTCTCCGGTCTGTGGTCCGAAGATCCGCTCGTTGAGCGGCAGCCTGATCTCGCAGGTGATTCCGTCGGCGCCGTAGCGGACGACCGCCTTGCCCTGATTGGCCTCGAGGCTGCGCTCGATCAGCGTCGAGCCGAACCCGCGCGAGCGCGGCGCCTTGACGTTTCGTACACCGCTCTCCTGCCATATCAGCGACAAATCGCGCCCGCCTGCCATCTCGATTTTCCAGGAGATCGACAGATGGCCGTCGGGAGTCGAGAGCGCGCCGTACTTTCGCGCGTTGGTGGCGAGCTCGTGCAAAACGAGCGCGAGCTGCACGGCAACTTTCGCATCGAGCGTCACTTCCGGCCCGGCGCAGTTGACGCGGGCATCGTTGCTCGAGCCGAGCACGACCTGCTCGCGGATCAACCTGTTGAGCGTGGTGCCCCGCATTTTTCCCTGAACGAGAAGATCGTGGGCGCGCGCCAGCGCCTGCACGCGGCCGTTGAAGGTGGCGACGAACTGCCTCGGATCGCGGGCCTTGCGCATCGACTGCGTGGCGATCGCCTGAATGGAGGCGAGCGTGTTCTTCACACGATGATTGAGCTCGTCGAACAGCAGCCGCTGTAATTCCTCGTTTCGCTTGCGCTCGGTGACGTCGCGCGCGATTTTGGAAGCGCCGACGATACGTCCCGCGCCGTCGCGCACCGGAGAGATCGTCAATGAAACGGCAATGCGGCGGCCGTCCTTGGCCACCCGCACGGTGTCGAAATGATCGATCCGCTCGCCGCGCCTGAGCTTGGCCAGAATCTCGTCCTCTTCGCTTTGCAGCTCCGCCGGAATGATGGTCTTGACCGAGCGCCCGATCATCTCGTCCGGCCGGTAGCCGAAAATGTGCGTGGCGCCCGCATTCCATGACGTCACAATGCCGTCCGGAGTCTTGCTGACGATCGCGTCATCTGAGGACGACACGATGGCCGCCAGCAGCCGCGCGGTGTGCTCTCCGGCCTTGCGCGCACTGATGTCGACCAGCAGGTTGATCGCGCCGACGACGCGGCCGGTCTCGTCCCTGATCGGGCTCGGGTAGGGCGTGAACGGAACCAGGGTGCCGTCCGGCCGCTCGGCGATCGCCTCCAGTCCCAGCACAGGCCGGCCTTCCTTGAGCGCCACGGCCATGGGGCATTCGTTGTGCCGCATCGGCCGGCCGTCGGGCCAGAAAAGCCGCCACGATCCGCACCATTGCGCGCTGTTGAGCTCGGGCCGATGGCCCCAGAACTGAGCGGCGGCTTCGTTGTAGAAGGTGATGCGGCCTTCGGCGTCCGTGATGTAGACGGGGGCGGGAAGCGCTTCGAGGGCGCGCACGTCTGGGATCATTGTTCTTCCTTTACCGCCCTTGGCCATCCGCCGATTGCGGACCGGCAGCGCAACACGCTTTAAGGGGAAACATCGGCAATCAACGCTTTGGTGCGCCGATCGTTCAAAAGAAAACGTTGCACGCCGAAAAGGATCAAGCTTGAAACCATTATGTGGCTGTTTTTGCGCCTGATTCCTGAGAGGCGCTTTGCGCCGCTTCGCAACACTACGTAGCCCAGCTGTCGTATGAAAGCATATTCGACATCGCGCCCCGCCCATGAGAGCCGGTTCGGACAAGGTCCGCGGCATCTGCCCCGGAAGCAATTGTGCTCCCGGGGCAGGTTCCGAATGCACTATCCTTATTCCGCAGATGAACGCAGCCAGGGGGCATTGATGTGTCGGTGTATTTCGCCTTAGCCAGCGCGGGCGTCGTATGTCTCGCAATAGCTGCCGCAGCATTCTGCTGGCCGGATCGCGTTTTCAAGCGGAGCGCGATTGCTGTCATCGGCGCCGCGATTCTGCCCTTCATCGTTGCGTTTGCGGCGACACCTTTCCTCGGTGAAGGCGCGGGCATGGGCGTTGCATTCATCTTGTATGCGCTTTCGACCGTCATCCTGCTCGCCGCAATCTCGGCCTCTCTCGGCGCGGCTGCCCGATATGTTTGGGCGGCGATACAAGACTGGAATGATTGAACAATCGACGCCGTGTCCCGTCATCGCACTGGGAGCCCAAGAGATCTTTTACCCATTCGTGTCGGAATGGTGAGGAATTAGGGGACGGGGAAGCGATGGATGCAGACGTGACGTGGCGGGCGTACCTGATCGCGGCGATCGGCGGCTTGACGCTGTGGACCACTACGGCGCTCCTCGGCGGACGCGCAGAGCCGTGGGACACCGGATTGTACTGGACGATCAGCTATCCGCTGGCGCTAATCGGGGCCGCGGCACTTGGCTACATCTTTCCAAGGCGGCCGTGGCGTTGGGCGCTTGTCCTGGTTTACAGCCAGGTATTGATCCTGATGGCTTCGGGATCAGGCTTCGGGCTTCTCCCGCTAGGACTTATCCTGCTTGCCATCCTTTACCTGCCCGCCTTCGCCCTTGCCAAATTTGGTGCGCATGTACGCATCCGTGTCGGCTGAGGCGGCGTAGAGACAGCAAGGTGTGGTCGCTCTATCGAGCACGCCTGCAGTGGGTCAGCGGCGGATGCGGGCGCCCGGTTCTGTTCTGGTCCGCAGAAAAATTCCTTGTCAAATGTGTCATGAATGGCGCGCCCGAGGGGATTCGAACCTCTGACCTTTGCCTTCGGAGGGCAACGCTCTATCCAGCTGAGCTACGGGCGCTTTCCCCGTTAGCAATAGACCAAGGGCGGCGCAGCGGCAACGCCGCTTTGGCGGGCGGGCAGGCGGTTTTGGCCTGCTACAGCACGCTTTTAAGGGGATGCCGGGGCCGTTTTTCGCACATGGCTATTGGCGCGGAATCGCGAATCTCATAGCTCTCTCGGCACAGCGCATTCTGCGCTCAGGAGTAAGACCGATGGCAGCCAAAGCCGCTTTGCCGGCCAAATCCAAACCCATTACTTTGAAGCATCTCGCCAATACTCTGGCGGAGGAACATCAGCTGACCAAGAAACAAGGTCAGGAAATGCTCAACGATCTCGTCGCGATGATCACCAAGCATCTCAAGAAAGGTGAGCGCGTGAAGATTGTCGGGCTCGGCATTTTGCAGGTGCGCCGGCGCGCCGCGCGCATGGGCCGCAACCCGGCGACGGGCGAGGCGATCAAGATCAAGGCGAGCAAGAAGGTCGCGTTCCGCGCCTCGAAAGAGCTCAAGATGGCGATCTGAGCCGTTACAGGCCTCAGGACACGAAAACCGCCGGTGCCACGCCGGCGGTTTTTGTTTGCGTGAATTTCAGCCGCTATATCCGACCGTCATGCGCGGGCGCTATGCGGGCTTGGGCATTTGCTAACTGCGCGATCGAAGACGGCCTGCACCAAGGCTGCACTCGGGTTTGGGACCGCCCACAGCTCACGTGCTTGTTTTTTCACCGTTCTATCGACGATACTTTGAAACTCGAAAGCGGCAGGGCCTCGGGGCGTGCTCAGTATTTCCATACTTACGGCGCTGGTCGCGGGATTGCTGATACTCATCAGCTTTGCCCAGCCTGCGGCCGATCGCCTGCATCTTCCCTACACGGTATTGCTCGCCATCGCCGGAACGGCGATCGCAGGCTTTGCTTCGTTCCTGTTCTACTCGCCGCTGACCGATGTATTTCATCATATCGCCGAGCCGCTTGCCAAATTTCCATTTAACGCAACGGTTCTTCTGGTCGTGTTTCTGCCGCTGCTGCTGTTTCATGCAGCCTTGACCATCGACGTCCGCGAGCTGGTGGAGGATGCGGCCCCGATCCTCACCCTTGCCATCGTGGCTGTTTTCGTTGCTGCGGCGGGGATCGGGTTCACTCTCTCCCTGGCGGGCGGCGTGCCGCTGACCGTGGCGCTTCTCATAGGCTCGATTGTTGCGACCACCGATCCGGCGGCGGTGGTCAGCATCTTTCGTGATCTTGGCGTTCCCGCGCGACTCGTGCGCCTTGTCGAAGGCGAAAGTCTGCTCAACGACGCCGCGGCCATCGTCCTGTTCACTGCTTTGGTCGAGATACTTGCTACCGGTACCCGACCGCACCTGGCGGCAGCCGCAGTCAACATGATCGTGAGCTTCGGCGGCGGCGTCCTGCTTGGGTTCATCGGGGGACGTGTGTTCGGTGCGCTTGCCCCTCTTCTCGGCGGCGCGAAGTCCGCCGAGGTCACCTTCATACTCGCTCTGCCCTATCTGATGTATCTTTCGGGTGAAGAGTTGTTTGGGGTGTCCGGCGTTGTTGCCGTCGTCAGCGCGGGACTGACGGCCGGTGCCGTGGGCCGTGCGCGGCTTAATCCGGAAAACTGGAGCTATCTGGAGGAAGTCTGGGAGCAGATCGGCTTTTGGGCCGGCTCACTCATTTTCATCATGGCTTCGCTGCTTGTGCCCCGACTGTTGTCGACCGTTCATGGTCGCGACCTTTGGCTCCTAGGTCTGGTGATCATCGGTGCGTTCGCCGCGCGCGCAGCCGTGCTGTTCGGCCTGTTGCCGATTTTGAGTGCTTTGCAACTAAGTCGGCATGTCGACGCCGCCTACAAGCTGGCCATTACCTGGGGCGGGCTGCGCGGCGCTGTCACCCTGGCGCTGGCGCTCGCAGTAACCGAAAATCATCGCATCGCCGCATCCACCCAGGGGCTTGTTGCCGTATTGGCTACGGGCTTCGTGCTGTTCACCCTGCTTGTGAACGGCCTGACGCTCCGGCCCGTGATGCATTTCCTGAAGCTCGATCGCCTCTCGCCGCTCAACCAATTGCTGCGAAACAAAATCGTGGCCTTGACGCTTGCGGAGGTTCGAGACGCGATTACGGAAACCTCTCGGGAATTCGGGCTGCCATCTGCCGTTAGCGGTCCTGTCGTCGCCAAACTGGACAAGCGGCAGGATGCGGAAAATTCCGAACTCGAATATCTGATCTCGGATCAGGACCGCATTGTCGTCGGGCTGATCGCGCTCACAAACCGCGAGCGCAGGATCATTCTTGGCCATCACGCCCAGCACAGTGTCTCGACCCCCGCCATCGAGCGTCTTCTGCGTCATACGAATCTTGTCCTCGATGCCACGAAAGCAGACGGGGAGGTGGGCTACAATCGCATCGCGGCGCGTTTGGTCGCCTATTCACCCGCATTCCGCTTTGCGCACTTCCTCCATCGCCGATTTGCGGTGGAACGTCTCCTCAGACGGCAGATTTCCATGCGCTTCGAGATTCTGCTTGTGTGCGGATTCACCCTGAAAGAGCTCGTACGCTTCAACAAGCGGCGCTTGCAGCCGCTTGTTGGCGCGAGCGTCATGCACCTCCTGGAGGAGGTGTTGGCTCTCCGGGTTGCGGCCATCGCGCGGGCGCTCGAAGCGCTGCGCCTGCAATACCCCGAATACGCGGCAGGACTTGAGCGGTATTTCCTGAGGCAGGCCAGCCTCAAACTGGAGGTCTCGCTTTTCCGCCAGTTGCGCGAGGAAGGCCTTATCGGCGGTGAAATCTACAGCGCGCTCGAGCGTGAGCATGCTGCCGAGCGCCGCAACTCGGGCGATCTCCGCCCGCTCGATCTTGGCTTGAGAACCGAAGAACTCATCAGACGTTTTGAAATGTTTCGCGGTCTGGGCGATGCCGAAATCCACGCGCTGGCGCGCCTGTTTCGGCCGCGGCTCGCGTTGCCGGAGGAAAAAATCATCCGGCGCGGGGAGCGCGGCACGCACGTGTTTTTCATTTCGTCCGGAGCCGTGGAGGTCGTTCTTCCCAAGAAAAAGGTCCGGCTCGGGCGCGGCGACTTCTTTGGCGAGATGGCGCTCCTGATCGGCCGTCCGCGGGCCGCGGATGTCGTAGCGATGAGCTACTGTCAGCTTCTGGTTCTCAGCGCTGCGGATTTCCGACGCTTCCTTAGCGATAACGCTGCGGCCAGAATCCACATCGATCAGATCGCGAAAGCGCGCACGAAAATAAACGAAAGGATGGCTAAAGAAGAGGTTTCGGACGCACTCTAACCGGCGGAAGGCTTTCACCGCGAATTTTGGACGGAGTTGAAGTGGTGACGCGCTCACATCGTCAATGAGCGGACCGGATTTGCTGGAATCCAGGAATGAAGGGGCCTCCTTCTGGTTTCCACGTCTGCGCCTTTCATCCTGGGTGACTCGAAAAACGCGGCTCTTGTCGCGGATCGCAAGCGGCTATAATCGACGTCATGAAGTCAAGGAGGAGGTTCCCATGTCCCAAGCGGCCGAGCAGCGCGAGGCAAAACCTGTGGCGCTGAAAGAAGCGCCGTTCAAATGGGACGATCCATTCGACCTCGAGGACCAACTCACTGAAGAAGAGCGCATGGTGCGCGACACCGCGCGCGGCTTTGCGCAGGACTATCTGGCGCCGCGGGTGATCGAGGCTTACCGAGAAGAAAAATACGATCCCGATCTCATCCCGCGGATGGGCAGGCTCGGGCTGCTCGGGCCGACCGTGCCGGAAGAGTACGGCGGCGCAGGGCTCGGCTATGTCGCCTACGGCCTGATCACGCGCGAACTGGAGCGCGTCGATTCCGGCTACCGCTCCTCGATGTCGGTGCAGTCGTCGCTGGTGATGTATCCGATCTACGCCTACGGCACCGAGGCGCAGCGGCGCAAATATCTGCCGCGGCTCGCCAGGGGTGAGATCATCGGCTGCTTCGGCTTGACCGAGCCCGACCACGGCTCCGATCCGGGATCGATGGTGACACGTGCGGAAAAGGTTTCCGGCGGCTACAAATTGAACGGCGCCAAGACCTGGATCTCGAACGCGCCGGTTGCCGATGCCGCGGTCGTCTGGGCGAAGCTCGACGGCAAGATCCGCGGCTTCATCGTCGAGCGCGGCACGAAAGGGTTTTCGACGCCGAAGATCGAAGGCAAGCTCAGCCTGCGCTGCTCGATCACCGGCGAGATCGTGCTGGAAGATTGCGTTATTCCGGAAGAGAACCTGCTGCCCAACGTGCGCGGGCTCGCCGGCCCGTTCGGCTGCCTCAACAACGCGCGCTACGGCATCGCCTGGGGCACAATGGGCGCCGCGGAATTCTGCTGGCACGCCGCGCGTCAATACACGCTCGACCGCAAGCAGTTCGGCCGCCCGCTCGCCGCCAATCAACTCGTGCAGAAAAAGCTCGCCGACATGCAGACCGAAATCACGCTCGGCCTGCAAGGCGCGCTGCGACTCGGCCGCCTGCTCGAAGCGGGCAAGGCGGCACCGCCGGCGATTTCGCTGATGAAGCGCAACAACTGCGGCAAGGCACTTGAGATCGCGCGCACGGCGCGCGACATGCATGGCGGCAACGGCATCTCGGAAGAATACCAGGTGATGCGCGTGCTCGCGAATCTCGAAACGGTCAACACCTACGAGGGCACGCACGACATCCACGCGCTGATCCTCGGCCGCACGCAGACGGGCATTCAGGCGTTCTTTTGATGGACAAAGTGACCGCTCGTCCCCGCGGAAGCGGGGATCCACGAGTTCTAAACGCAAAATCCAATTCTTAAGCTGGATTCCCGCTGGCGCGGAATGCGCGGAGAGAAGCCTCGTACATGGACATCTTCACGACAGCGCTCCTGGTCGGCGCCGGAGTGCTCGCCGGCATCATTGCCTCAATCGTTGGCGGCGCTGCAGTCGTTGTCTATCCTGCACTGATCGCGGCCGGCGTGCCGCCGCAGCTTGCGGTCGTCAGCAACCTGATCGCGCTGATGCCGGCCACCATGGCGGCGGCGCTGTCCGACCGCTCGCAGCTTCCGCCGTTCGATCGCTCTTTTCTCGGCCTCGTGATCGCGTCGATCGTCGGCGCCGGATTGGGCGCGATCATGCTGCTGCTCACGCCTCAGCGCACGTTCACGGTTCTGGTGCCGCTGCTGCTCGGCTTCGCCACCGTGCTGTTTGCCTACTCCGAACGGATCGGCAAATGGCTGCGCCAGCGCGCGGCGGGCCGCGGCGGCAAGATGGCCTTCGATGTCATGAGCCTGAAGATGCTGCTGCCGGTTTCCTTTTACGGCGGCTACTTCGGCGCCGGCGTCGGTGTCTTGATCCTCGGCGTGTTTTCGATCGCGACCGGCGGCGACTATCGCTCGGCCAACGTCACCAAGAACTTCGTAACCAGCCTCAACGGCATGGCGGCGACGCTGGTGTTCACCCTGCACGGAGCCGTGGTGTGGCCGCAAACGCTCGCGCTGATGACGGGCACGATCTGCGGCGGCATTGCCGGCTCGTACATTGCGCGCGTTATTCCGCGCCATGTCGTTCGCGTCATGATCGTCGCCGTCGGCGCCCTGCTGACGGTGAGTTTCGCACGCCGCTATTGGTTCTAGGTCAGACCGCGGCGGCCTGATGCGCCAGTTGCGCGACACGCCTGGTCATCGCACTGTTGGCGTCCGACAGCGGATCGATGACCGTGAAATGATGCATCCCGGCGATGGCTTCGTAGCGCGTGTTGGCGGCGTCTTTCCACGCATCGGCAATGACGCGGCTCTGGCGCAGGAATTCGGCCGATTCGAGCGCGCCGACCACGGCATCGAGCGTGCGTCCGGGCGGCACGCGCCAATGAATCGGCGAGCAGGCGCGCGCGGATTGCGCATCAAGCCGGATGTCCTGATTGGCGCTGATGTGCAGGAGCGGCGCAAGATCGTAGACGCCGGCGATCGCGTAGGCCGCTGGCACCAGATCGTGCGGCGCCTCGCTCGAAAGCGTCTGCCAGTCGGTCGCCAGCATGCAGGCGGTGAGATGGCCGCCGGCGGAATAGCCGTAGACCATGATGCGCCGGCCGAAGCGCTTCCACAGTGCGAGGCACGCCGCCCGCATCTGCTCGACGATGGTGGCAACGGTGACGGTGGGAACGAGGTCGTAACCGGCGACCGCGACGGTGATGCCGTGCGCGTTGGGGCCGATCGCGGTCTGGCTGAACATCGACGGGTCGAGCGAGCGCCACCAGCCGCCGTGGATGAACATGGCGATCGGCGCGTTGCCGCCACCTTTTGCCGGAAAAATATCGATGATCTGACGCGGCGAGGGGCCGTAGGCTATGGCGAGCTGAGCGCCCGGACAGGCCTTCCGGTATGCTTCGCTTTCGCGCGCCCAGCGGGCGAAAATCTCCGGATGCTCGGGCACGCGCCCGCGATTATCGTATTCTTTTTCGTAGTCGATGACGGTCATGTCCGTTCCCCGAGCCGGTTGCTTTCGGCGGAAAATCTATTCGGCTTTGCGGCCGCCGCAAACATGGTTATGTGTCAGGCATGAAGATCGACGGCAGGCAGACGCGCAGCATCTGGCTCGAAAGCGACGGCGCAAGCGTCGGCATCATTGACCAGACGGTGCTGCCGCACCGTTTTGCGACGCTCAGGCTGGCGAGCCTTGACGACGCTGCGCGCGCCATCAAGACCATGCAGACGCGCGGCGCGCCGCTGATCGGCGCGGTCGCTGCTTACGGCCTGTGGCTGGCGCTGCGGGCAGATGCGTCGGACGAAAATCTGGAACGCGCTTATGCCGCGCTGCTGGCGACGCGGCCGACCGCGATCAACCTGAAGTGGGCTTTGGATGAGGTAGTGGCCGCAGTGCGCAATCGGCCGCGCGACGAGCGCGTGGCCGCCGCATTCAGGCGCGCCGGCGAAATTTGCGACGAAGACGTTGCGATCAATCAGGCGATCGGCCGCCACGGGCTCAGGCTGATCGAGGAGATTGCCGCCCGCAAGAAGGGCGGACGCGTCAATGTGCTGACGCATTGCAACGCGGGCTGGCTGGCAACGGTCGATTGGGGCACCGCCACCGCGCCAATCTACATGGCGCACGACAAGGGTCTCCCCGTCCACGTCTTTGCCGACGAGACGCGCCCGCGCAATCAGGGCGCCTCGCTCACCGCCTGGGAACTTGGCCGACACGGCGTTCCGCATACCGTCATCCCCGACAATACCGGCGGCCACCTGATGCAGCACGGCTTGGTGGACATCGTCTTCGTCGGCACCGACCGCGTCACCGCGCAAGGCGACGTGTGCAACAAGATCGGCACGTACCTGAAGGCGCTCGCCGCCCGCGACAACAACGTGCCATTCTATGTGGCGCTGCCGTCGCCGACCATCGACTTCACGGTGAACGACGGCATCACCGAGATTCCGATCGAGGAGCGCGCGCCCGACGAGGTCACGGCGATGACCGGCAAGACGCGGGACGGCCGGATCGAGACTGTGCAGATCGTGCCGGATGGCTCGACGGCCGCGAATTACGGCTTCGATGTCACGCCTGCGCGCCTGGTTACCGGCCTCGTTACCGAGCGCGGCGTCATCGAGGCGAACCGCGCGGCGCTGGCAAAGGCATTTTCCGAGCGCGCCGAGGAGCGACCCAAATCGGCGGTGCAGGCATGACGATGCTGCGCGCGCAGCCCATTGAACTGCCCGTCGACGGCCGCCAGTCGGAGATCGCGCTCAGGATTGCGCGCGGCACGGCGCGGCTCCTGCACGCGCACGGATTTTCGGTCGTCAGCGAACTGCCGCTCGCGTCAGGCCGGCGCGCCGATCTGACCGCGCTCGGCGGCGGCGGTGAGATATGGATCGTCGAGATCAAATCGTCCGTCGCCGATTTTCGCGCGGACCAGAAATGGATGGATTATCGATTGCATTGCGACCGGCTGTTTTTCGCGACCTGCATGGAAGTGCCATGCGAAATTTTTCCGAAGGACACCGGGCTGATCGTCGCCGACGCGTTCGGCGCGCAGATCATGTGCGAGGCGCCCGAGCACCGGCTTGCGGCGGCGACGCGCAAATCGGTGATGCTCGCTTTCGCGCGCGCGGCGGCCTCGCGCCTGCAGGCGCTCGCCGATCCGGAAGGGCCTTACAGCGAGTTTCTCTAGAGCGTTATCGTTTGAGGCGGTGCGACAGCCCCAGCGGGCTCCCTCTCCCCGTTGGGGAAACGGTTGGGGTGAGGGGCAAGTGATTCTCGATAAGCCCCATTCCCCCTCACCCGGATCGCGTTCCGCGATCCGACCTCTCCTCACGGGGGAGAGGTGAATAGTGCTCTGGGCGATTCAATCCAAAGCAAACTTGCTTTAGCTGTCAGTCCGGGGCGCGTGCGGAGCACGCGAGCCCGGAAATCCATAATCCGCAGCGTTTGCGATTATGGATTCCGGGTCCGCCGCTTGGCGGCGTCCCGGAATGACAGATTGAAAAAATCTCCTAGCGCGGCGCGCGTTTTGCGAGAATACGTTGCAACGTGCGGCGATGCATGTTGAGCCTGCGCGCGGTTTCCGAAACATTGCGGCCGCACAATTCGTAGATGCGCTGGATGTGTTCCCAGCGCACGCGATCGGCCGACATCGGATTTTCCGGCGGCTCGATCTTCCTGTTGTCGAGCGCAAGCAGCGCGGCAACGACATCGTCGGCGTCGACCGGCTTCGCAAGATAGTCGACGGCGCCGAGCTTCACCGCGTTGACCGCCGTCGCGATGTTGCCATAGCCGGTGAGAATGATGCCGCGCGCATCAGGGCGCCGGCGCTTGAGCGCCGAAATGACGTCGAGGCCGTTGCCGTCGCCGAGACGCATGTCGACGATGGCGAAAGCCGGCGCGTCCTGCTCGACCTGCTGCAAGCCGTCGGTCACGGACTCCGCCGTTTTGACGGCGAAGCCGCGCGACTCGAGCGCCTTGGCGAGACGTTGCAGGAACGACTTGTCGTCCTCGACGATCAGCAGCGACCGCTCGCCGGAAATTTTCGCTTTCAGAGCCGCCGCCGATGCGGCGTCATTCATGGCCACGTCCATATCCGATCCATTCCTGGCCCGCGTGCATCTTACGCTTTGCAAACGCCCGGTACATAACAAAAAATAATCACATTCCGGTCAATCTCAAGTGGCGGCGGCGGTTAACGGCCGCTCGAACTCGCTGCGCGGCCAGCGCACTTTTACCGTGGCGCCGCGTTCCGGAAACGCGCGATTTTCGAACGCGAGAGCCGCGCCGGAACGCTCAAGCAGCGTTTTGGCGATGAAAAATCCCAATCCAAGGCCGCCGGCCTCGACATTCCTTTCATCCTGTCCATGTGGACGGCTCGTAACGTACGGCTCTCCGATGCGGTCCATGATTTCGGGCGCGAAACCGGGGCCGTCATCGCTGATGATCACATCCACAGCCTCGTCGTTCCATATCGCGTCGACCGTTACGCGCTCGCGCGCGAAATCGACGGCGTTTTCCAGCAGGTTGCCGAGACCGTAAAGAATGGCCGGATTGCGTGCGCCGACCGGCTCTGCAGGGCGCTCACGCGGCATGGAAACCTCGATCGCGACGCCGAAATTGCGATACGGCGCCACCACTTCCTCGAGCAGGGCGCGGAGCGGCATGCGGTCGAACGGCTCGCCGCTTGATGAAAGTTCGGTAAGCTTGGCGAGGATGTCACGGCAACGCGTCGCCTGCTCGCGCAGAAGCCGCACGTCGTCGCCGTGCGGCGCATTCGGCGCGATCGCGCGCTCGAGTTCCTTGGCGATGACGGAAATCGTCGACAGCGGCGTGCCGAGCTCGTGCGCAGCGGCGGCTGCAAGTCCGTCGAGTTGCGACAGATGCTGCTCGCGCGTGAGCACCAGCTCCGTTGCCGCCAGCGCGTCCGAGAGCTGGCGCGACTCTTCGGTGATCTGCCAAGCGTAGACGCCGATGAAGGCGATCGCGAGCAGGATCGAAAGCCAGACGCCCATCATGTAGATCGGCGGCAGTTGCAGCGGCTCGTCGGGATCCCAAGGCAGCGGATAGTGCGCGAACACGAGGATGGTCGCGCACAGCACCGCGAAGCCGCCGAGCATCAGCGTGAAGCGCGGCGGCAGCGCGGTGGCTGAGATCAGCACCGGGCCGAGAAAGAGGAACGCAAACGGATTTTGCAGACCTCCGGTCAGGAACAGCAGCACTGCGAGCTCCCCAATATCGAAGGCCAGCAGCCAGGCGGCCCGATCCGGCTCGAGCCGCTGCGTCAGATGAAAGCGGAGCCGCAGCGCGATGTTGAGCCAGGCGGACAGCGCAATGACCGCGAGGCAGGCCCAGATCGGCAGGATGAAATCGAGACCCGCGTAGACCCCGAGCACGGCCGTGGTCTGGCCGATGACCGCGAGCCAGCGCAGCCGCACCAGCGTGTCGAGACGCACGTTGCGGCCGGGATGGTTCTGGGCGAGATCGAAGACAGCCATCGCCAACAGTCTAGCGCCGCCGGAAACGCGCTCAAATGCGTGGCCAAAGTCGAAGAGGGCAGGGCTTGCGCTTGGCGCGGCGGAGCGTCACATCTGCCGGACCAACGCGGAACCCCGTTTGATGGATGCCAGCGCACAATCGGCGATCGCCGTCGACCGGTTAACCAAGGTCTACAAGGGCACGACGGCGGTGGACGGCATCTCCTTTCGCCTTCCGCCGGGCTCGATCACGGGCCTTCTCGGCGGCAACGGCGCCGGCAAGACCACCACGATCGCGATCATCATGGGCCTGGTGACCCCGACCGCCGGCCGCGTCTCGGTGCTTGGGGCCGAGATGCCGAGAGAGCGTTACCGCGTGCTGCACCGGATGAATTTCGAAAGTCCGTACGTCGACATGCCGATGCGGCTCACGGTGCGGCAAAATCTCTCCGTGTTCGCACAGCTCTACGGCGTCGACGACATCGGCGGGCGCATCGCGCGGCTCGCCGCCGATCTCGACCTCGGCGAATTCCTCGATCGGCAAACCGGCAAGCTCTCCGCCGGACAAAAGACGCGTGTCTCGCTCGCCAAATCACTGCTCAACAACCCCGAGGTTCTGCTGCTCGACGAGCCCACCGCGTCGCTCGATCCCGACACCGCCGACTGGGTGCGCACGCGGCTCGAGGATTACCGGCGCGAGCGCAATGCGACGATCCTGCTTGCCTCGCACAACATGAACGAAGTGGAGCGGCTGTGCGAGCGCGTCATCATCATGAAGCGCGGCCGCATCGAGGACGATGCCGCGCCCGAGCGGCTGCTCGCGCGCTACGGCCGCGAGACGCTGGAGGAGGTTTTCCTCGACGTCGCGCGGGGCCGGCGCGAGCGGCAGGAGGCGGCGCAGTGAACTTGAATCCCTTGTCCCGGACGCGGTGCAGCGCGCAGCGAAGCGGTGCGCTGCACCGCAGATCCGGGACCGTTGCGAAGTCTGCGCCCATGACGGTCCCGGGTCTGCAGCGCACCGCTTCGCGCTGCACTGCGCCTCGGAAAAGAGGCGCAACATGAGCAGCAGCAATCCGGATGTCGGCCTCGGCTTCTCGCTCAACCGCGTCGGCGCCATGGTGCGCCGCTACTGGTTCCTGCTGCGCTCGTCATGGCCGCGCATCCTCGACCTCGTTTACTGGCCGACGGTGCAGATGCTGATGTGGGGATTCCTGCAGCTTTACGTTTCGCAGAACGCCGGCTTCTTCGCGCGCGCCGGCGGCGTGTTCATCGGCTCGGTGCTGCTGTGGGACATTCTCTTCCGCGGCCAGCTCGGGTTTTCGATTTCATTCCTCGAGGAGATGTACGCGCACAACCTCGGCAACATCATGATGTCGCCGCTGCGGCCTGTCGAATTCATCGCCTCGCTGATGATCATGAGCATCATCCGGCTGTCGATCGGGATGGTGCCGGTGACTTTTCTCGCCATCGCGTTTTTCGGATTCAATCTGTGGTCGCTCGGGCTTGCGCTCGCCGCGTTCTTCGTCAATCTGATCCTGACGAGCTGGTCGATCGGAATTTTCGTCGCCGGCCTGCTGTTGCGGAACGGAATGGGCGCCGAGAGTCTCGCCTGGACCATCATGTTTTTATTCCTGCCGCTGACCTGCGTTTATTATCCGGTCGCGGTGCTGCCGCACTGGCTGCAATACGTCTCGTGGGCGCTGCCGCCGACTTACGTCTTCGAGGGCATGCGGGCGCTGCTCATCGACCACGTGTTCCGAACCGACCTGATGCTTGAGGCGTTAGGCTTCAATGTGGTGCTGTTCGCAGGTGCATCATTCGCCTTCGTGATGCTGCTGGAGAGCGCGCGCAAGCACGGATCGCTCTTGCAAACGGGCGAATAAGGCAAAAAAGCTCGATATTTCAGGGATGGAACCCCATTTATTCGGTGTAAACCGGGCGCCAAGGACTTATGTGTAAGTTGACGCTATGACGGAAAAGCGACAGTCTGCTGCGGCGCAGCAGGGGTTGGGGACTAAGCGAATGGCCATTGGCGAGTTCGACGGAGCAGCAAAGCTCTCCGGCGAGAACGGCATCTTGCTCTCGACGCCGCTCTACTGGATGTACGAAATGGGTCACGTCG
>DASSRW010000068.1:0-3896 GCA_035701545.1 Pseudolabrys sp.
CCGCTGCGGGCCGACAGGGAAACCCGGATCGTGGGGTTGCCACGCGCCCGCGACGGCGCGCCCCGCTGCGATCCTCCTCTCGGCCCAGTGACCGGCTGCCGGCCGGCCGGGCAGATCGCGGCTTGGACCGCCGGAGCCTTGGCACCGCATCTCCGGTGCAAGTCATTCCCCGGCCACCGCTCCCCGCCCCCAACATCTGGAGACGCTTGATCAGACGCCCCTCGCTACCCGAGGGCAGGATGCATGTGAATATAGTCCTTGATAGGAATATAGTCAATGGTTCTTTTTTTGTTCTTTTACACGGGTTCAGGATGCCTTATTGATCGAGCCGGCATGACGCAGTTCTCGACCCATCAGGCCGCCGCGCTCGAGGCCGTCGGCACCTGGCTCAAAGGCAAGCCGGGGCGCAATGGCGCCTCCCAGGTCTTCCGCCTGTTCGGCTACGCCGGCACCGGCAAGACCACGCTTGCCCGCCACATCGCTGACGGCATGGACGGCGAGGTGAAGTTCGCCGCGTTCACCGGCAAGGCCGCCTCCGTCATGCGCGGCAAGGGCTGCAAAGGCGCCTCGACCATTCACAGCCTGATCTACCGCGCGCGCGAGAGCGGCGAGGAAATTCCGAGCTTCGATCTGTGGGAGGAAGCGCCGGCCTCGAAAGCCGATCTCATCATCATCGACGAGTGCTCGATGGTCGACGCCGAGCTCGGCCGCGACCTGCTCTCGTTCGGCGTGCCTGTTCTCGTGCTCGGCGATCCGGCGCAGTTGCCGCCGGTGCAGAACGGCGCCAATCCCGGCGGCTTCTTCACCGAGCACGAGCCGGACATGATGCTGACCGAGGTGCACCGGCAGGCGCAGGACGATCCGATCGTGCGGCTGTCGATGGACATCCGCGCCGGCGAATATCTTGAGCCCGGCCGCTATGGCGAGACGGAAGTGGTGCGCAAGAGCGATCTCGATCCGCAGCGCGTGCTCGAGGCCGATCAGGTGCTGGTCGGGCGCAACGTGACGCGGCGCAACTACAATGCGCGCGTGCGCGAGCGGCGCGGCTTTACCGACGCGCTGCCTGATGCGGGCGACAAGCTCGTGTGCCTGCGCAACAACCGCAAGAAGGGCCTGTTCAACGGCTCGCTGTGGAGCGTGAAGGAACGCGGCGCGCGCAGGACCGGCATCATGACGATGCGGCTGTTGCCGGACGATGAAACCGCGACGCGCGGCGTGAAGGTGTCGGTGCGGCCGGAATGTTTCTCCGGCGGCATCGAGCAGATCGACTGGGCGCGCCGCAAGCCCTATGACGAATTCGATTACGGCTATGTGCTCACCGTGCACAAGGCGCAGGGCTCGCAATGGGATGACGTGGTGCTGTTCGACGAGTCGTTCGCCTTTCCCGACAGCCGCGCGCGCTGGCTCTACACCGGCATCACCCGCGCGGCGAAGAAGCTGACGGTGGTGGTCTAAGGGGCGCGGCGATTATTTCCGTTTGTCCCCGCGAAGGCGGGGACCCAGGGGCCACAAACGATGGCGTTCTATGTGTACATGCTTGCCAGCAAGCGGAATGGCACGCTGTACATCGGCATGACTGATGATCTGCTGAAGCGCATCTGGATGCACCGCGAAGGAATTCTACCCGGATTTACGCGCGACTACGGCGTCAAACAACTTGTTTGGTACGAGGCGCACGATTCTCGGGAATCGGCATTGCTCCGCGAACGGCAAATGAAAAAATGGAATCGCGCCTGGAAGCTCGAGCTGATCGAGGCCGGTAATCCGCAGTGGCGCAATCTTGGCGAGAACCTGAGCTTGTAGCAAAGACTGGGTCCCCGCTTCCGCGGGGACGAACGGTGGGTGAGCTTTCGCATTACTAAGCAGCTCGCCCCCACCTCCTCGCCCACGGCAACGCGATGAGCGCGATCGCCGTGAACGCGGCGCCGGTGAGGAACGTGCCCTCCGGGCCGGCGACCTCCCACAGCGCGCCGGCGATGATGCTCGCCGCCAGCAGGGCGATGCCACCGGCGAGGTTGAACACGCCGAAGGCAGTGCCGCGCAACTCCGCCGGCGCGGTGTCGGCGACCATCGCCGACAATAGCCCTTGCGTCAGCCCCATGTGCAGGCCCCACAGCGCGACGCCGAGCATGACCAGGGCGACGCCGCGATCGAGAGCCAACACAACATCGGCGACGATCAGGAGCGCGAAGCCGATCGTAAGCAGGCGATAGCGTCCTATGCGGTCGGACAGCACGCCCGCGGGCCAGGCCGACAGAGCATAGATGACATTCATCACCACCATCACCGACGGAACCAGCGCAAGCGGCAGCTCCGCCGCCTGCGCGCGCAGCAGCAGGAAAGCCTCGCTGAAACGCGCCAGCGTGAAGATCGCGGTGACGAAGACCACGATCCAGTAGGTCGCCGGCAGACGCGCGAGCTCGGCGCGCGACAGCGGTGACTTCACCTTGCGCGCCTGCGCCGGACGCTCCGCCTCGCGCACGCCAAAGACAATGACCGCCACCGAGATGAAGGCCGGGATCACCGCGATCCAGAGCACCCGCTGGAAGCTGTCGGCGAGCAGCACCATGAACCCCATGGCCGCGAGCGGCCCGAGCACCGCGCCGACCGTGTCGAGCGATTGCCGCAGGCCGAAGGCGCTGCCGCGTGCACCTTCCGGCGTGAGATCGGCGATGAGCGCGTCGCGCGGCGCGCCCCGAATGCCCTTGCCGACGCGGTCGACGAAGCGCGCGGCGGTGATCGTCACGATGCCGGTCGCGAGCGGGAACACCGGCTTGGTGACGGCGGCAAGGCCGTAACCGAAGGCGGCCAGCCATTTGCGCCGACCGAGATAGTCGCTCAGCGCGCCGGAGAAGATCTTGGTGATCGAGGCAGTCGCTTCGGCGATACCCTCGATGATGCCGACGGTGAGTGTCGAGGCGCCGAGCACGGTCACGAGATAGAGCGGCAAGAGCGCATGGATCATCTCGGACGAGAGATCCATAAACAGCGACACCAGCCCGAGCGCCCAGACGCTGCGCGGGATGTTGCGCCAGGTGAAGAGGGTGCGCGATGCGGGCATAGCTTTTCCTGGTTGTCCGTGTGCAGGCGAGACCATACGCCATAGCGTCAGTTCGGCCTCATCCCGAGGAGCTTGCACAGATCGACGCACTTCCGGTTCGGACCGATCTGTGCGGGCGCGACCCGATTTGATCGGCCGCGCCTCAGACACCACATCTATGGCAACTGAGAACCTTCACGATGACCGAGGTACAGGAACTCGCAAGATTCGTCGACCGCGCCCGTCTGCAGGACCTGAGCGAAAAGGCGCTGGCGCAACTGAAGATTCGCGTGCTCGACACGATCGGCGTTGCAATCGCGGCACTCGATGCGCCGCCGATCCGTTCCATTCACGCGCTCATCGATCAACTTGGCGGGCGGCCTCTCACGACACTCATCGGCGGCGGCAAGACAGCGCCGGACCGGACTGCATTCTTCAATGGCGCGCTCAGCCGGTATCTGGACTTCATGGACAGCTATCTTGCCGCCGGTGAAACCTGCCACCCGTCGGACAATCTTGGCGCGGTCCTGGCCGCCGCGGAAATGCGCGGCGGCAGCGGAGCCCAATTCCTTGCCGCGCTTGCGGTCGCCTATCAGGTCCAGGCCCGGCTGAGCGACGTTGCCCCGGTGCGCGCCAAGGGTTTCGATCATACCACTCAGGGTGCGTATGCCGCCGCCGCCGGCGCTGCCAAGGCCCTTGGCCTCTCG
Organism: Pseudolabrys sp.; assembly: GCA_035701545.1. Classification (GTDB taxonomy): domain Bacteria; phylum Pseudomonadota; class Alphaproteobacteria; order Rhizobiales; family Xanthobacteraceae; genus Pseudolabrys. The sequence goes on from DASSRW010000068.1 coordinate 3,748, forward strand.
GCCGAGCAAACGGCCAACGCGATCGCGATCAGCGGGACCGCCAACAATGCGCTGCGCGTCACCCGCACCGGCACGTTGTCGCAATGGAAGGGCCTGGCTTATCCGAACACCGCGATGGCCGCTTTGTACGCCGCGCTTCTGGCCGCCAA